>NZ_DASPSP010000093.1:0-16770 GCF_035623875.1 Mycobacterium sp. | reverse complement strand
CTTGTTTCAACCTGGTGAGCACCGAAAGGCGCGAGCGACTCGGATTCGGAGGACCTTATGGCTGGCTGTGCCGGGTTGCCGGTGTTCGACACGATGATCGGCTTTCCCCACCAGGGCTCTGGTCAGTACGACTTCATCCGCGAGCAGACCAAGGACCGGGAGTCGCGGGAGAAGTTCGAATTCCCCGTTGAATACATGTTCAAAGGGGTACCGAAAGATCTGCCGACCACCGATCCCGTCGGGGTGACGCTGCACGAGATGGACCGCTTCGGAATCCAGAAGGGCATGATCGGCGTCGTCGACGAGACTTCCCAATTGGCGCTGAGAAAGTATCCCGATCGGTTCGTGCCGTCGGGGGCGGTACGCGATCCCAACGACGTGATGGGGTCGGTGAAAGCCATTCACCGAGAGCACGACGAGTTCGGCATCCGGGCCACCTCGGTGTTCCCCGCGGGCACCTTCCCGCAGGTGCCGATCGACGACCCGAAGATGTATCCGATCTACGCCGCATGTGCCGAGCTGGGCATACCGATCTTCGTGTGCGCCGGGGTGCCCGGGCCGCGGGTGCCGTTCGCACCTCAGGACGTTGCGCGCATCGACATCGTGATGTTCGACTTTCCCGATCTGGTCTTCGTAACTCGTCACGGGTGTGAGCCATGGGAGGACCTGGCCGTCAAGTTGATGTTGAAGTGGCCGAACCTGTACTACTCGACGTCGGCATTCGCGCCCAAGTATTACCCCAAGGCGATCGTCGACTACGCCAACACCCGCGGCGCGGACAAGGTGCTTTACGCCGGATACTTCCCGATGGGGCTGACGCTAGAGCGAATCTTCACCGAGATGCCCAACGTGCCCTTCCGCGACGCCGTGTGGCCGAAGTTTTTGTACGGCAATGCGGCACGCATTCTGGGCATGGAGGATTGAGGTCTACCGCGGGATGGGCCACACCGGATCGGCGCAGTCGAGGCCCTGGGCGGAGAGCTGCCGCTTGATCACCTTGAAGGTCGCGGTGCGCGGCAGCGTCGTGCCGACCCGAACGTACGACGGCCACTGCTTGGGGCCGAGGTCGGTCTGCTCGGCCAGGAACGCGCGGAATTTGTCCGCGTCGAACTGGGCCCCAGGTGCTAACACCATCGCGGCCATCACCTGATCGCCGACGGCCGGATCCGGCACCGCATAGACCGCTACCTCGGTCACGTCCGGATGGCGCAGCAGCACCCGCTCGATGGGCGCGGTCCCAAGATTCTCCCCGTCGACGCGCAGCCAGTCGCCGAGCCGGCCGGTGAAATACGCATAGCCGGCCTCGTCGCGGTAAGCCAAGTCGCCGCTGTGATAGACGCCGCCTTTCATCCGCTGCGCATTGGCCTCGGCATCGTTGTAGTAGCCCTCGAAACGCCCTGGGCCACCGGTATTCACCAGCTCACCGATCACACCGACTGGGCACGGCTGACCGGTGTCGACGTCAACGATCTCGATGCCATCGGGCAGCAGACCCAGTGCGCCCGCCGGGGCATCCGGTGTGCGGCTGATCGCCACCCCGCCCTCGGTCGATCCGAAGCCGTCGATGACAACGCAGCCGAACCGGTCCGCGAAACGCTCGATGTCGCCCGGCGCCCCCTCGTTGCCGTACACCGCACGCAGCGGATTGTCGGCGTCGTCTGGACGCTCGGGTGTGGCGAGCACATAGGACAACGGTTTGCCGACGTAGTTGGCGTAGGTGGCGCCGTAGCGGCGGATGTCCAGCAGAAATCCGGACGCAGAGAATTTGCGCCGCAACACCATTGAGCCACGACAGGCTAACGACACCGCCCATCCGACCAGCACCGCGTTGGAATGAAACAGCGGCATCGACGCGTAACAGACGTCGGAAGGGCCGAGACTGAATCGCTCGGTCATCGTCACGCCGGCGATCCCGACTTTGCCGTGGCTGCACATCACCGCCTTGGGATCACCGCTGGTGCCCGAGGTGAAGATCAGCATGAACAGATCGGCGGGCTCGGCGGACGGAAAACGCACCTCGGCGTCGTGGTGCGCGGCTACCTCCTCGGCCCATTCTGCGGCGTCGACGTTAATATGGTCGATATCGCCCAGCGTCGCAGCGGAATTCGAGTCGGCCAGTACCAGCTGGCAATCCGCGTGGTTGATGTCTCGGGCGAGCGCCGCGCCGCGGCGCACCGGGTTGAGGCCCACCGGGACAATTCCCGACATCCCGGCGGCGACCAAGACCGCGGAGAAAAACGGCGTGTTCTCCAGCAGCACCCCGACATGCGGCGGCCGGCCCGGGTCAAGCCGCTCGCGCAGCGTCGCCGCCAACGCAGCACCGTGCCGAAGATGATCACGCCAGTTGACGAACGAATCCTCGAAGTAGACGCCCCGATCGTCGACATCGACGAGCGGTCGCAGCAAGTCGACGACGGTTGGGAGCGCCTCGGTCACGGTTAGGCTAGGCGGGGGTGTCGGCCAGTTCCCGACCGATGCGCAGCAGCGCTCCGGTGGCGCCGCCCAGCGCGAACTCGGTCTGCTTGGCGGCCAGGAAGTAACGGTGCACCGGATGGTCGGTGTCGATGCCGACGCCGCCATGTATGTGAACGATGGTGTGCGCCACGCGATGTCCGGCGTCGGCCGCCCAGAATGCCGCGGTGGCGACCTCGGTGTCGGCGGGCAGGTCCTCGCTGAGCCGCCAGGCGGCCTGGGTGAGCGTCAGCCGCAATCCCTTGACGTCGATGTAGCTGTCGGCAAGCCGTTGCCCCACCGCCTGGAAGCTGCCGATCGGGCGGTCGAACTGCTCACGAGTGCGAGCGTATTCAGCGGTCAACTGTAGCCCACGGTCTAGGACTCCGAGCTGAAAGGCGCTGCGGCCCAGCACATCCAGCGTGGCGATCCAGCTGACCACGTCCTCGCCGCCGACCACTCGTTGGCCATCCACCTCGACCCCGTCCAGTCGGAGCTGCCCGACGCTGCCCAGCCCGGTGGTATCCAGCGCCGTCACGAAGACTCCCGGGTCGCCGGCAGCAACCAGGAAAACGGCAGTACCGGAATCGGTTTCGGCCGGCACCAAGAACCCGTCGGCCACCGGTCCGTAGGCCACCTGGGTGCGGGTTCCGGTCAGGCGGTAGCCGTCACCGGAACGCGCGGCCTGCACCGGGCCGTCGCCCATTTCGCCGTCCAACGCGACCGTCAGGATCTTGGTGCCACTCACCGCGGCTTCGCCCCACTGCTTCTGAAGTTGCGGTGAACCGAACCGGGCCAACGCGCCCGCGGCCAAAACGACGGAGTCCAGGTAGGGGACGGCCGCGAGTTGCCGGCCGAGGCCGACGAGTACCGCGGTCTGCTCGAGCACCCCAAAACCGCCCCCGCCCACCGACTCCGGCGCAGCGGTGGAGAGGATGTCGGCGTCGATGAGCTTGCTCCACAGCTCGCGATCAAAGCGTCCCCCTGCCCTTCGGGCGGGAGGTGCCCCCAGATCCAGACCGTCGAGTTGACGTTGGTGCTCCGGCGTGCACACCGAGTCGACGATCGTGTTGACCAGATCGCCGAGATCCTGCGCCGCTTCGGTGGTCGAAAAGTCCATGATCCAAAGTCCTTTTGGGCTAGAAAGGTTAGCGGTTGGCTCGGGGCAGGCCTAAGGCCACCATGCCGATGATGTCGCGCTGCACTTCGTTGGTGCCGCCGCCGAAGGTCAGGATCAAGCAGGCCCGGTGCATCCGCTCGACCCGGCCCCGCAGCAACGCTCCGGGTGAATCCTGACGAACGGTCGCCGCGGTGCCCAGCACCTCCATCAGCAGGCGGTAGGCCTCGGTGGCCAGCTCGGTGCCGAACACCTTGGCTGCCGAGGCATCCGCCGGTGAAGGCGCGGCTGCGTCCGACGACGCCAGCTCCCAGTTGATCAGCTTGAGGACCTCGACCTTGGCGTGCACTCGGGCCAGGTTGAGCTGCACCCACTCCGAATCGATGAGCCGGGCGCCGCCGGCGTCCTTGGTGTTCTGCGCCCACTCCCGAACCTGGCTGAGCGCCATGATGATCGGCATCGGCGACACCAACGCGACGCGCTCGTGGTTGAGCTGGTTGGTGACCAGCTTCCAGCCGCCGTTCTCCTCACCGACCCGGTCGGCCACCGGGACGCGGACATCGGAGTAATAAGTGGCACTGGTGTCGGGCCCGGCCATGGTGTGCACCGGCGTCCAGGAGAAGCCGTCAGCGGTGGTTGGGACGATCAGCACCGAAATGCCGCGGTGCTTCTTGGCTTCGGTGTTGGTGCGCACTGCCAGCCAGACGTAGTCCGCGTACTGGATCAGGCTGGTCCACATCTTCTGGCCGTTGACCACATAGTCGTCGCCGTCGCGCACCGCGGTGGTCCGCAGGTTGGCCAGGTCGGTGCCGGCGCCGGGTTCGGAGTAGCCGATCGCGAAGTGCAGATCCCCGGAAGCGATCTTGGGCAGGAAGAACTTCTTCTGTTCCTCGCTACCGAAGGCCATGATGGTCGGCGCGACGCTGTTGATGGTCAGGAACGGCACCGGCGCACCGGCGATCGCGGCCTCGTCGGTGAAGATAAGCGAGTCCATCGGGGAACGGTCCTGGCCGCCGTACTCCTTGGGCCAGTTCAGGGTGAGCCACCCGTCCTTGCCCATCTGTGCGACCGTCTCGCGGTAGACGTTGCCCTCGCCGACCTCGCCGGACGTCGAACTCAACGCCTCGCGGCGTTCCGGGGTGATCAGCTTGGCGAAGTACGAGCGCAGTTCGCGACGCAGCTCCTCCTGCTCAGGCGTATAACTGATGCGCATTCCGGTCACCCTCCTCCTCGTAGGTGTATTGCGCGGCAGCCTGAACCAACGGCTACCCATTCGCCACCCTGGTTGTAACACGTTCTAGTCTGAGGGTCCAGCGACCGTCCCGCCGAACCCGTTCGCAGCTGGTCGTATGGTGGGTCATACCTACTCACAGCCCACATTCAAGGAGGACGCCGTGCGGGTGATAGTCGACCACGACCGTTGCGAAGGCAACGCGGTGTGCCTGGGAATCGCGCCGGATATCTTCGACCTCGACGACGAGGACTACGCGGTAGTAAAGACCGACCCGATTCCGGCCGATCGGGAGGCGCTGGCCGAGCAGGCGATCGCCGAATGCCCGCGGGCCGCCCTCAAACGCGAAGACTAGAGGTATTCATAAATTGACTAGCAGCACGAAAGCGACCGATCTGTCCGGAAAGGTCGCGGTGGTGACCGGTGCGGCCGCCGGGCTGGGCCGCGCCGAAGCGATCGGCTTAGCCCGTGCCGGTGCCACTGTCGTGGTCAACGACATCGCCGCAGCGCTGGATGCTTCCGACGTCATCGACGAGATCACCGCCGCCGGCGCTGCTTCTGGTGCAAAAGCGCTGGCGGTCCCAGGCGACATCAGTCAACGCGCGACCGCCGACGAGCTGGTCAGCTGCGCCGACGGGCTGGGCGGCTTGAGCATCGTGGTGAACAACGCAGGTATCACGCGCGATCGGATGCTGTTCAACATGTCCGACGAGGAATGGGACGCGGTGATCGCCGTGCACCTGCGCGGCCATTTTCTGCTGACCCGCAACGCGGCCACCTATTGGCGGCAAAAAGCGAAGCAGGCCACCGACGGTTCGGTCTACGGCCGCATTGTCAACACGTCGTCGGAGGCGGGGCTGGTGGGTCCGGTGGGGCAGGCCAACTACGGCGCCGCCAAGGCTGGCATCACGGCGCTGACCCTGACGGCGGCGCGGGCGCTGGGACGCTACGGAGTTTGCGCAAACGCGATCTGTCCGCGGGCCCGGACGGCGATGACGGCCGATGTCTTCGGGGAGGCCCCCGAGATCGGTGACGGCGAAATCGACCCGCTCTCGCCTGAGCACGTGGTCACCCTGGTGCGCTTCCTGGCATCCCCTGCGGCCAGCGCCGTCAACGGCCAGGTTTTCATCGTGTACGGCCCGCAAGTGACACTGGTGTCGGCACCCAGCGTCGAGCATCGGTTCACCGCAGACGCGCAGGCATGGGACCCCGGTCAGCTCAGCGCCACGCTGCAGGATTATTTTGCTGGGCGTGAGCCGGAACGGAATTTCGCGGCGACCGGGTTAATGGAGTGATAATCCGGATCACGAGACTCAGGGCACCTGCGGCCGCACCACCGATTCAACGGCCCTCTGGATGCGCCTCGGCCAGCGCGTCGAGAAACGATCGGGCCCAACGGTCGACGTCGTGGGCGAGTACCTGGCGTCGCAAGGCCCGCATCCGGCGCCGGCCCTCCTCGACTGTTTGGTTCAGCGCCGCCTCGATCGCGTCTTTGACGCCTTCGGTGTCATGCGGATTGACCAGGTAGGCTTGTCCGAGTTCGGCTGCGGCACCGGTGAATTCGCTGAGTACCAGCGCACCGCCGAGATCGCTACGGCAAGCGACGTACTCTTTGGCCACCAGGTTCATCCCGTCCCGCAGCGGGGTGACCAGCATGACGTCGCTGGCTACAAAGAAGGCGACGAGTTCGTCGCGGGGAACCGGGCGGTGCAGGTAGTGCACCACCGGATGGCCGACTTCGCCGTATTCGCCGTTGATGTGGCCGACCTCGCGCTCGATATCGCTGCGTAGGAGCTGATAGCTCTCCACACGTTCGCGGCTGGGCGTGGCGAGCTGGACCAGCACGGTGTCCTCGCCTTTGACGCGGCCCTCGGCGAGCAGCTCGGCAAACGCCTTGAGCCGCACGTCTATGCCTTTGGTGTAGTCGAGCCGGTCGACACCGAGTAGAACCTTGCGGGGGTTGCCGATCTCGGCCCGGATCTCCTTGGCCCGCTTGCGGATGTTGCGGTCACGGCCCTTGTGGTCGAGTTCGCTCGAGTCGATGGAAATAGGGAAGGCGCCCACTCGAACGGTGCGGCCGTCGAGCTCCACCTCGCCGAATCGCGACCGCACGCCGACCGAACCCCGGGACGTGCTCGCGCCGAGGAGGCGTCGCGACAGAATCAGGAAGTTCTGGGCGCCGCCGGCCAGATGAAATCCGACCAGGTCCGCGCCAAGCAGTCCTTCCACGATTTCGGTGCGCCAGGGCATCTGCATGAACAGCTCGACCGGCGGGAACGGGATGTGCAGAAAGAAGCCGATGGTCAGATCGGGTCGCAGTTCGCGCAGCATCGCAGGCACCAGCTGCAACTGGTAGTCCTGCACCCAGACGGTCGCCCCCCGGGCGGCGGCGCGGGATGCGGCCTTGGCGAAACGGCGGTTGACCTCGACGTAGCGATCCCACCATTCCCGTTCGTAGATCGGTTTGACGATGACGTCGTGGTAGAGCGGCCACAGCGTGGCGTTGGAAAATCCCTCGTAGTACTCAGCGACGTCGTCGGCGGACAGTCGTACCGGGTGAAGCCGCAGATCGTCCTTCACGATCGGCGCATCTTCGGTGTCGACGTCGTCGTCGACAGTTCCCGGCCAACCGATCCAGGCCCCGTGACGGCGGCGAAGCAGCGGCTCCAGCGCGGTGACCAACCCGCCGGGGCTGCGCTTCCACGTGGTGCTCCCGTCGGGCAGCCGCTCCATGTCGATCGGCAGCCGGTTGGCCACCACCACGAAGTCGGACTCTCCTAGGGCAGATCCCTTCGAGCCCGAGCCCCTGGCGGGGGGCATTAGACCTCGATTTTCGCCGGCCCAATACCGAGCATCGATAGGAAGATGCGGCATTCGTCGGCGTCGTTCGCGTAGGCCGCTACTACGCGCCTGGCCTGGCTTGCGGTGCTGTCAGTCAGCGGTTGCACATCGTCGATGTCGTGATGATCAGATTTAGCGGGCATGACATAACTGTATGCGAAGTGCGTATACAGCCGCAGCCGGCTGGTCTGGCCTGGGACGATGCAGGCCATACTGGGGAAGTGGAGGTGACCTCCGGGCGAGTTGCCTCTTGGCTCTCCTATGGATGCCTGTCTATGGCCCCCAAATGAGGAGGTCTTCCATTCCGTTGTTCATTGTGACGGTGGTCGGCGGTGGACCAGTGACGTCGAAGTGGATTTTGCCGGTCGCTTGTGCGCCTTGCGGGATGGTGGCCCCGCTGATGTTGGTCGGGCTAGCGGTTTGCCACAAAACCCGGTAGATGGCTTGGTTGGGGGCGACGGCGTTGAATTGCGAAATGGCCGGGGTGACGGGACCCGAGACGGCGTTGACCGTGGCGGTGGCTTCCCAGAGCTTGCCGGCTACGGCGTAACCCTGCAGCACATCGGAGCTGGGCTGGAGGTTGCTGACCGTCCAGTTGAGGGTGACTTGGCCGACGGAATCAGTCATCGTTAACTGGCTGCCAAGTTTGCCGGTGATGGGATAAGCCGCCGACGCAACCGGGGCGCTGGCGATGCCAATCGTCGCGATGGCCACCGCCGCGACTGACTTCTTTGTCATCGTGGTGATCTTCACTTCTCGTCTCCTACTCGTTTGAGCGACATCATTCGTCGCCCGCCGATCTAATAAACCCACTTTAAGCGGGAAGACAATCGCGTCCACGAATTAATTTCCAATTGCCTCAAGTTTTGGACACGGTTAATGTCCGTGCCTGGGCGTGGGGTGGGCTAATCGGCGCGCCAATCGCTGAGAGGTTGATTTGTTCCTACCGGCAGAGTTCGATCCGAACGATGTTTCACCTTGCTCGGCAACGTTCTAGCCAGGGAACAACCCGCCGACGGATGCGTTACGTGCTGGCCGTAATGTGTAAGCGTCTAACCAAGGCGAGTGAGGTGGCGAATGGCAGTCCCCAACGAGGTGGGCACCAGCGTGGTTGACGGGAAGTCTGAAGAGCTGGTGGCCTACGAAACGCTCGACGAGGGCCGTATCGCCCGGATCTGGCTCAACCGGCCCGACGCGCACAACGCCCAGAGCCGTGGGCTGCTTGTTCAACTCGACGAGGCGTTCTTGCGCGCCGAGGCCGACGACGACGTTCGCGTGGTGATCCTGGCCGCGCGCGGTCGGAATTTCTCTGCCGGCCACGACCTGGGTTCGGAGTTGGCATTGGCGGAGCGGGCGCCCGGACCGGCGCAGCTGCCGAGTTTCCGGATAAACGGCGCCACCCGCGATCCGGTTGCGGAGAAAACGTACCTTCAGGAATGGCATTATTTCTTCCAAAACACTTGCCGTTGGCGCGATTTGCGCAAGATCACCATTGCGCAGGTGCAGGGCAACGCGATCTCCGCGGGTTTGATGCTGATCTGGGCCTGTGACCTGATCGTCGCCGCCGACAATGCGAAGTTCAGCGACGTCGTCGGTGTCCGCATGGGCATGCCCGGTGTCGAATACTACGCGCACCCTTGGGAATTCGGCCCGCGCAAAGCCAAAGAGCTTTTGCTGACCGGTGATTCGCTGGACGCCGACGAGGCTTACCGGCTCGGGATGGTATCGAAGGTCTTTCCGCTGGACGAACTGGAGGACAAGACCCTGGAGTTCGCGCGGCGCATCGCCGAGCGGCCCACGATGGCGGCGCTGCTTATCAAGGACTCGGTCAACGCGGCCTCGGACGCGATGGGTTTCACCGAGGCGCTGCGCCACGCATTCCACATCCACGAGCTGGGCCATGCCCACTGGGCGGCGCACAACGAGAACAGGTACCCGATCGGACTGCCGCCCGATGTGGAGGACTGGCGCACGGCAAAGCCGTCGAAACTGGCCCGCCGCGACACCCCGTAGCCCCGCGACGGGCGCATGGTTCGATTGCTAGAACCTGTTTCAGTTTGGCTGTGAAGGGGCTGGCGTGCAGCTTTCGTTCGAAGACCGGACCTACCTGGTCACCGGCGGTGGCAGTGGAATCGGTAAGGGGGTGGCCGCCGGGTTAGTAGCCGCCGGGGCCGCAGTCATGATCGTCGGCCGGAACTCCGATCGGCTGGCGGCCGCTGCCCAGGAGATCGACGCGGTTAAGGCGAGTGGCGGCGCGATCCGATATGAGCCTGCCGACGTCACCAACGAAGAAGAGGTCGCGCGCGCCGTCGACGCCACCACGGCATGGCATGGCCGGCTGCACGGCGCGGTGCATTGTGCGGGCGGATCGCAGACCATCGGACCGATCACCCAGATCGACTCGGAGGCGTGGCGACGCACCGTCGACCTCAACATCAACGGCACCATGTACGTGCTCAAGCACGCCGCCCGCGAACTGGTACGCGGCGGTGGCGGGTCGTTCGTCGGTATCTCGTCGATCGCGGCCAGCAACACCCACCGCTGGTTCGGCGCCTACGGGGTGACCAAGTCGGGCCTCGACCACCTGATGATGCTGGCCGCCGACGAACTGGGCCCATCCTGGGTGCGGGTCAACAGCATCCGGCCGGGCTTGATCCGCACGGACATGGTCGCCCCGATCACCGACTCGCCGGAGCTCAGCGAGGACTACCGGATCTGCACCCCGCTGCCGCGGGTGGGCGAGGTGGAAGACATCGCCAACGCGGCGATGTTTCTGCTGAGCGACGCGGCCGGCTGGATCACCGGCCAGATCATCAACGTCGACGGCGGGCAGCTGCTACGGCGCGGCCCGGACTTCACGGCGATGCTGGAACCGGTATTCGGTGCCGACGGGCTACGGGGAGTGGTCTGACCCGGCTCCCGCGTCGCGGCGGCCATCGATGATCCGATCGATGCCCGCTCAGTGAGATGGAGATCTTGCGGTCATCGGACCATCCGGAAAGCTAGCCTCGTATACGACAACGCCGGAGGAAACGATGCCTGCAACTTGGGACACGATCGATCGCTATGTCGTCATCTCGACGGACACCCACGCGGGGGCGGATATCGGCGACTACAAGCCCTATCTGCCCGCGGCCCTGCACGATGAGTTCGATGCCTGGGCGAAGACCTACGTCAGCCCGTTCGATGACCTGATCATCGCTACCGCCAGTCGGAACTGGGATAGCGAGCTCCGGATTGCCGACATGGACGCCGACGGGGTGGCCGCCGAGGTGCTGTTGCCCAATACCGTTCCGCCGTTCTTTCCGACCACCCCCAACATCACTATCAGCCTGCCGCGGACTCGCGACGAGCTCGAGAAGCGTTGGGCGGGTGTGCAGGCCCACAATCGCTGGCAGATCGACTTCTGCTCGCTTGCCCCGACCCGTCGCCGCGGGTTGATCCAGATCTTTCCCAACGATGTCGAGCTGGCGATGGAAGAAATTCGCTGGGGTGCCGAGCATGGCTGCTTCGGCGGGGTGCTCGTCCCGCCGGTCTCGCCGGGTGATCCCAACGTCGCACCGCTCTTCCACACCCGCTACGAACCGCTTTGGGCGCTGTGCGCGGATCTGGATCTGACGGTGGTACAGCACGCGGGTGCCGGCAGCCCCGAGATGCCGATGGACCAACCGGCGTCCAACGCGGTGCTGATCACCGAGATGGCGCTATGGGCCAACCGCACGCTCGGACACTTGATCCTTGCCGGGGTGTTCGAGCGGTACCCGACCTTACGGTTCGTGCCGACCGAGCAGGGCACGCTTTGGGTGCCGGGGCAACTGGGCATGCTCGACGCCATGGTGCCCACCATGAAATCCGAGGCTCACAACCGCACCTACGGGATGTTCGGCGGCTCATCCGTTGACGAGCTGACCATGACACCAAGCGAATACGTCCAGCGGAACTGTTATCTGGCCAGCGAGTTGGCGCCGTTCGACTCGGGGATGATCGATTTCATGGGCCCGGAGCACATCATGTGGGGCAGCGACTATCCGCACGAGGAGGGCTTCACGCCCCACTCCAAGCTGGCGATCCGCTGGGCTTTGCATAAAAGGCCGGAGGACGAGTGCCGAAAGATTCTGGGCGGCAACGCCGGTCGTTTGTACCGGTTCGACCTCGATGCGCTCGCACCGGTCGCCGCCAAGATCGGACCGACGGTCGCCGAGGTGCAGACGCCGCTGGAGGACACCGGTTATCGGGCCCCGGCCGCATTCGGCTACCGACCGTTCGAAGGTGGGCTGGCACTCAAGCGGCTGGCTCCGGCCCGGAGCTAGCTCTCCCGTGGGTGGAGGAACACGCCTTCAGCCTGGACGGTGATGCCCTGTGCATCGGCAATATGGCCGCTAGCGAACGTTTTGACGCCCTCAACACGCTCGACGTGTGCCTCTGCGTGCAGCGGGCCGAGCGGCGTGCCCCGCAGATATCGGACGCTGAGAGTGCCGGTAACTGCGGGCCTTCCAGGCTTGTGCGCGGTTGCGCCCAGGACGTGGTCGAGCACCATCGCGCACACTCCGCCATGCACGTGGCCCGGTGGTCCTTCGTAGGCTGCGCCGAGAGTGAACTCGGTCCACACCAGTCCGTTAGCTTCGTGGTTGATCGCGAGCGGAGGGGCGACTGGGTTGCGCAGACCGATCACTACGTTGCCCCATGCCATCGATTGACCATCGCCGGTTTGCCGCACGCCGAAGGAACCCGGCATCAGCTCCGCACTTAATTTCTCAGTGGCGCGATCGATCTTTTCTTTGGCGGCGGTGAGGGTCGCTGCGTCGACTTGCGTTCTGATGGTGGCATCGATGAGGCGGCGCACCGAATCGGCCAACGGCCGATATACCGTTTCGAGCATGACCAGTTCACCATTCGATGTCACGGACACAGCGTGCGTGGCGGCATGCGTGCCCGCAATGCCGTGTCCCACCCAGTGGTGAACGGTCGATATCCAGCCGGCCCGGCTTGTTAGCCTGGGGAAATGGCAGGCAGCGATTCACCGGGCAAGCCGAATCTGGCGGCGACCAGCTGGGCGCTGCTGGGCATGCTGTCATACGAGCACGAGCTTTCGGGTTATGACATCCGCAAATGGATTGACTGGAGCATGCGGTTCTTCTACGACAGCCCGGCCTACAGCCACATCTATTCCGAACTCAAGAAGCTGGAGAAGCTGGGCTTGGTAACCTCGCGCGTCGAGAACACCGGCGGAACCCGCAATCGCCGGTTGTACAAGATCACTGACGAGGGGCTGGACGCCGTGACCCAGTGGGCGAACGATGCGCCCGTCGACCCGCCAACGCTCAAACATGGCCCGCTGTTACGAGTGACGTTGGGGCATCTCACCAGACCCGAGAGGCTGAAGGAGCTGCTGCAAGAACACGTCGCTTATGCCGATGAGATGCACCGAAAAGCCGCGAAGGATGCGCGGTGGGCAAGCGCCGATCCGTCCTGGGCATACGCCCGCGTCGCGTTGCAGTGGGCGGAGCGCTATTACGCCAACGAGCGGGAGCTGGCCTTGAAGATGATCAAGGAGCTTGACGAGGCGGAAGCCGCGTTCCCTCAGCCGGGAAAAGGTGGACCTACCAAGATCCCTTGGCCCACACCGGAATTCTGGTACGAGATCGAAAAGAAGGCCGACGCCGAGGAACCGGACTGATCAGGCCCTCGCCGCGTCGCGGGCAGCGATGTAGCCGTACACCAGTCCCTGGGCGATAGTCGCGCCCGCTCCGGGATACGTGGTCCCGAACGCGTTGGCCGCGGTATTCCCGATTGCATACAGGCCTTTGATGGCACTGCCGTCTTCACGCAGCACTCGGGCGTGGTCGTCGGCTCGCAGACCGCCGCAGGTGCCGAGGTCGCTGAGCACCATCTTCACCGCATAAAAGGGCTTCCTATCGAGCGCGCGCAGATTGGGGTTCGGGTTGATGGTGGGATCGCCGTAGTAGCGGTCGTAGGCACTGCTCCCGCGATGGAAATCCCCGTCGTGTCCGGCTCGCGACATTTCGTTGAACCGCGTCACGGTAGTGGTGAACCGTGACGTGGGAACACCGATCTTGTCGGCCAGTTCAGCCAGGTCATGCGACCGGTGGGCGATCCCGGCCGCATACCATGACCGCGGAATCGACATGCGCGGAAACAGTTCGCCGGCAAAGACATAGCTGTTGCGGTACTGCTGGTCGAAGACGATCCACATGGATTCGATCGGACTGCCTGAGCGCTCCCGTTCCAGCAGGAGCTGGCCGAACGACATGTAATCCGTTGCCTCGTTGATGAATCGGGTGCCGTTCTGGTCGACGATCAGCGAACCCGGCAGGGACCGTTCGGCCAGCAGCACCGATGGCGAACGTCCAGGCAGCGGCGCCACGGCCGGAAACCACCAGGCCTGATCCATCAGATCGATTGCGGCACCGAGGTCTTGAGCGGCGTGGATCGCGTCACCGGTGTTGGTCTCGGCTCCCAGGCTCATGTGCTCGCCGAGGGATTCGGACTGAAACTTCCACCGCATAGCCATGCTGTGATCAAACCCGCCGGCGGCCAACACGACGCCGCGGCGGGCGGTCACGGTGACCTCGCGCCCGCCGTGGCCCAGCACTGCGCCGGTGACCCGCCCGCCATCGGTGGTCAACCGCTGCAACTCGGTGTCGGTCCAGATCGGGATACCGGCTCGCAGAGCACCGGCAAAGAGCCCGGCGGCCAGGGCCTGCCCGCCGGCGACATAGCGCCGGCCGAACAGCAGACCGCCGATTCCTTGGCCGAGGCGCTTGGCGATGGTCGGGATTCCCTTCCGCGGTACCCGGGCCATCAGGTTCATCCACCGGTAGTCGGCGGTTGTGGTGGGCATTGGGATCTTGACCTCCATGACCCCGGGTCGCAGCCGGGTCCGGTGCGCACCGAGGATCGCGGAGTCCAATGGTCGGCATTCGCAGGTGCGGCCGCCGGCGGTTCCGCCAAGCGCCTCGGGGTGATAGTCCGAATAGTCCTTTGCCCAGGTGAGCCGTATCGGTGTGGTGCGCCGCAGCAACTCGACCGTTGCGGTGACGTTCTTTAGGTAGCCGGTGGATCGCTCTGTCGGCGCGGTGCCGGCCACGATGGATCGCAAGTACGCTTCAGCACGCTCCGTGGTGTCGCGGGCGCCTTTCTCCTCGAGGATCGGGCTCGCCGGCAACCACAGCGCGCCGCCCGACCGAGCGGTCGAGCCGCCCACATAAGACGACTTCTCCACGATCAACACCGTCAATCCGCATTCGTGGGCGGCCAACGCTGCCGCTATACCTGTGCCGGAGCCCACGACGAGAAGGTCGACCAACGTGTCGCGCACCGGGATGCCAGCGGGAATTGTGGCTGGCTGAACAGTCGTCACAGAGATGACAGTAGGCCGCGGAATCGGCACCGTAACCGCTTTCTCCCTGCCAGCGGGACGGTCGTCGCCATACGCAGGCCAACGGTTGTACAACAACGACATGACATTGCAGTCGAATACTGACGGCGTCAGGGAGATCGAAGCCGCTGCGGCCCCTTCCCGATTCGCTCGCGGCTGGCACTGCCTGGGCCTGACCAAAGAGTTCGGCGATGGCAAGCCGCACGCTGTTCATGCATTCGGTCGAAAGCTGGTGGTCTTCCGAAGCGGAGACGGCGAGATCAACGCTCTTGACGGCTACTGCCGTCACATGGGCGGCGATCTCACCGAGGGCGAGGTGAAGGGCGATGAGATCGCGTGCCCATTCCACGATTGGCGCTGGGGCGGTGACGGCCGTTGCAAGCGCGTGCCCTACAGCAAGCGGACACCCAGGCTGGCCCGCACGACGAAGTGGACCACCTTAGAGCAAGACGGAATGTTGTTCGTGTGGAACGACCCTCAAGGCAATCCGCCGCCAACAGAGGTGACTATCCCGCGGATCGAGGGTGCGACCAGTGACGAGTGGACCGACTGGCATTGGTATACGACGATCGTCAATACCAACTGCCGCGAAATCATAGACAACGTCGTCGACATGGCCCACTTCTTCTACATTCATGGCTCCTTGCCCACGCACTTCAAGAACATCTTCGAGGGGCAGGTGGCCACGCAGTACATGAACAGTGCGGGCCGTCCCGACCTCGGTGGCACCGAAGGTGCACGGATGCTCGGCACTACATCGGTCGCGTCCTACTATGGTCCCTCATTCATGATCGACGACCTGACCTATCACTACGAGGAAGCCGACCACCAGACAGTACTCATCAATTGCCACTATCCGATCGATGCGAATTCTTTTGTGTTGCAATATGGGATCATCGTCAAGAAATCGGATTCCCTGCCCGACGAGCTCGCCATGCAGACCGCGATTAGCCTCGGCGATTTCGTCAAGCTCGGCTTCGAGCAAGACGTCGCGATCTGGAAAAATAAAACGCGCATCGACAACCCACTATTGGTTGAGGAAGACGGTCCGGTGTACCAGTTGCGCCGGTGGTACCAACAGTTCTACGTCGATGTCGGCGACGTGCAAGCGGACATGGTGGACCGCTTCGAGTTCGAGCTGGACACCACCCGCCCGTACGAAGCCTGGATGAAAGAGGTCGAGGCGAACATGCAGGCCCAGCCCGCCAGCGCAGGTTCGGTGTGACACCGATCGGTCTCCGCGTGAAAACTGACAACCGGCTCGACGACATGCCCATGATGCCAGTGGCATGCCGGCACTGCGGGGCGAGCGTCCAGGTCCGCAAGAGCAGCTGGACCCAGACGAGTGTGCAATGGACCGCCGAGGCGTTGGCTCGCTGCGAGGAACGTTGCGCCGCTGCTCAACTCACCCCATGCGGCAGAAGCGGTCTGTTCCTGGGGTGTTCGAAACTGACCGAGTCGATCGTCGACGCCGTGCGAGCGGGGACGCTGCCGCTCGTCAATGACGGCGCGGCATCGCCGTCCTAGCTGGACGACACCGGAATGATGGGAATTTTTTTCATCGCGCTAGCACGCGGATCGGGAGCTGCTGCGGCGGCTTTGTGGTTCTCTTCGCCGCGGGTGTAGGTCCACACGCAGAAGGGTTCGCCCTTGGCAAACTTGAAATCCTTTGGTGGCAAATTGATGTCGAGTTTGCAGCCGGGGAAGAACGGCGCGGAGATGCGCTGCTCG
>NZ_DASPSP010000088.1:0-15309 GCF_035623875.1 Mycobacterium sp. | reverse complement strand
CGCGGCGGAGCCGGGCGCAGCGGGTCGCCACCAGAGACCGCTGCGGCCTCCGCGCTAAGACCGACGCAGCGGGTCGCCACGGAACTAATAAGGCAATATCGGTGACGTGGCATTGGTGTTGCTCTACGTAGTGGTGCTCGTCCTGGTAGCCATCGTGTTGTTCGGTGTGGTCAGTTTGCTGTTCGGCCGTGGTGAGCCGCTACCGCCGCTGCCCAGGGGGACGACGCCGACGGTCTTGCCCGCCTCGGGTGTCACCGGCGCCGACGTCGACGCGGTGAAGTTCACCCAGACGCTGCGCGGCTACAAGACCAGCGAGGTGGACTGGGTGCTGGACCGGCTCGGCCAGGAACTCGACCTGCTGCGCGGCCAACTCTCGTCGGTGCACGCCGCGGCCGCCGCCGGTGTCAGGGCCGACGACGCAGATCCCGGCGCCGACGGTGCCGACGACCAGGAGCCGACATGACCGTGCTGCCCGACGACGGGCTGGTCCGATGCGACTGGGCGCTAGGTCGGCCGGGCCCGGACTTCGCCCTCTACCGCGACTACCACGACCAGGAATGGGGCCGGCCCCTGCGCGGGCGGGTGCCGTTGTTCGAGCGGATGAGTCTGGAGGCCTTTCAAAGCGGCCTTTCCTGGCTGACTATTCTGCGCAAGCGAGAAAACTTCCGGCACGCCTTCTCCGGCTTCGACATCGAGACGGTCGCCCGCTACACCGATGCCGACGTGGCCCGGCTGATGGCCGACCAAGGAATCGTCCGCAACCGCGCCAAGATCGAGGCGACGATTGCCAACGCGCGTGCCGCTGCCGACGTCGAGGACCTCTCCGAGTTGCTGTGGTCGTTCGCGCCGGTGCCGCGGCTGCGCTCGCAAAGGCCCGCGGACGCTTCCGAAGTCCCGGCCACAACCGCGGAATCCACAGCCATGGCACGCGAATTGAAACGGCGCGGGTTCCGATTCGTCGGGCCGACTACCGCGTACGCGTTAATGCAGGCGACCGGGATGGTCGACGATCACCTGCGAACATGCTGGGTACCTTCGACGGCCGATTGAAACGCCGACCCGGAGGTCATGTACACCTGTCGGCTCGGATAGGGAACAATGGAGGGGTGAATTTGCAGTTCAATGCCGGGGATGGCTGGAATTCCGCTGGCCGGGCATACCCGGCGCACACCAGGTCCGTGACGGCGGGCCGGCTCGAACCTGGAGGGAGCACCCGATGGCGGCGATGAAGCCCCGGACCGGAGACGGTCCACTGGAAGCGACCAAGGAGGGGCGCGGCATCGTGATGCGGGTACCGCTGGAGGGCGGTGGTCGACTCGTCGTCGAGCTGACACCCGACGAAGCCGCCGCACTGGGCGACGAACTCAAAGGCGTCACCAGCTAAGCCACCTTCCGGTAGATCTCCAGCGTCTGTTCTGCAATGCGCGCCCAGGAGAATTCCGCGATGCAGCGCTTCCGTCCCGCTTGGCCGTAGCGCTCCGCCTTTTCGGGATCGGCGATCAGGGCGTTGACCGCCCCAGCGAGCCTGGTCTGGTAACCGATGGGATCGTCGGGGTCGTAGTGCACCAGCGAACCGGTCACTCCGTCGTCGACCACCTCGGGTATGCCACCGACGTCGGAGGCCACCACCGCGGTGCTGCATGCCATCGCTTCGAGGTTGACGATACCCAACGGCTCATAGACTGAAGGGCATACGAAAACTGTTGCGGCCGAAAGTATCTCGCGTATCTTCCCGATGGGCAGCATTTCCCTGAGCCAGAACACGCCGGTGCCGGTGTCGGCCAGCTCGGCCACCCCGGCGGCCACTTCAGCGGCGATTTCCGGCGTGTCGGGCGCTCCGGCGCACAGCACCAACTGCACGTCGGGACTGAACCGATGTGCGGCTGCCAGCAGGTGGGCGACGCCTTTCTGCCGGGTGATCCGCCCGACGAATGCCACCATCGGCCGGTCGCGGTCGACGCCGAGGTCGGCCAGCACCGACTCCGCCGGGAGGGACCCCAACGGCTCGGCCGGGTGCCAGACCTCGGTGTCGATCCCGTTGCGCACGACATGCACCCGGCCGGGATCCAGCGCCGGATAGACCCGCAACACGTCGGCGCGCATGCCCGAGCTGACGGCGATGACGGCGTCCGCGGCGGTCACCGCGCTCTGCTCCACCCACGACGAGATCCGGTAGCCACCGCCGAGCTGTTCGGCCTTCCATGGCCGCAACGGCTCCAGCGAATGCGCGGTCAACACATGCGGGATGTCGTAGAGCAATGCGGCCAGCTGCCCGGCCAAGCCGGTGTACCAGGTGTGGGTGTGGACCACGGTGGCCGCCGCGGCGGCATTGGCCATCACCAAATCGGACGACAACGTCGACAGTGCCGGGTTCGCGCCGCGCAGCTGCGAGTCGGGTTGATACGTGAACACGCCCGCCCGGGGCGCGCCCATGCAGTGCACATCGACCTCGCACAGCTTGCGCAGCTGTGCCACGAGCTCGGTTACGTGCACCCCCGCGCCGCCGTAGACCTCTGGCGGATACTCCCGAGTCATCATCGCCACCCGCATACCCGGCACGGTAGTAGTCGCTTCCGGACAGCGCGGTCGCCGGGTTGACCCAAATAGCTTGATGGACAGTCCGTCGCCGTGGGTATTTAAGGGAAATGACCTGGCAGCGGTTCGCGACGGCCGATAGGTTTGATACATGAGGGAAGCACCACACGTGCTGGGCATCGTCCTGGCCGGGGGGGAGGGCAAGCGGTTGTATCCGTTGACCGCGGACCGGGCCAAACCCGCGGTTCCCTTCGGCGGCGCCTATCGGCTGATCGACTTCGTGCTTTCCAACTTGGTCAACGCCCGTTACCTCAGGATCTGTGTTCTCACCCAATACAAGTCGCATTCGCTGGACCGTCATATTTCGCAGAATTGGCGGTTGTCCGGGTTGGCCGGTGAGTACATCACCCCGGTTCCGGCCCAGCAGCGGCTCGGCCCGCGCTGGTACACCGGCTCCGCAGACGCGATCTATCAATCGCTGAACCTGATTTACGACGAGGATCCTGACTACATCGTGGTTTTCGGTGCCGACCACGTCTACCGGATGGACCCGGAGCAGATGCTGCGGTTCCACATCGACAGCAGCGCTGGAGTGACGGTGGCCGGTATCCGGGTGCCCCGCGCCGAGGCGAGTGCGTTCGGGTGTCTGGACGCCGACGATTCCGGGCGCATCCGCAGCTTCATCGAGAAGCCGGTTGAGCCGCCCGGCGCGCACGAAGACCCGGATTCGACTTTCGTGTCGATGGGCAACTACATCTTCACCACTAAAGTGCTCATCGATGCGATCCGTGCCGATGCCGACGACGACCATTCCGACCACGACATGGGCGGTGACATCATTCCGCGGCTGGTTTCCGACGGATTGGCCGCGGTCTACGACTTCTTCGACAACGAGGTGCCCGGCGCCACCGACCGCGACCGGGCCTACTGGCGCGACGTCGGTACGCTGGACGCCTTTTACGACGCCCACATGGACCTGGTCTCGGTGCATCCGGTGTTCAACCTCTACAACAAGCGCTGGCCGATCCGCGGAGAGTCGGAGAATCTGGCGCCGGCCAAGTTCGTCAACGGTGGCTCGGCACAAGAGTCGGTGGTCGGGGCGGGCAGCATCATCTCGGCCGCTTCGGTCCGCAACTCGGTGCTGTCATCGAACGTCGTCGTCGATGACGGCGCGATCGTGGAGGGCAGCGTGATCATGCCGGGCACGCGCGTTGGCCGCGGCGCAGTGGTGCGTCACGCAATCCTGGACAAGAACGTCGTTGTCGGACCAGGCGAGATGGTCGGGGTGGACCTGGAGAAGGATCGCGAACGCTTCGCGATCAGCGCCGGCGGCGTTGTCGCCGTAGGCAAAGGCGTCTGGATCTAGAGGTCGGCCGTCCTACCACACATAGGGCACCAGACGATAGTGAACCTTTTGCGCGTACTCGCTGTATCCCTCCAGTTCTTGCTTGAGTAGCTGTTCTTCGTCGCCAATGCGGACGGCCAGCGCGAGCAGGCCAGGTATGACGAAGACGAGTCCCCAGTAAGACCCGAGCGCGAGCGGCACGCCCAGCATCATGATTGTGTTTCCGGTGTACATCGGGTGGCGCACCAGCGCATACAGGCCGGTGGAAACCAGCTTCTGGCCGGACTCGACCGTGATGGTCGAGGCGGCGTAGCCGTTCTGGATGACTACCAGCATGGCCATACCAAGTCCAACGGCTACCAGAACGTCGCCAACCAAGCAGATGGCGGCCGGTACTGGCGACCAGCCAAAGCGATGGTCAAGGACGCTGACCACGATCAGCGCTACCAGTGACAAGAACGCGACGACAATAACCACCTTCTGCACCGGCCTGGTTTCCGCGACCGGTCCGGTACGCATCCGCCGCTCGAGTGCAGCGGGGTTGGTGCGCAGCAAATAGATGCTCGGGGTCAACGTCGAGAGGGCAAACACCACCAGAAAAACCCATGCTTGCCAGTAGTTGAACGTGCCTGCTGGCAAGAACAGCATCGACCCGAACATGACAGTTCCAACGATGGAGAATGCCACTACTTTAGGAACGGTTTTCACGGATCCCCCTTACACTGCGTCGCGGCGGCGATAGCCCGCGACTCCGAACCCAATCAGCACCGCGGCGCCTACCACACGTAGGGCACTAAGCGGTAGTGCACCTGTCGGGTGTACTCGCGGTAGCCGCTCAGCTCCTGGTCGAGGAGTTCTTCTTCATCGCGGATGCGCAGGACGAGCACGATCAGGCCGGGGATGACGAAGACCAACCCCCAATACGAGCCGAGCGCCAACGGGACGCCGATCATTAGGATGACGTTTCCGGTGTACATCGGGTGCCGCACCAGCCCGTACAGCCCGGTGGAAACGAGGTGCTGGCCCGCCTCGACGGTGACATTGACAGCGGCATAGCCGTTTTGGATGACCACCAGCATGGCGACGCCGAGCCCGATCGCGACTAGGACGTCGCCAACCAGCGAGACCGTTGCCGATACCGGCGACCATCCGAAGCGGTGATCAAGCGCACTGACCACGAGCATCGCCGGAAAGCAGATAAACACGACGGTGTGGACGATCCGCTGCAGCGTTCGGGTCTCGGCCAACGGCCCGGCACGCATGCGCCGATCGAGCGCGGCCGGGTTCGTGTGCATCAAGTAAATGCTGGGGATCCAGGTGGCGAGCGCGAATACCGTGAGGAAGACCCATGCCTGCCAGTAATCCAACGTCCCCGCCGGCAGGAACAGCATCAATCCGAAGGCCACCAGGCCCAAAGCAGCTGAAACTAATCCTTTGCCAACCGTTTTCATCACAGCCTCCTCAGGTCTGCACGTCGCGGCGGCGGAAGGCCGCCATTCCCAGCCCGATCAGCGCGGCGTCGATCAACAACAACCACAGAAGTGGAACTGGCGTGAAGGCGCCGCAGGTGACCCGCGGAATGTGCGCGAACGGTTCGAGGTCGAGCAGCCACTGGGAAAAGCCCGACAGCGAACCGATCAGGTAGAGCGCGACGAATGCGACCAGCACGCCCCAAGACAGCGGGCTGAACCTCGGCGCCAGCCCGAACAACGCGACGGTCACTGCGGCGGAAAGCCAGACGGCGGGCAGTTGCACGGCGGCGGTAGCGACGACCATGGACAGCTTGCCGCCGATGTCGTGGGCAGCGACTCCGTAGGTCAGTCCGGCTGCTGATCCGGCAATCAACATCGCGACGGCAGAACCTAGCAGCGCGATCGCCAGATGGCCCGCCAGCCAACGGCTCCGGCCTACCGCGCCACCCAGCACGGTCTCGGCTCGCTGGCTGGCCTCCTCGTGATGCGGCCGCAGCGCCAGCGAGATCGCAAACGCGGCGGCCATCATGCCCAGCATGCAAAACGCCACCGCGACGAAGGCCTGCTCCAAAGCAGCGGTGCCGCCCATGCGCTCGACAATATCTCGGGCCGTACCGCCGCCTAGTTCGTCGCCGATGCCGTGCACGACGCTGCCGATCAGCAAGCCATACAGGCACAGCCCGACAGTCCACAGCAGCAGTGAGCTGCGATCCAGCCGCCAGGCCAACCCAAACGCGTCCCGCAGCAACGGCGTTGCCCTCGCGGGACCTGAACGTTCCGCGATCAAGCCCGCACCGACATCGCGACCGGCAAGGAGCCGGTATGCCAGCGCGGTGAGCAACATGGTCGTCACAACATGCAGCAACAGGACCCACCACCGGTCGCCCGCATACGGACGAACCTGCAGCGACCAGCCCAGCGGTGAGAGCCACGACAAGGTGCCTGAGCCGGCATCACCGACGGCGCGCAGCGTGAATGCGGTTGCCAGCACTGCGAATGCAGCGCCGCGGGCGAACCGCGCGCTGGGTGAGAGTTGCGCAGCTACCGCGGCGACCGCGGTGAACACCGCGCCGGAGCCGGCCAGCGCGGCCCCGAACGCCATCGAGCCGCCCGGCGGCACGCTGGTGTCCAGCAGGCCGGCCGCCCCGATAGCGCCGGTGATCACCGACGCCCCGAACGACAGCAGCAGGGCCGCGGTCAGGCTGGCATACCGGCCCACTGCGGTCGAGTCGATCAGCTCGGCGCGGCCAGTTTCTTCGTCAGCGCGGGTGTGGCGGATGACAGTGAGAATGACCGCTACGGCGATCAGCAGATGGAACATTCCGGCTTTCCAGATGCCGGTTGCGCCAACGCTGTCGTTGTAGATCTGTCCATAGAGCGCCCGTTGCGCGGGGCTGGCCATGATCGAGGCGGCAAAAGCAGCGCGGGCCGCTTGGTCGGGGTAGACCTTCTCGATGCTGCCGACATAGACGGCCGCCAGCGGTACTGACAGCAGCAACACCCATAGCGGCAAGACCACCCGGTCGCGCCGCAGGTAAAGCCGCAGCATCTCGAGCGTGCCGGTGAACGCCGAACCGCGTTGCGGCGCCTGGTGTGCGCGATGGTGGGGACGATCCAAGGTCGAGGTGGTCATGCCCGCACCTCTCGGCTGCTGACGTCGCGCTGGCCGTCGGTGCCGACGCCGTAGTGGCGCAGGAAGAGTTCTTCCAGGGTGGGCGGCTGGCTGATCAGGCTGCGTACGCCCGCGCCGCCAAGCACCCGGATGAGTTCACCGAGACTCTCGCTGTCGACGTGCGCCCGCAGCGTGGTTCCGTCGATGGTGACATCTTCGACGCCGCGGATTCGCGTGAGATCGCCTGGATCTCCGAGTAATTCCGCCTTGATCGACGTGCGGCTGAGATGACGCATCGAATCCAGCGAGCCGCTCTCGACGGTCTTGCCGGCCCGGATGATTGTCACCTGCTCGCACAGGGCCTCGGTTTCGGCCAGGATGTGACTGGACAGCAGGACGGTCGTGCCTCGGTCCCGCGCTTCTGCGACGCATTGTTGAAAGATGTTCTCCATCAAGGGGTCCAGACCGCTACTCGGCTCGTCGAGCAGCAGTAGCCGGGCCCGTGACGAGAACGCCGAAATCAACGAGACTTTCTGGCGGTTTCCCTTGGAGTAGGTTCGTGCCTTCTTGTGCGGATCCAGTTCGAAGCGCTCGATCAGGTCTGCGCGACGCTTCTCGTCGATGCCGCCGCGCATGCGTGCCAGCAGGTCGATGGTCTCACCACCGGTGAGATTGGGCCACAGGGTCACGTCGCCTGGGACATAGGCGATCTGGCGGTGCAACTCGACGGCGTCCGTCCACGGGTTGCCGCCGAGCAGCCGAGCCGTTCCGCTGTCGGCCTTCACCACTCCCAGCAGTATGCGGATCGTCGTCGACTTTCCGGCACCGTTGGGTCCGAGGAATCCGTGCACCTCGCCCTCGCGTACTGTCAGCTCGAGGCCGTCCAGTGCCCGAACTGAACCGAAATTCTTTGTCAGATCGCGAATTTCGATTGGTGCCTGGCGGCTGTCGTAGTTGTCAGCGGGCATCGGATTCTCCTTGTTCGGCGTCGGCGAGGAAAGCGTCGTACATAGTGCTGTCGGCCATCAGTCCGTCGGTGTAGAGCTCGAGCGCAGGCAGGACCATGTCGCGGGCGTAGTCGCGCAGTACTGCGCGTAAATCCGCCGGCGTTTCATGCATCTGCAGATACAGCAGGAAACCACCGCCGCCGGTGATCGCCAGATACCTCGCCCGCGCGCGCGGATCTCGGCTGGCTTTCAGGATGCCGGTACGCACCCCTTCGTCGAGGTAACTCTCGGCATCGTCGATCATCTTGCGCCATAACGTGTTCGCCAGCTCGCCACCGGATTGCATGGTGCGCACCAAGTAGGCCATCAAGGGTGCGTACTCCTCGATCTCGGCCATCGCGGCGAACCAGTTAGCCGGATCGCTGGAGCGCATGGCCTCGGACTTTCCGCTGCGGATCTCTTCGGCGACGTAGTCGTCGCAGGCTTTGCGCAGACCGTCCTTGGAGCCGAAATGGTGGATGACAAGCGCCGCGCTCACTCCCGCCGCCTCGGCAATCGAGCGCAGTCCGACGCCGAAGCCGTACTCGCCGAACTGCTCGATCGCCGCGTCGCGGATCCTGGCCGCGGCGGTCAAATCGTCGGCTGAACGCATGTTCAGGACATTAAACAGCCGTTCAGCCTGGCGTCAAGCGGCCACGCCGTCAGGAATCCGTAAAAGGCTGGATCAGTCGCGGACCGCGGCGAGCAGACCGTCGCCAAGCGGCACCAGCGCCGGGGTGAGCAGCTCGTTCTCGGCGATCAGTCGCGCCGCTTCGCGCACCGCCGCGACGTCTGCGTCGTGGGCCGCGGGGTCGCCGGCCCGGCCACCCAACGCGGCCCCATGAACGACGATGGCCCCGCCGGAGCGCAGCAGCCGTACTCCCTCGACCACATAATCTGGCTGATCGAGCGGGTCGGCGTCGATGAAGACCAGGTCATAGGACTCGTCGGCCAACCGGGTCAGCACCTCCTGAGCCCGGCCGCTGATCAGCCGCGTTCGCGACGGTCCGATCCCGGCGTCGGAAAACGCCTGCTTGGCGATCAGCTGGTGCTCGGGCTCAATGTCGATCGTGGTCAACACGCCGTCTTCGCTCATCCCCGACAACAACCACAGGCTGCTGACCCCCGCACCCGTGCCCACTTCGACGACGGATTTGCCGCCACTGAGCTTGGCCAGCAGGCTGAGCAGTGCTCCTACCGCGGGGGTCACCGCACCGGCGCCGATGTCGACCGCGCGTTCGCGCGCCGCCAACAGAACCGCGTCTTCGGAGATCGAGCCCTCCGCGTGTGCCGAGAGCAATTCGGCCCGACTCGCTGGAGCCGACTGGCCCGGCGTGGGGTCGGTGGTGGCCATGCCCGCAGCGTAAATCCAACCGATGCCGCGTGCGAACAGGCGCGCCCGGTGCCGTCTTGTGGGGGACCGCGACTCGCCCGCACCTCGCGGCGGATCAAGGTCACAATTTGATGAATATGACCAGCGCAACGGGGTGTAGGCACCCATTCTCAGTGAAAGCTCAGTGCGATCACATACCGCACATACGCCGGTAGGCGACGGTATCCCCCATGGAACGTGGAGGCCGCTGGTCCGGGAATAGATCGCCGCGCCTTCGTGTTGCGCGCGGTGAGGAATTGCCTAACCTCGACGGCAGTCTGTACCCGGAGGAATTGAACATCACCACATTGATGAGCCCGGCCAGCATGTCGCATCCCGAGCGCTATCGGGATGCCGACTGGGTCGAGGCTGACGACGAGCCCTACGGCACCGCCGTCTTCGACGCGACCGGAGACAAGGCGGCGATGCCGTCGTGGGATGAGCTTGTTCGCCAGCACGCCGACCGGGTATACCGATTGGCCTATCGGCTTTCCGGCAATCAGCACGACGCCGAGGACCTGACCCAGGAGACCTTCATCAGGGTTTTCCGGTCGGTACAGAACTACCAGCCGGGGACCTTCGAAGGCTGGCTGCACCGTATTACGACGAACTTGTTTCTCGACATGGTGCGCCGCCGCGGCCGGGTCCGGATGGAGGCGTTGCCCGACGACTACGACCGGGTGCCCGCAGACGAGCCCAACCCCGAGCAGATCTACCACGAGTCGCGGCTGGGTCCTGACTTGCAAGCGGCGCTCGATTCACTCCCGCCCGAGTTCCGCGCAGCCGTCGTGCTGTGCGACATCGAAGGACTGTCCTACGAGGAGATCGGGGCCACCCTGGGGGTGAAGCTCGGGACGGTGCGCAGCCGCATCCACCGGGGACGACAAGCGCTGCGTGACTACCTGTCGGCGCATTCCGAGGGCGCGAAGCATTCGCCGGCCGGCGCTGGCATCACTGGGCCGGAGCTCACGGAGTAAGACACAAGCCGCCTGATCCGCTGTTCATTCGTGTTCCGTATCGGGCAGCGCGCTACATTCGAGGTAGTGCCGCTTAAACCGACGTGATACGGAGAGGAGTCGGTGATGATCGAGCGGGGACATGTGTTCCGCCGTGCGTTCTCCTGGCTCCCCTCCCAATTCGCTTCGCAAAGCGACGCGCCTGTCGGTGCTCCGCGGCAATTCGGTTCTACTGAGCATCTGTCGACCGAGGCGATCGCGGCCTTTGTCGACGGCGAGCTGCGGATGAACGCGCACCTGCGGGCAGCGCATCACATTTCGCTTTGCCCGGAGTGCGCCGCAGAGGTGGAGGGTCAACGCCGGGCCCGCGCCGCGCTGCGTGACTCCCATCCGATCAGAATCCCCAGCACGCTGCTGGGATTGCTGTCGCAGATTCCGGACTGCCCGCCCGACGACGATGCGGGCCATGCGCAGAGCGGCCCCTGGGGGTCTCCCCGCACGCAGCGAAGTGGGGGCACGCCGCCACACGGCAACCCGCCTGACCGGCGCGAGCCCCAGTAAGGTGGGTACCAGTTTCGCCAAGCCGGTGCACAGCGCCGTGCTCGTGCCCATAGCGCGCGTTTCTTCAGCGCTCGGAAGAGGATGACGTGAGCACCGACCAAGACAAAAACGGCGCCCCCCGGCTGGCGCCGCGACCCATTTCACGACCGCCCGTTGACGCTGCGTCGCGCCAGACCTTCAGCCGTCCCGACGGCGTGCAGGGCTCGTTCGTCGCCGAGAGGGTGCGTCCGCCGAAGTATCGCGATCAGGGTGATTTCACCCCGCACGACGAACCGGCCGACCCGGTTCTTTCGGAGGCCTTCGGCCGTCCCTTTCCGGGAGCCGAGTCGTTGCAGCGCCACCCGACCGATGCCGGCGCGCTCGATGGCGACAGAGATCAGCTAGAGGAACCCGACGACCCCTGGCGCGACCCGGGTGCGGCCGCTGCTCTGGGCGAGCCGGCGGTAACGCCGTCGGGCCTACGCGGCGCCGGCGGGGAACGCGACCAGCTCGGTGTGCGCGACGTGCTGTTCGGCGGACGGGTGTCCTACCTGGCGCTGCTGGTGCTGGCGGTCCTCGCGTTGTTGATCGGCCTGGTCGGCGGTGTGGTCGGGCGCAAGACGGCCGAGGTCGTCGAGGCGTTCACGACGTCCAAGGTGACGTTGGCGACCAACGGCAACAGCGAATCACCCGCCGGCCGATTCGCCAAAGTCGCTGCCGCGGTGGCTGATTCGGTGGTCACGATTCAGTCGGTCAGCGATCAAGAAGGAATGCAGGGATCCGGTTTCGTCGTCGACGGCCGCGGCTACATCGTCACCAACAACCACGTCATCTCCGAAGCGGCCAACAACCCTAGCCAGTTCAAGACCACCGTCGTGTTCAACGACGGCAAGGAAGTGCCCGCCAACCTGGTCGGCCGCGACCCCAAGACCGATCTGGCCGTCCTCAAGGTGGACAATGTCGACCACCTGTCCGTAGCCCGGCTCGGTGACTCCGACAAGGTGCGCGTCGGCGACGAAGTCCTTGCTGCGGGTGCGCCTCTCGGTCTGCGCAGCACCGTCACGCACGGCATCATCAGCGCACTGCACCGCCCCATCCCGCTGTCGGGGGAGGGCTCGGACACCGACACCGTCATCGACGCCGTCCAGACCGACGCCTCGATCAACCACGGCAACTCCGGTGGCCCGCTGATCAACATGGATTCTCAGGTCATCGGCATCGACACCGCCGGCAAGTCGCTGTCCGACAGCGCCAGCGGGCTGGGCTTTGCGATCCCGATCAACGAGGCGAAATTGGTTGCCCAGACGTTGATCAAGGACGGCAAGATCGTGCACTCGACGCTGGGCCTGAGCACCCGGTCGGTGAGCAACGCGATCGCGCAGGGTGCACAGGTCGCGAACGTGAAAGCGGGCAGCCCGGCGGAAAAGGGCGGGATTTTGGAAAATGACGTGGTGGTCAAGGTGGGCAACCGCGGGGTCGCAGACTCCGAGGAGTTCGTTGTCGCCGTGCGGCAGCTGACGATCGGGCAGCCCGCCCCGGTCGAGGTGGTTCGCGACGGCCGCCACGTCACGCTCACGGTGACGCCCGGTCCGGACACCAGCTAGATGTTCGCCAACGTCGGTTGGGGGGAAATGCTGGTGCTCGTGGTGGTCGGGCTGGTTGTCCTGGGCCCGGAGCGGCTCCCCGGCGCCATAAGGTGGACCGCCGCCGCGTTGCGGCAGGCCCGCGACTACCTCAGCGGAATGACGACCCAGCTGCGCGAGGATATCGGGCCCGAATTCGACGAGCTGCGCGAGCCGCTGAGCGAGCTGCAGAAGCTGCGCGGTTTGACGCCGCGCGCGGCGCTGACCAAACACCTCTTCGACGGCGACGACTCGCTGTTCACCGGCAACTTCGACCGGCCCTCGTCGGGCACGCCTAGCGAGCCGATCGTGCCGCCCTCACCCCAGCCGCAGCAGCCGCTGACCGGGCCCGCACCGTTCGACGCCGACGCCACCTAGGTTCTGCGACGATGCAGTGGGGGCACCCCCAGCCGCGCAGCGGCGAGGGGGACGCGTAGCGCGATGAGGTGGGGGGTACCTCCCGCTTGCGGGGAAGAGCCGGACAATAAGACGACGGCTCTAGTGCCGCGTCGGGTCCAGTCCCAGCGACATACCGGCCAGGCCGCGGCGTCGCGACGACAGGGCGTCGGCGACGCTGTGCAGTGCCTTGCCCACCGGCGAGTCGGCAGCGCTGAGCACGATCGGTAGCCCGGCGTCGCCCGCGGCGACCAGCGCTGGATCCAACGGGATCTGGCCGAGAAGCGGCACGTCGGCGCCGACCGCACGCGAAAGCCGCTCGGCGACCCGCTGACCGCCGCCCTCGCCGAACACTTGCAGCGTCGAGCCGTCCGGCAGCAAAAGCCCCGCCATGTTCTCCACGACGCCGACGATGCGCTGGCGGGTCTGCAGCGCGATGCTGCCGGCCCGTTCGGCGACCTCAGCCGCCGCGAGCTGAGGTGTGGTCACCACCAAGATTTCCGCGTTCGGGATGAGCTGGGCCACCGAGATGGCGATGTCGCCGGTGCCCGGCGGCAGGTCGAGCAGCAGTACGTCCAGGTCGCCCCAGTACACGTCGGCGAGAAACTGCTGCAAAGCCCGGTGCAGCATCGGGCCGCGCCATACCACCGGCGTGTTGCCCTTGGTGAACTGCGCGATCGAGATGACCTTCACCTCGTGGGCGATGGGCGGCAGGATCATCGACTCGACCTGAGTGGGCCGGTCGGTGGTGCCCATCATCCGCGGGATGGAGTGGCCGTGGATGTCGGCGTCGAGTACCCCAACCGACACCCCGCGCCCGGCCATCGCCGCGGCCAGGTTGACCGTCACGGTGGACTTGCCGACGCCGCCCTTGCCGGAAGCGACCGCGTAAACCCGAGTCAGCGATCCGGGCTGGGCGAACGGGATGACGGGCTCGCGGGCGTCGCCGCGTAATTGTTTGCGCAGTTCGGTGCGCTGCTCGTCATTCATCACGTCTAGGCTGACCTTCACCGAGCCGGTGCCCGGAACGTCGGTCACGGCCTGGTTCACGCGCTCACTGATTTCGGTCTTCTTCGGGCAGGCCGCCGTGGTCAGGTAGATCTCGACATGCACGTCGCCGCCGGGGCTGACCTGGATACCTTTGACCATCCCGAGTTCGGTGATGGGGCGCCGCAGTTCAGGATCGATCACCTTCGCCAGCGCGGCGCGAACGTTGGCGGCCCGGTCGTCGGCGTCATGGTGCGTTTCGGACATCACCGCCGAGTGTAGTTCGGCGACGATGCGGGCCGGGACGGCCCGCTGAGGAGCCGGACGATCGACTCACGTCGGCGACGATGCGGGCCGGGACGGCCCGCTGAGGAGCCAGACCATCGACTGGCGTCCGGACGAGGGGGCGACGGGCGCCCTAGGGTCCAGGTGCCGGCGGCGGCGGACCCGGTGGGACTGGTGCCGCCGGGGGCGGTGGGACTGGCGGACCTGCCGGAGGCGGGGCAGGTGGCAGGCCAAGCGCACCCAGCGCTGGCACGTCGGGCGGCGGCGTATTCAGCCCCGGTTGCTGTGGGCCTTCAGTTTCTTGGCCAATGCAGATCACCGTGCATGACGGGCGAGGAGCGGTCTGCTGCCATGGCCACATCGGTTGCTGATTGGTGGCCCCGGCCCCACTGAGGTCGATCAAAGGCATCTGCGCCAGCGGGTCGGTCGGCGACAGGCCGTGGACGTTGAGCGGCAGGTTCGGCCCGATGCCCTCGGGGCTCTCCAGATGCAGGTCGGCGAGCGGCGGCGGGGGTCCGGTAAGCGGCGGTAGGTCGACCGGGACCACGCCCGTGGCGTACGCCGCGGCCCAGCCCAGCACGTTATCGGCATACGGCATGGAGTTGTTGTAGCGCAGGATGGCGGCCATGACCTGCGACTGGTCGCGCAGGTTCAGCCCGCCGGTGCATAGGTATCGAGCTGCGGCCAGCGTGGCGTCGTACAGGTTCTGGGGATCGGCCACGCCGTCCCCGTCGCCGTCGGAGGCGTAGCGTGCCCAGGTGCCCGGCAGGAACTGCATTGGACCAATCGCGCGGGCATAGGTGACCCGCCCGCCGCCGCTGCTTTGCACGATGACCTCGTTGCCGGGCAGTGTGCCGTCCAGAGCTGGGCCGTAGATGGGCCGTGTCGCGGTGCCGTGCGTGTCGGTGGCGCCGCCGTTGGCGTGCATCGATTCGATGCGTCCGATACCGGCCAGCAGGTTCCAGCTGATGCCGCATCCAGGGTCGGCTGTCGCCATCATCCGCTCGGCGTTGCGGTACGCCGACAGCGCCATCGTCGGAATGCCCAGCGCGCCTGGTGAATTCACTATCGCCATCGGCGGGGGAGCCGACGCCATGGCCGCCGCGATGTGGAAGCCGGTCTTCGGATGCTGCACGGCGATTACCAACGGCCCGTTCGGGTCGGTGGAGGCGGGCGTGACCGCGGCAACCGGGGTGATAGC
>NZ_DASPSP010000076.1:0-7409 GCF_035623875.1 Mycobacterium sp. | reverse complement strand
CACATTCGCCAGTGAGCGGGCCTATGGTTTTGGGATATGAGCGCGGTACCGCACGCCGACAGTGTCCGGCGTGGCGCCGACCCTGATCCGCACATCGTTGAGCTCAGCAAGCTCATGCTGGCCCGCGCGCCGAAACTGGGCAAGGCGCTGGCCGATCGGCTGTTCCGCGAGATCGACGCGTACCGCGACGGCACCGTCGTCACCAAAGACGAGGTACGTGCAAGTTGTCAGGCAAACCTGACGTTTGTCTTCGAATCACTTGCCGGGCACGCAGACGTTGACGTCTTGCCCGCCGAGCACACTGGGAGCGCACGCGCACTCGCCGGTACGCCGCTACCGGCGGTGATGACGGCCTACCGGATCGGTTTCCGGTTCATGTGGGAGGAAACCCTGGCCGCCGCGCAGGCCGCGGGAATACCCACCGAATCGATCCTGGACGCCACCGCGCGCGTCTTTCTTGCCCAGGACACCTTCACCCAGGCGATGTCCAGCGCCTACCGCCAACAGCTGACCGCGCAGATTCTGGAGCAGGAGGAAGAGCGGTCGGCGCTGGTCGAAGCGCTGCTGTCGCGGCGGATAACCGACATGCAAAGTCTCTGGGAGGCCGCCGACTTGCTGCGGCTACCCACCTCCGGACCGTACGTCGTCGTGGCAGCCGAGTTGCCGGCGATCGGGAAACTGGGGTTGCCCGCTATCGAAAACAAGCTCTCCACCCGCGACATCCGGTCGGCGTGGCGGCTACTGCCGGACTTACACGTCGGCATCGTTCACGTGCGGATACGCAACACTATCGACACTTTGATTTCAGTGCTCCGCCAGGCCGCGACGGTCCGGGTCGGCATCAGCCCGCCGTTCCACGACTTGGCCGAAACCGGCGACGCGCTGCGATTCGCACGGTTGGCGTTAGCCGGGAGGGCGTCGGGCGACTCGCTGGTCACGGTGTTCGACGACACGCCCCTTGCCGTCGCGGCGGTTAGCGCGCCCGAGGTGATGGCGAAGATCAGGTCGTCGCTGCTCAAGGGACTGGACAACCTGCCACCCGCGGAACGCACGATCCTATTCGACACCTTCCAGGCGTGGTTAGAGGCGGGAGGCTCCGCCAACGACACCGCGGAGAAGATCTTCTGCCATCCCAACACCGTGCGGCATCGTCTTCGCCGTATCGAGGAGTTGACCGGCCGGTCGCTTTCCCGGCCCAAGGATGTTGCCGAACTCTGCCTGGCCTTCGAGGTCGAGCAGCGGCTGCCCTGAGCGGCTTTGTCGCCGGAAGACAACAATCCGCCTCAACTTGGTTGGCTGGCGACGTCGCCGCGCCGCGGTGGGGTAGCTAAATTTTCCCCTATGAACGCACCGCAGCGTTCTAGGACCACCGGCTAATCCCCGAATTAGCAAGTGCCACAAGCCAACCCAATCAAAGAAATGTAGGTAAAGCCATGTTGTTGCCCGCCATCATCTTCCTGATGATCCTCTTCCCCGTGCTCCTCCCCGCCGGCATCACCGCCGTCGACGCGATTGCGCGGACCTACCGACGGAATTGGCCGGCCGGCCTGGCACCTCGCCCGTTCGCCGTTCCAGCCGCCGCCTGAAATTTGGCATCCCAGCCAGGGCCGCACCTTCCGGTGTGGCCCCGGCTTGGTCTATGGGGCGCCGGGCTGCAGAACCGCGGGGCCGTACCAGTGACAGGCGAGCAACGCGAGTTCGACGTCGAGCCGCTCGCTGCCGATGTCGCGGCCGCGCCGGGCGATGGCGCGGCCCACCCGATACTTCACCGAGTTGAAGTGCAAGTTGAGTTGCTCGGCAGCGACCTTGTAGCTGGAACCGCAAGCCAGAAACACCCGCAACGTCTCGCGCAGCCGCGCGTCGTTCTCGTTGTCGGCGGCGAGGTCACCGAGTACGGCCAGCACCCAATCGCGGGTACCGGACACGTCGCCGCCAAGACGCGCCATAACGGACAGGCCCGGGTCGGTCGCCGCAATCACCGTCGGCTCCGGCCGCTTCGCGATCACCGCGACGCTGCGAGCGGTTTCGGCCTCGCGGTGTGACTGACGAAATCCGTCGACACCGCTGGCCATGGTCCCGATCGCCACACTTGGGGAATCCGGTCGTGCGAGCGTGAACTCGCGGACCTTGGCCGCGGTCTCGGTCACCGCGGCACGATACGGTAGCCAACCCCATGCGCAGCTTCGGTCGGCGGCGACGAAGAGCGGGCCGGCGGCGGCGCCGGCAGCTTCGCCCAGATCGCGGACGAACCCCTGCAACCGGGCGAGCTCGTCGCCTTCGGTGCCCGGGTACCACATGACCAGCCCCAGGTGATGCCACCGCAGCGGATAGCGGATTGATGTGGTTGTCGCATCCACATCGATTGCCTTGTTTCCGGCCAGAATCTCGCGCACCCGCAGACCCCGAAGGCTGTTCTGGTTCTCCAGCCATCGTTCGCGTTCGTCTTCGTAGACGGCAACGACCTGCTGCGACATCCAGTCGATGTACTCGAACATCGTGCCGGTGATGGCCTCGATTACCGCCACCCGCATCGATTCCGCTATGTCGATCGCCCGCAATTCGGCGAAAACCATCTCGTTCATCTGGCGCTGACCGAGCCGATAGGCGCGCACCAGCGCGTTGACCGGCACCCCGTGCTGCGCCAATCGGCGGGCGTACTCCAGCGCCGCGGTGGGCGCCTCGACACGCTCGACCGCGATGTCGTAGCGCAACGCGTGTAAGAGCGTGTCAACGTTGCCCACGACGCTCGTCCCGAGCAACTCCACCAGCGCCGCATCGCCGGGTAGCTCCGGGATCTGGTCCTCGAGGGCGCGATGAATGACGGACGACGCGTCGCCCAACCGGTCGAGCAGTCGGGCGGCGACCTCGGCCACGTAACTGTCCACCGCGACATCGCTGGCAAGAGGTGGTTTCTTCACGTCAATGACGTTAGACGCGGTTGTCGTCCGGCGATAAGACTGCCGCGCGGTTTTGTTGACCCGCGACTGTATCAGGCGGCGCACAATTCCTACTGTGAGCGACACCCTCTGCAAACAACTGTCAAAGGAGACAGATAATGGGATTCACCAAGCCCTACCTTCCGGATGTTGATCCGGACACCTTTCTGAAGAAGCCGCTGATGGAGCGGATGCGGATTCTCGCCGTCGAATGGGCCGAGAACGGCTTCGGCGCACCGCGAATGGTCCACACCATCTACATCGTGAAGTTGATCGTGTTCTTCGCGATCGGAGGCATCACCGTTGCGACCGCGACCTCAGGCCTGCCCGCTTTCTGGCATGTCACCCAGTGGTGGAACCAACCGATTGTCTACCAGAAGGTCATCCTGTGGACCGTGCTGCTGGAATCCATCGGCGTCGCCGGATCGTGGGGTCCGCTCGCCGGCAAGATCAAGCCGATGACTGGCGGCATCCTGTTCTGGGCCCGACCGGGAACCATCCGGCTGCGCCCGTGGAAGTGGGTGCCGTTCACCAACGGCGACCGGCGCACCTGGTTCGACATCGCCCTCTACCTGGCACTGCTGGTGAGCCTCGCCGCCCCGCTGCTGTCACACGGCGTGCACAGCGACTCGCTCTCCAAGGCGGTGCCGGACAACACATCCGGCCTGGTGAACCCGGCCTTGCTCATCGCGCCGATGGCGCTGCTGGTGCTGATCGGCCTGCGCGACAAAACCATCTTCCTGGCCGCCCGCGGCGAGCAGTACTTCCCGGCGTTGTTCTTCTTCGCAGTTCTGCCATTCACAAACATGATCATCGCGCTGAAGATACTGATCGTGGTGGTGTGGGTCGGCGCCGGCTTCTCGAAGTTCGGTAAGCACTTCTCCAACGTGATTCCGCCGATGGTCAGCAATACGATCTTCGCGCCCAAGTGGGTGCGGCGGGCGCACTACCGTGACTTCCCGCGCAACCTGCTGCCGTCACGGCTGGCGGACTTCATGGCACACGTCAACGGCACCACGGTCGAGATCTTGGCTCCGCTGGTCCTGTTCTTCTCCACCAACAAGTGGGTGACGCTGGTTGCGGCGCTGTTGATGGTCGGGTTCCACCTGTTCATCATCTCGACCTTCCCGCTGGCGGTGCCGCTGGAATGGAACGTGGTCTTCGCCTACACCACGATCTTCCTGTTCCTCGGCTTCCCGAACTGGAGCGGATACGCCCCGTGGAACATGTCGCCGCCTTGGCTGGCTCTCGTCATCGCCGCCGCGCTGCTGTTCTTCCCCGTGCTGGGCAACCTGCGACCCGACAAGGTGTCTTTCCTGCCCGCGCTGCGGCAGTACGCCGGCAACTGGGCGTCTGCGGTGTGGTCTTTCGCGCCGGGTGCGGAGGCGAAGCTGGACCGCGTCACCCGCTCGACACGGAACCAGGTCGACCAGTTCATCGCGTTCGGCTACGAACCGCAGTGGGCCGAGATCACCGCGCAGAGGACGATCGCGTGGCGCACTATGCACAGCCAGGGCCGCGGCCTCTTCTCGCTGCTGCTGAGCCACCTGCCCGACATCGATACACGGTCCGTGCGGGAAGGCGAGTTCATCTGCAACTCCCTGATCGGGTTCAACTTCGGCGACGGCCACATGCACGATGCAGACATGATCCAAGCCGTGCAGCGCGAGGCCGGATTCGAGCCGGGTGAGTGCGTCATCGCCTGGGTCGAGTCGGAGGCATTCGGCAGCGGCGTTCAGCACTACCAGCTGATTGACGCCGCCTTGGGCGTCGTCGAGCGAGGTACCTGGAAAGTGGCCGACGCCGTAAAGGAGCAGCCGTGGCTGCCCAACGGGCCCATCCCGACCGAGGTGACCTGGTCGCTGCGTGGCACGGAGCACGGTCACGGAGCGCTGGCATGAATACCGCAGTGGTGGTAGGTGGCGGGCCCAACGGGCTCGCTGCCGCCATCTCCCTTGCCGCCCAAGGCGTGCAGGTCACCGTGCTCGAGGCCGCCGACGAGGTCGGCGGTGGCACTCGCAGCAGCGAAGCCATCATCCCCGGCCTGCTGCACGACCACTGTTCGGCGATCCACCCGATGGCCGTCGGCTCGCAGTTCCTCAGCAGCTTCGACCTGCAGCGGTACGGCCTCTCGTGGCGCTGGCCGGAGATCGATTGTGTCCACCCCCTCGACGGCGGCAGTGCCGGAGTGCTGCACCGCTCGGTGGCGGACACTGCGGCCGGTCTGGGTCGCGATGGGTCGCGGTGGCGGCTCGCGTTCGGGTATCCGGCCGCCCGGTTCGACGCACTCAGCGAGGACATCATGCGGCCGCTGCTGCGATTCCCCCATCATCCGCTGATGCTGGCCCGGTTCGGTGCGCCGACCGTGCTTCCCGGGTCGACGTTCGCGCGGCTGTTTCGCACCGATGAGGGCCGGGCATTGTTCGGAGGCGTTGCGGCCCATGCCTTCCGGCCGCTGCACTACCCGATGACCTCCGCCATCGGGATCGGCATCATCGCGGCCGGCCACCGGCACGGCTGGGCGGTGGCCGAAGGGGGATCGCAGTCGATCACCGACGCGATGGTGGCGCTGCTGAGCGATTTGGGCGGCAAGATCGAGACCGGTGTCCCGGTCCAGTCGGCGTCGCAGCTGCCGCCTGCCGACGTGACGATGTTCGACCTGGCGCCCACTGCGGTCGCCGGGATCCTCGGGGACCGTCTGCCACGACGAGTTTCTCGCGCCTTCACCAGGTTCCGGCGTGGTCCAGGCGCCTTCAAAGTCGACTTCGCCGTCGACGGCGGCGTGCCGTGGACAAACCCGGACGCGCACCGGGCCGGCACGGTGCACCTGGCCGGGACCTATCGCGAACTCGCCGCGACCGAGCGAGAGATCCACGCCGGACGCATGCCGGAGCGGCCGTTCGTGCTCGTCGGTCAGCAGTACCTGGCGGATCCGCAACGCTCGGTGGGCAATACGCATCCGGTGTGGAGCTACGCGCACGTACCCAACGGCTACGCCGGCGACGCGACCGAGGCGATCATCGCCCAGGTCGAGCGGTTCGCCCCGGGTTTCCGGGAACGCATCGTTGGACATACGGTTCGTTCGACGACGCAGATGGCCACCTACAACCCCAACTACGTGGGCGGCGACATCATGACCGGCGCCAAGGATATTCGTCAGCTGACATTCGGACCACGAATCACATTGTCGCCGTACACCACTGGAGTGCCGGGTATGTACATCTGCTCGGCGGCCACCCCACCGGGACCGGGCGCGCATGGCATGTGCGGCGCCAACGCCGCTCAGCTCGCACTCGCTTACCTCGCCAGGTAGCGCGAGCGCTAGTACTTGTAGAAGCCCTCGCCGGTCTTGACGCCGAGCTTGCCCGCGTCGACGTAGGTCTGCAACAAGTCCCGCGCGTTCTTCGGTAGGTGCGGGAACTCTTCGACGTAGTGGTTCTCAATGTCGAGAGCAACGTCCAGGCCGACCAGGTCCATCAACTGGAACGGCCCGGCCGGCGCGCGCAGATTGAGCTTGTACATCCCGTCGACGTCCTCCGGACGGGCCACCCCCTCGGCGACCACCGCCAACGACTCGCGTTTGATGGCGGCCCAGATGCGATTGAAGATGAAGCCGGTGCACTCCCGGCGTGCCTCGAAGGGGTAGACGCCGAACTCAGGCAGAACGGCCAGCAGCGTGTCGAGCAGACCTCGATCGGTCTCGCCGTCGGACATCAGGTCGAGCCCATTGACCTCCGGCGGCATGTAAAAGTGCGTATTGCACAAACGCGCTTTGTCCCGGACTTTTTCGGCCATCAGCCGCGAGGGGTACGACGACGAGTTGGTCGCGAAGATGGTGTCCGCCGGTGCCGCCCGGTCGATTTCGCCCCATAGCGGAATCTTGAGTTCGAGCTTCTCCGGGACCGACTCAACGACAAGCCAGGCACCGTCCAACGCCTCTTCCAGCGACGCCGCGCCCAACGCGACGCCCACTTCGCCGAAGCCTCGGTCGGCGACCACCCCAGGCAGGTTTTCCGTCACGTACTGCATCGCTTCGGCGCGCTGTTCGGCGCGCCGCGCAAAGAGTCGCACGGTTCCCCCACGGCTGGCCAACATCAGCGCGATACGCCGCCCCAGCGTCCCCGCTCCGATCACCGCGACGGGCCGGTTTCGGATGTCCTCGAAAGTGTAAGTGTACGAACCAGTCACACATGCATGCTAAGCGGCGGCTGGTTGTCCACCGTCGCTATGCCACAAAGACGAGCAGGGTGTTGTCTACGGTAGACAACACGGTGCGATCGATTCGATGGCATAGTCAGTCCATGGGATCGGCGATATTTGCTGGTAACAGAGGTGACCGTTGATGGCCGACGTCGATCAGCATGCGTCGCAGCGGAATCTGGTCCCTGACATTCCCGCGGAACTGCGCGACGCGGGCTTTGAAGATGCGGCGGAAATCGGACGGGGCGGCTTCGGCGTCGTCTATCGATGCGC
>NZ_DASPSP010000029.1:0-3513 GCF_035623875.1 Mycobacterium sp. | reverse complement strand
GTAGATGTCCGACTGCGTCGACGTCACCACCCGTGCGGCGAAGGTGGACGCGTTGAAGCTGTGCTCGGCGTAGAGAATCATCGACTGCTCGAACGCCTCGACGACGACCGGTTCAGGGACCTCGCCAAAGCACATGTTCAGGAAGTTCTCGGCGTAGCCGAGGTGACTGTGCGGTGCAATCGGCGCCAGGCCGCGCCGGCGACGCATGTCGATAGCGACGATCGTCGGCAGTACCGCGAACATGCGCAGCGACTTGGCGAAGTTAGCGGACTCGGTGCTGTCGTCCTCCTCCGGGTCCTCGGCACCGAGGTAGCTGATAGCGGTACGCACCACGTCCATGGGATGGCAAGTGTCAGGCAGCTTGGCCAGCAGCGACTGCAGCGAACGATCGATGCGACGGCTGGCGCGCTCACGCTGGTTGAACAACGCCAACTCAGTGTCGGTCGGCAGCTCGCCGTACCACAGCAGGTAGGCGACCTGCTCGAAACTGCAGTGGGCGGCCAGATCCTGTACCGGGTAGCCGCGGTAGGTCAGCGAGTTCGTCTCCGGCACCACCTTGGAAATGGCGGTGGTGTCAACGACGACGCCGGCTAGGCCCTTGTAGATTTTCGGCTTCTCGGCCCTAGCAACTCCGGTCATTGGTTCGGCCCTTTCACGTTAAAGTTGAAGATCTCGTCGTCGAACTTGTTGTAGTCGGCGTAACGCAGCAGCTCGTAGAGCCTTTTGCGGTGCTGCATGAGACCCAGCAGGCCAGATTGTGTTCCCTTGGCTTCGATTTCGCGCAAGCCGGACTCAACGGCGTACATCGCCAACCGCAGCGCAGTGACGGGGTAGATGACGACGTTGTAGCCGATGTCGGTCAGCTGCGATTCGCTCAGCAGCTCCGACTTGCCGAACTCGGTCATGTTGGCCAGCAGTGGAATATCCACTGCGGCACGGAATTTCTCGAAGTCGGCGGGGCCGGTCAGCGCCTCGGTAAAGATCAGATCGGCGCCCGCGTCGGCGTAGGCTCGCGCCCGCTCGATCGCGGCGTCCAGGCCCTCGATCCCGGCGGCGTCGGTGCGGGCGCAGATGACGAAGTTGGGGTCACGGCGCGCAGCCAACGCCGCACGCAGCCGGTTGACCATCTCTGCGGTCGGGACGACGGCCTTGCCGTCCAGGTGCCCGCAGCGTTTGGGGTTGACCTGGTCCTCGAGATGACAACCCGCCAGCCCGGCGTCCTCCAGTAGGGTGATGGTGCGCGCGGCGTTCATCGGTTCACCGAATCCGGTGTCGGCGTCAATCAGCGTCGGCAGGTCGGTGACTGCTGCGATCTGCGCCCCGCGCGAAGTCACCTCGGTGAGCGTGGTCAAGCCGATATCGGGCAGCCCGAGGTCGGCTGACAATACGGCGCCGGAGACGTAGACGCCCTCGAAGCCGATCTCGGCGACCAGCTTGGCCACCAGCGGTGAGAATGCACCCGGGAAGCGTTGCAGCCGACCGGAATTCAGTCCGGCCCGTAGTGCAGCGCGCTTGTCGGCGGCGCTGGATGCCGCGCCCAGCAAACCCGTCATCGGAAGATCCCCGAGGGAATTGTCGGCGCCTTGTCGAGCACCTCTTGCAGTACCTGCACATTCAGCGCGGCCAGCTCGCCGCCCTTCAGGTCGCTGACCCGCTGCACGGTGTCCAGGAACCGTTGCTGCTCAGCGACTTCCACCACCCCGTCGGCGAGATTGGTGAACTTGCCGATGTACTGCTCACGCCCGAAGGGCCGCGCGCCCAACGGATGCGCGTCGGCGACGGCAAGCTCGTCGGTGATCACATCGCCGCTCTTGAGCGTCACCTCCGCGCGCGCCCCGAACGCCTTCTCGGCCGGGTCGTTCGAATGGTAGCGGCGGGTCCATTCCGGATCCTCGACGGTGGAGATCTTGTGCCACAGCTCGACCGTGTCCGGCCGGTGCGCGCGCTCGGGGGCATAGGAGCGTTCGTGGTCCCAGGTGCCGTCCTGCAGCGCGACGGCGAAGATGTAGGGCAACGAGTGATCCAACGTCTCGCGCGACGCGTCGGGGTCGAACTTTTGCGGGTCCCCGGAACCGGTGCCGATCACGTAGTGGGTGTGGTGGCTGGTGTGCAAAACGATCGACGCGATCTGGTCCAGATCACCGATGCGCTCGCGCAGCCGACGGGCCAGGTCGATGGGCGCCTGGCTCTGGTACTCGGCGGAATGCTCCTTGGTGTAGCTGTCCATGATGGCACGCTTGGGTTCCCCCGGCGCGGGCAACGGTACTTGGTAGGTGTGCTCGGGACCCGATAGCAGCCAGGCGATCACGCCGTCCTCGCCCTCCCAGATCGGCGCCGGCGAGCCCTCGCCGCGCATCGCGCGGTCGACCGCCTCGATGGCGACCTTGCCGGCGAGCGCAGGAGCGAACGCCTTCCAGCTGGAGATCGACCCCTTGCGGGATTGACGGGTGGCGGTGGTCAGATGCAACGCCTGACCGATCGCCTGGTAGATGGTGTCGACGTCGAGCCGCAGCATGGTTCCCAGCCCCGCGGCGGCTGACGGCCCCAGGTGAGCAACGTGGTCGATCTTGTGCTCGTGCAGACAGATTCCCTTGACCAGGTCGATCTGGATCTCGTAGGCCGTGGCCAGGCCGCGAATCAGGTCGGCGCCGCGCACACCGAGCTGCTGGGCTACCGCCACCAGCGGGGGGATGTTGTCGCCGGGATGGGAGTACTCAGCGGCCAGGAACGTGTCGTGGAAATCCAGTTCGCGCACCGCGACCCCGTTGGCCCACGCCGCCCACTCCGCCGAGTGGCTGCCGTCCACGCCGAACACCGTCGCGCCTGGCCGGGCTCGGTGCGCAAGGGCCTGTTGGCGGGCAGTGGTGACCGGCCGCCGCAGCACCGAGGCCGCGCTGACCGCCGCGTCGTCGATGATCCGGTTGATCACCATGGCCTCGGTCTCGGCCGGTACGGCGACCGGGTCGGCCGCCACCTCCGCGATCTTGTGGGCGAGGTGTTCGGTGCGCGGGAAGTCGTCGGCGCTGCGGTGCGTCCGAACCGAATGGATCAACATAATCCGCACACTATGCAAAGCACATGCTAAAGAAAAGTCCCTGCTTCTGCGTAATTTTGTGTCCTTATTTGGTGCAGTTTGCGAATGTTGTGAACGTCGCAGGGACTAGCATGTCTGCGGTGGCGAAGATGTTTTCCGGCGCCCGGTTACGGCGGCTACGTGAAGAACGCGGCCTGACCCAGGTTGCGCTGGCCAAGGCGCTCGACCTGTCGACCAGCTACGTCAACCAGCTGGAGAACGATCAGCGGCCGATCACCGTGCCGGTGCTCCTGGCGCTCACCGAGCGGTTCGACCTGCCGTCGCACTATTTCACCTCCGATTCCGACGCCCGGTTGGTGGCCGACCTGTCCGATGTCTTCACCGCCACCACAGCCGAAGACGCGGTCAGCAGCGCCCAGATCGAGGAACTGGTTGCCCGGATGCCCGAGGTCAGCCGGAACCTGGTTGCCGTACACCGT
>NZ_DASPSP010000059.1:0-34945 GCF_035623875.1 Mycobacterium sp. | reverse complement strand
CGCATCCTCTCCGGCACCCTCGCCGTCCCAGTTGTCCACGTCCACGGTGACAAGCTGACCCGGACCGACCTCCTCGAACAGGATCTTCTCGGACAGCTGGTCCTCGATCTCCCGTTGGATAGTGCGCCGCAGCGGGCGAGCGCCGAGCACCGGGTCGAAGCCCCGCTTGGCCAGCAATGACTTGGCTTTGTCGGTCAGCTGCATGGCCATATCTTTGCCCTTCAGCTGCTTTTCGACCCGGCCGATCATCAGGTCCACCATCTGGACGATCTGCTCGGTTGTGAGCTGGTGGAAGACGATGACATCGTCGATGCGGTTGAGGAACTCCGGGCGGAAGTGCTTCTTCAGCTCGTCGTTGACCTTCTGCTTCATCCGGTCGTAGTCGTTCTCACCACCGCCCTTGGTGAAGCCCAGACCGACGGGCTTGGAGATGTCGGCCGTGCCGAGGTTGGAGGTGAAGATCAGCACGGTGTTCTTGAAGTCCACCGTGCGGCCCTGCCCATCGGTCAGCCGGCCATCCTCGAGCACCTGCAACAGGCTGTTGTAGATCTCTTGGTGCGCCTTCTCGATCTCGTCGAAGAGGACCACGGAGAACGGCTTGCGCCGCACCTTCTCGGTGAGCTGGCCGCCCTCCTCGTAACCGACGTATCCCGGCGGGGCGCCGAACAACCGCGACGCGGTGAACCGGTCGTGGAATTCGCCCATGTCGATCTGGATGAGCGCGTCGTCGTCACCGAACAAGAAGTTGGCCAGCGCCCTGGACAGCTCGGTCTTACCCACACCGGACGGGCCGGCGAAGATGAACGAGCCCGACGGACGCTTGGGGTCCTTCAGCCCGGCACGGGTACGACGGATCGCCTTGGAGACGGCCTTGACCGCGTCCTCCTGGCCGATGATCCGCTTGTGGATCTCCTCTTCCATGCGCAACAGCCGGGTAGTTTCGGCCTCGGTGAGCTTGACCACCGGGATGCCGGTCCAGTTACCCAGCACCTCGGCGATCTCGTTGTCGTCCACCTCGGCGACCACATCCATATCGCCGGATCGCCACTGCTTTTCGCGCTCACCCCGCTGGCCCACCAGTTGCTTCTCGCGGTCACGGAGGCTGGCGGCCTTCTCGAAGTCCTGCGCGTCGATCGCGGACTCCTTCTCGCGGCGGGCCTCGGCGATCTTCTCGTCGAACTCGCGCAGGTCTGGCGGCGCGGTCATCCGGCGGATCCGCATACGCGCACCGGCCTCGTCGATCAAGTCGATCGCCTTGTCCGGCAAGAACCGGTCGTTGATGTAGCGGTCGGCCAAAGTCGCTGCGGCCACGATCGCCGAATCGGTGATGGACACCCGGTGGTGCGCCTCGTAGCGGTCCCGCAGGCCCTTGAGGATCTCGATGGTGTGGTCCACCGTCGGCTCGCCGACCTGAACCGGCTGGAACCGCCGCTCCAGCGCGGCATCCTTCTCGATGTACTTGCGGTACTCGTCGAGGGTGGTGGCGCCGATGGTCTGCAATTCGCCACGGGCCAGCTTGGGCTTCAGGATCGACGCCGCGTCGATCGCGCCCTCGGCGGCACCGGCACCGACCAGCGTGTGCAGCTCGTCGATGAACAGGATGATGTCGCCGCGGGTGTTGATCTCCTTGAGCACCTTCTTCAGGCGCTCCTCGAAGTCACCGCGGTAGCGGCTGCCCGCCACCAGCGATCCCAGGTCCAACGTGTAGAGCTGCTTGTCCTTCAACGTCTCGGGGACCTCGCCGTGCACGATGGCCTGCGCCAGGCCCTCCACGACGGCGGTCTTGCCGACGCCGGGCTCGCCGATCAGCACCGGGTTGTTCTTGGTGCGCCGGCTCAGCACCTGCATCACCCGCTCGATTTCCTTCTCGCGGCCGATGACGGGGTCGAGCTTGCCTTCCATCGCGGCGGCGGTCAGGTTGCGCCCGAACTGGTCGAGCACCAACGACGTGGACGGGCTGCCGGACTCGCCGCCGCGGCCGCCGGTGCCGGCCTCGGCGGTCTCCTTGCCCTGGTAGCCGGACAGCAGCTGGATCACCTGCTGACGCACCCGGGTCAGCTCGGCGCCCAGCTTGACCAACACCTGGGCGGCAACGCCTTCGCCCTCACGGATCAGGCCGAGCAGAATGTGCTCGGTGCCGATGTAGTTGTGGCCCAACTGCAGCGCCTCGCGCAGGCTTAGCTCGAGCACCTTCTTGGCGCGCGGGGTGAACGGGATGTGGCCCGACGGGGCCTGCTGGCCCTGGCCGATGATCTCCTCGACCTGGCTGCGGACGCCCTCCAGCGAGATGCCCAGCGACTCCAGCGACTTTGCGGCTACGCCTTCGCCTTCATGAATAAGACCCAACAGGATGTGCTCAGTGCCGATGTAGTTGTGGTTGAGCATCCGGGCCTCTTCTTGCGCCAGGACGACGACCCTGCGGGCACGGTCGGTAAATCGTTCGAACATCGGTGGTTACCTGCTCTCCCTCACCATCGGTACAACAGACGACATCGCGTACCTGCCATCCACTGTAATGGGCGGCTCGCCGGGCTTCCTACCTTGCGGTCCATTACGCCACACGCATATAGCCGACTTCGGCAGCCGTAATGGGAGCAACGCGGCAAAACGGCAAAACGTTTCCGCGCTTGATGGGCGATCGGTTCGCCACCAGCGAAAGCCGGACCAGCCCGCGTTCGGTGCTGGTGCGGCTTGGCAGCGTCAGGTAGTGGTCAGGTTGCAGCGTGGAATGCGTCGATGACGTCAGCCGGGATGCGGCCCCGCGTCGACACGTTGTGCCCGTTCCGACGGGCCCATTCCCGGATCGCGGCGCTCTGCTCGCGGTCGATGGCTCCCCGGCCGCGACCGGAACTGGAACGTCCGCGCCGGCGACCGCCGACGCGACGGCCGGCTGCGACCCATTGCTTCAGGTCGTTGCGCAGTTTCGTGGCATTTTTGGTCGAAAGGTCGATCTCATAGGTCACCCCGTCGAGGCCGAATTCGACGGTTTCATCGGCCGCACCCTCACCGTCGAAATCATCGACTAGGGTGACGGTCACTTTCTTTGCCATTGGCTGAGCCTCACGCTTTCTTCCCGAGCACTAACTTGTTGAACCGCCCCCATGTGCATCAATCTGCCATAAGAAGGCGCGATATTCAATACACCACGATAGCTGGGCTCAGTTGCTATGTGGACGAACAATCGGAAACAATACTGTCTCTCTAATTGACAGGCCGGTCAAAGCCATCAACAACCGATCGATACCCATTCCGGTTCCCGTGCACGGCGGCATAGCGTACTCCAAGGCGGCGAGAAAATCCTCGTCGAGCACCATCGCTTCGTCGTCGCCGGCCGCCGCGGCTTTCGCCTGTTCAGCGAACCTCTCACGTTGCACTACCGGGTCGATCAATTCCGAATATCCGGTGGCCAGCTCGATCCCGCGTATGTAGAGGTCCCACTTCTCGGTGACACCCGGGAGGCTACGGTGCTGCCGCGTCAAAGGCGTTGTCTCCACTGGAAAATCTCGAACAAAGGTGGGCGCCGTCAAGCTGGCGCCGACCGTGTGTTCCCACAATTCCTCGACCAGCTTGCCGTGTCCATACCCCCGACCGACCGGCACCTCGACACCGAGCGACTCGGCGATGCCGCGTAAGCGGTCAACGCTAGTGTTCGGTGTGATCTCTTCGCCGAGTGCGCCGGATAGCGACGGATACATTTGTATCGACGCCCATTCTCCGTCGATGTCATAGACACCGCCGTCGGGCAACGCCAGTTGTCGTGTGCCGATCGCCTCGTCCGCCACCTGTTGAATAAGCTCGCGGGTGACGACCGCCGAATCGTCATACGTTCCATACGCCTGATAGGTCTCCAGCATGGAAAATTCGGGGGAATGCGTGGAATCGGCTCCTTCGTTTCGGAACACTCGATTTAGTTCGAAGACCTTGTCGAACCCACCAACGACGCATCGCTTGAGGAACAGTTCCGGTGCGATCCGAAGGTACAGATCGATGTCAAGCGCATTGGAGTGCGTGAAGAACGGCCGGGCCGCCGCACCGCCTGCCAAAGTCTGCAACATCGGCGTCTCGACTTCGAGAAACCCGCGTTGCTCCAGAGCGGTCCGTATTGTGCGAACGACGGCGATTCGCTGCCGGGCGACGGTACGTGCTTGCGGCCGGACGATCAGGTCGACGTAGCGCTGCCGTACCCGCGACTCTTCGTTCATCTCCTTATGCGCCACCGGCAGCGGCCGCAGTGCCTTGGACGCCATCTGCCAGGTGTCGCCGAGGACCGACAGCTCGCCGCGCCGGGAGCTGATCACCTCTCCGTGCACACAGACGATGTCGCCGATATCCACATCGGCCTTCCACGCATCGAGCGCTTCCGCACCGACGCTGGCGAGGCTGAGCATCACCTGCAGCTGGGTGCCGTCGCCTTCTTGGAGTGTCGCAAAACACAGCTTGCCCGAGTTGCGGGCGAACACCACCCGGCCGGCAACACCGACGATGTCGCCGGTGGTCGAGTCGGCGGGTAGGTCCGGGTAGGCGGCACGGATCTGCGCCAGCGTGTGGGTGCGCCCCACTTCGACGGGGTAAGGGTCGCGGCCTTCAGCCCACAGCCGAGCCCGCTTGTCCCGGCGGATCCGGAACTGCTCGGGAGTGTCCTCGGGAAGGTCCTGCGGACGGTCCTCGTCGCCGGCGTTCACGACCTGCCAGCTTAAATGAACGGGTGCAGCCGGCTGTCCAGATGGCGGCCATTGCGGCCTAGCCGGTGGGATTTAGCCAGGTGCCGATCCGGCGGGCAATAGCAAAGCTTGCCCAGCCCGCGACCGCTAGCAGGATGCGGTCGCCAACCGGTCCCGGTGTGGTGCGCGCTGTTTCGAGCACGTGGTCGTCGACCTGGTGAGATGCGAACGCCGCCAACAGGGCGAGCCTGGCCACAGGTCGCTCGGTGGTTTGAAGCGGTTCGACCGCTGGTTCGATCCAGGCCCGCGAGATGCCGGGGTCCTCACCCTGCCAGGTGGCGAGCCTACCCTCGACGAGTTTTCGCACCGAATCAGGGAGCACAGCTCGTCCAGCGGCGTCGAATGCCGCGGCCGCGCGCGCGAACGCGTCGGCGATGACCGGATTACCGGCCGCCCACGCGAGGTCTTGGGGAAGTTCGGCGGCCGGCAGCAGATTCACCGATGTGCCGGGAGTGACGTTGTGAGACAAAAGTTTCCGAAATGTGGGCAGGGCGATCCGCCGGGCGATCCGTTTGGCACGGGGACCTCTCCCCGGGAACGGCGAGTCAACAGCGAAGATGTTCACCATACGGTTGACATAATGGAAAGCCAGGGCGGTGCCGACGAGCTCGGGCACGTGCTCGTCGGGAAACGGCCGGTTCCGTAGGATCTGGGCGCCCGGTTGACCAGTGGCTCGCGCCCACGCAATCGCACCGCGCATGGCGGGGTCGGCGATGCTGTCGATGGCGACGGAAGACACTGCGGCAGCTGGATCTCCGCCATCGAGGGCGGTCAGCATCGTCGTGTGCGCGTCGACGCAATACGGGCAGGCATTGGTCGCTGAAACCGTCGCCGCGACAGCTTCTTTCACGTCCCGACCGACTCCACGCGCGTACATCGTCTCCCGGAACACCAGCCAAAGCGCGCACAGCAGCTCCGGTACGGGAAGGTGCAGCGCGAAAGGCGGGGCGAGCATTCCGAAATCGGTGCGAATCTGGTGGACTACATCAGCCACCTGCCGGTCACGCCTGGTGGTGTCGATATGCCGAACTTGCTGCCGGAACGGAAATTCGCGGATCCACAGGGTTAATCCAATCCCGGTGTCACTTGCCGGGAAACGACGTCCGGCCATCTGTGCACCCAACCTGCTACCGACTTGCAGTATTAAAGTGACTGTAGTTTTAGTCACTTGTAAAAAGCAAGTGATATCCGGAGGCATCGAGGTGTGGGCCATGCCGAATAGTGCCAAACCCGTTCTGCGATCAAGGTGCCCGATCGCAGGTGCCCTTGACATTCTTGGCGATCGCTGGTCGCTGCTGGTCGTGCGCGACCTCTACTTCCGCGGCGACCTCCGGTTTGCCGACCTCGCAGCAGCAGACGAAGCGATTCCCACTAATACTCTCGCCGAACGGCTTCGGCGACTGATGTCCGCGGCGATTATCCAGCGCGAGCAATACGAATCGCGCCCGCCCCGATACACCTATCAGCTCACCGCTGAGGGCAGAGCTCTCGCGCCTGTGCTTGACAGCCTCGCGACCTGGGGATCAACGCACGTCGAAGGAACCCGCGGGCGTGAACTCACCGATCGAAGCCGACCACACCAGAATCGCCGGTGCTGATCAGCTGCCGGTCAGCGTGCCGTCTTGAGCCGTCCGCGCTGGCTGTCCCGGTTGCGCTCGAAAACCAGCCGCAGCCCGTGCAGGGTCAGGTGCTGGTCGTAGTGATCGACGGAATGCAGTTCCGCCAGCAGCAGCGGCGCGGTGTGGCCGGTGGCCACCACCGTGACGTTGTCGCCGGTGAAACCGTCTACGTCGTCGCGGATGCGCTGGACTAGGCCGTCGACCAGCCCGGCGAAACCGAAAACGGCGCCCGCCTGCATGCATTCGACGGTGTTCTTGCCGACCACAGAGCGCGGCCGGGTCAGCTCGACCCGACGTAGTGCGGCCGAGCGAGCAGCAGCCGCGTCAGAGGAGACCTGCACTCCCGGCGCGATAGCGCCGCCCAGGAATTCGCCTTTGGCGGACACCACGTCCACGCAGATCGATGAGCCGAAATCGATCACGATCGCGGCGGTACCATACTTCTGAAATGCCGCGAGGCAGTTGACGATTCGATCGGCGCCGACTTCTTTTGGATTGTCGACCAGCAGCGGGATGCCGGTGCGAACCCCGGGCTCGATCAGCACATGCGGCACCGAAGGCCAGTACTGCTCGAGCATCACTCGTACCTCATGCAGCACCGATGGAACGGTAGACAGCGCGGCTGCACCGGTGAGCTGATCGGAATCGTCACCGATCAGACCGTCGATGGTCAAGGCCAGCTCGTCGGCAGTGACTTCGGATTCGGTGCGAATCCGCCACTGCTGCACTACCTTCGCGTGCTCCTTCGAACCGGATAGCAGTCCGACAACGGTGTGAGTGTTGCGGACGTCGATTGCCAGCAGCACGGTTAACGAACCTTCATCGCGGCGAGACCAGCTCGCCTGCGTCGGCAGGCACGAACGCCGGATCGTGCCCGAGATCGACCGGCCGGTTGTCGGCGTCGACGAAGACGATCCTCGGCTGGTAGCTGCGCGCCTCGGCGTCGTCCATCGTCGCGTAGGCGATCAGGATCACCAAATCACCGGGATGTACGAGATGGGCTGCGGCCCCGTTGATTCCGATCACGCCGCTACCGCGCCGACCGGTGATCGCATAAGTGACGAGGCGGGCACCGTTGTCGATATCGACGATGGTCACCTGTTCGCCCTCGAGCAGGTCGGCCGCATCCATCAAGTCGGCGTCGATCGTCACCGAGCCGACGTAGTGCAGGTCAGCCTGCGTGACGGTTGCCCGGTGGATCTTCGATTTGAGCATTGTTCGTAACATCAGTTCCTCCAGGGTGATTCGAGATTCCCAGTCGGCACCGCAGGCTCTCGCCCGTCGACGCCGACGGTAGTACTGATTTCAATCGCGACATTGTCGAGGAGTCTGGTGGTCCCCAGCCGAGCCGCAACGAGCAGCCGGGCGGCGCCGTGCCGCGGCGCCGGACCGAGTTCTGCATCGCGCACCTGCAGGTAATCCACGTCGATCGCGGGTACCTCCGACAGCACGGCGCGGGCCGCCTGCAGCGCCGCATCCGCACCACCCGATGCGGCGTGCGTCCCGGCCAACAGTGCCGCGGACAGCATGCCGGCCAGCTCGCGTTGCGCAGGATCGAGGTAGCGGTTGCGCGAAGACATCGCCAGGCCGTCTAGTTCGCGTACGATCGGCACACCGATGACCCGAGTATCGAGGTTGAGGTCGGCGACCATCTGACGCACCAGCACCAGCTGCTGATAGTCCTTCTCTCCGAAGAAAACTCGGTCAGGGCGCACAATCTGCAGCAGCTTCAGCACCACGGTCAGCATGCCGGCGAAATGACTGGGTCGCGCCGCTCCCTCGAGTTCGGATCCCAGTGACCCCGGATGTACGGCAGTGCGCCGGCCGTCGGGATACATCGCGGCAACGCTTGGGGTGAAAGCAATTTCAATCCCCTCACCGCGCAACAGCGCCAAGTCGTCTTCGACGATGCGCGGGTAGGCATCGAGATCCTCGTCAGCTCCGAATTGCAGCGGGTTGACGAAGATCGACACCACCACCACCGAGCCGGGCACCCGTTTGGCCGCGCGGACGAGGGCGAGGTGTCCGTCGTGCAACGCGCCCATGGTCGGCACCAACATCACCCGTCGACCGGTGTGGCGCAGCGCACGGCTGACCTCAACGACATCGCTGGGGCTCGAATACACGTTGAGTTCGCCGGCGTTGAACTTCGGCGGCCTGTTCAGTGTCACCGCGCCGAGCCCTCAAGGACCTGGAGGACGTCATGGGGCGCATGCACGCGTTCAGCGGTACGCAGGGCGTTCACCCGGTAGGCCTGAGCCAGTTGCGCGTCGACCGCCGCCAGCGCATTCAGGTGACCGGCAACCGCACCCGCATCACCGCGCGCGACCGGGCCGGTGAGCGCCGCCTGCCCACGTCGCAGGGTGTTCTCCAGCGCCGCGCGGGCCAGCGGTCCAATTATCCGTTCCGCGAGGCCGCCAGGCTGATCGTCGACCAGTTGTTGACCGAGGAGTTCGGTCCCCGCCAACGCGGCCCGCAATGCGTCCAGGGCGTCGGCGAGCACCGTGACGATGTGGTTGCCGGCATGGGCCAACGCGGCGTGATACAGCGCCCGTGCCTCCTCGCGGACCCGGAACGGCTCACCGCCGATCTCCAGCACCAGGGATTGCCCGACCGCGTAACCGACCTCGTCGGCCGCGGTGATCCCGAAGCAGGTGTCCGCCAGCCGGGGGATGTCCTCGTCGGAGCCGGTGAACGTCATCGCCGGATGGATGGCCAGCGGTATGCAGTCCTGCTCGGTCAGCGGCGCCAGCACGGCCACGCCGTTGGCGCCCGAGGTATGGGCGACGATAGTGCCCGGCCGCACCGCCGATGTGGCGGCCAACCCCGAAACCAGGGCCGCGAGCTCGGTGTCCGGCACGGCCAACAGCAAGAGCTCGGCGTTGCCGGCAACGTCTGGTACCGGCGATACCGGGGTGTCAGGCAACCAGCGTTCGGCACGATGCCGCGACGCCCGGGAAACGGCGCTACATGCCACCACGACGTGGTCGACGCGTTCCAGCGCGACGCCCAAAGCCGTTCCCACCCGGCCGGCGGAGATGATCCCCACCTTGAGCCGGGCGGGGCGCAATCCGTCGAACTGCAGCATCGCAGACGACCCTCACAAGTCTCTTGGTTCGTTCCAGTCCCGCGGCGCGGGTACCGGACGGTCGCTAAGACTCTACCCCGGCGACGACGCGAATCGCCTGTGGCGTTCGCCTCAGTCCTCGCGGCGTCGGCGTCGGCCGCCTCCGGACGGGCTGGTCTGCAGCCGCGCCAGCAACTCGGCGACCGACTGGCCGCCGGTCGGCGGAGCGTTGGTATCCAACGGATCGGTGGTCCGATGTCGGGCCGAGGGCGGGGGTGGCGGCGACATCGCCGGCTCCCTGTCGGGTGGTGGCGGCGGCGAAGGTGGCGGCGGCGAAGGTGGCATCGGCGGCGGTGGCGGCGACATCGCCGGCGGCGGTGGCGTGGTTTCGCCGATGCCGGAGTCGGAGTATGCGGAGCTTTCAGCGGAATGCCGGGCCCGTGCCCGACGACCCAGCTCGCGCCGATCGGCTTCGGATTCGCCGATCTGGCCTGCCGGCTCGGCGGCGCTGGAATGCCGTCCCCGCCGCTCAGCCGACGGCGCCGACGCCGACGTGGCTTCGCTGGCGCTGGGAGAGCCCAGCGAAGCACTGTCGCGGGACGGGGCGTTGTCGTACTTCCACGGCCCGGTGCCGCTCTTGTCGGTCCATTCGGAATTCCAATTGCTGCCGGGTGTTCCGACAGGCAGCCATTGTCCTTCCGAGCTCACCGGCTGCCAGCCGGTGGGCGCTTGTTGATGCCGCGGCGCCGCGGTAGATCCGGTCCACTCGGGCCACCGCCGCTGCGGCGGCGGCTCGGGCGGCAAGGGTGGCGGTACAAACTGTGGCTCGGGCTGCGGCGGCGCCTCTTGCCGCCGGTGTGAACGGCGTGGAGGTTGGGCCTCGTACCGCTCTCCCGCGCTCGCGGGTGATGCCCCCGACGACGTAGCCCAACCGTTGGCCTCCGACGTTTGCTCCCGCTTGGCCCAGCGGCCCTCAGGCCGGCGCTCTGCCCCACTCGGGGGTGACGGCGTCGGCGTGGCCCAACCGGTAGGTCGCGTCGACTCGTCCTGCTGGGCTCGAGCGGCTCGCTCGCCTCGGCGCCGATGTGCGCCCTGGTCTGCCTCCGGCGCCTCATATGCCTCGGCGGCACCGTTTGGCCCGGAAGCCTCGTGAGCGTCGGCGGGCTGGTAGGTGTACGCCGCCGCCTGGTAGTTTTCCGCGACCGGCTGCCGCGGCGGTGGGGCCAGCGGTTCCTCAGGCACGTCGATGATCGAGCTGTCGTCCGCGCGCCGAGGAGGCTCTTCGGCCCGCACCGAGGTGACGCGATTGACCCGTTCGCGCGCGCTCTCGCGTTCGCGATCCCAGTCGCTATAGCCACGCACAGTTTTGCGCTCGGTCTCCAGTGCGGGCCGGTCGCTGAGTTCGGCGTCGAACAAGATCTCCAGGTTGGTGCGCAGCGCAGCCAACTCGGCCCGCAACGCCGAGACTTCGTCTGCGGAGTGCGCGCGCAATTCGCTGGCCAGCTCGCGACGCAGCTGAGACTCCACGGTGAGCTCATACTCGCGGCGGGCCGAGATTTCGCGATCCAGTTGCAGGTCGTAAACCAGCTTCAGGTCCCGCGCCCGGGCCTGGTCCACGTCGCTTTGCCGGCGGTAGATCACCGACACGAATGCAGCGACGACGGCCGCCCACAGAGCCAGGATCACGGCGAACTTGAGGAGCTCAACCCGGTTGGTGAAAACCAGCGCAGAACTGGCGCCGATAGCGAGCACCAGCAACGCCGTGAGCATTGCCCAACCGGGTCTGCGGCCGCCGCGGCGGACCCGGGCGCCGCGGGACAGATCGGTCATGGCCCGACTGTACCGGGCCGAGGTCACTCCGCGTGTCGCCGTGCTCCGGCGATTCTCACCTGGACTGATTGCCCGCCTCGCACTCGGGCCGCCATACCACCCGCATCGTCACCGAGCCGAGCTAATTTTCCGCGTCCTCGCCGTGCTCGGTCGGATCCTGCGGCGACTTGCAGCAATGTTGCAGCCACAGACCCGCAACCACCAAAGCCAGCGCGCTGACCGCTGCCACCGCCGTGCCGGCGGTGTCTTCCCCGGCCACCCTCAGCCAGGATCGCCGCGGCAGCAAGTACACCAGAACCCCGACCCACCAACCCAGCGCCAACGCGCCGACCCAGGCCGATGCTTTGGCGATGACCAGGCTGCGGGCCACCGACAGCGGATGCAGCCAGCCGGGCCCGTCACCGATCTCACCGTCGCTGATCTTGGCCCGGACATAACGCCCCCACACCGCCTCGGCGACGCCGACCGCAAGCAACGAAAGACCCGTCCAGACGGTAATCGGTGGAAACCACCGGTATAACAACACGACCAGCAGGTACCCGACCACCGCAGTGCCGATCACCGCGGCCGTCAGGTCACGCTTACGGGTCGGACCCATCAGGTTCCCGGCGCCGAGTCGGATTCCCTATTCTCGCCTCGCAATTCGAGTACCAGGCCGGTCAGTTGCACAACGGCGCGGTCGGCTGGATGCAGCTGGGCGAGTAGCTTTGCGACGGCTTGCTTTCCACCGGCCACGGTCAGTTCCGCGTCCGGGTCGATGGCCAGCCAGGGAATCATCACGAAGGCGCGCAAATGAGCCAGCGGATGCGGCAGGGTCAGACCATCGTCCAACGACATCACTTCGGTGTCTCCGGCCGGCGACGTCTGGTGGCAGCTGACCAAATCCACGTCGAGAGTGCGCGGGCCCCAACGCTGTCCGCGAACTCGCTCTGCCGCCTGCTCCATCTCCTGGGCGCGGCGCAACCAACCGTGCCCGTCGAGCGTCGCGTCCTCGGCGACCAGCACCGCGTTGAGGAACGGGCCCTGTTCGACCCCGCCCCATGCGGCGGTCTCATAAACCGGAGAGACCGCTTGCACCGCCTGGCCCAACCGGTCGAGCACCGACTGCAGCCGGGCTAGCCGGTCACCGATGTTCGATCCGATCGACAACACCACCCGACTCATATGCCCGCTCCCGCCGGAACTACCGAGCCCCGTCCCCCGCGCCGCGACCGTCGAGCCACCACCGCCACATCGGCGAAGGTGTGCGGAATCGGAGCCTGCGGCTTGTGCACCGTCACCTCAACGGCGTGCACCCGCCGGTCTTTCATCACATCCTCGGCGATTTCCCCGGCCACCGTTTCGATCAAGTTGCGCGCAGGCCCGGCGATGATGGCGACCGCCCGCTGCGCCAGGACGCCGTAATCGTAAGTGTCAGCCAGGTCGTCACTGGCCGCGGCGTCCACCAGGTCGATCCAGACCGTGATATCGACGACGAAATCCTGACCGTCGGCGCGCTCATGGTCGAAAACCCCGTGTCGGCCACGAACTGTCAAGCCGCGCAACTCGATTCGGTCAGCCATCGGCTTCGACCGTCCCGGCTTGCATCCACGCGTCGACAACCCGCAGCGCGTCGACCGACGCCCGTACATCGTGCACCCGCACACCCCACGCGCCATGCAGTGCGGCCAACGCCGAAACCACCGCGGTAGCCGTCTCACGCCCGTCAGGTGGCCGTACTGCACCGTCCGGACCGGCCAACAGGTTGCCGAGAAACCGCTTCCGTGACGCGCCGATCAGAACCGGGACGCCGGTCGCCACCAGCTCCGGCAAGGCGTGCAGCAACGCCCAATTGTGTTGGCCGGTCTTGGCGAATCCGAGACCGGGGTCGATGATCAGCTTCGCCGGATCCACGCCCGCGACAACCGCGTCGTCGACGCTGGCGAGCAGTTCGGCGCGCACTTCGGCCACCACGTCGCGGTAGCGCGGAGCCGTGTGCGGATGCTCAGACGAAACCGATCGCCAATGCATCAGTACCCAAGGCACGTCGGCCTCGACGAGTAGACCGGCCATACTCGCATCGGCGCGTCCGCCGGACACATCGTTGACCATCTGGGCGCCATTTTCCAGCGCCGCCCGCGCAACGCCCGCGTGCATGGTGTCGATACTGACCGTAATGCCATGGGATGCAAGTTCTTTGACAACAGGCACGACGCGGGCAGCTTCCACCTGCGGATCTATTCGAACCGCACCGGGCCGGGTGGACTCTCCCCCGACATCGATGATCGCCGCGCCGTCAGCGGCCAACGCCAAACCTTGCTCGACAGCGCGCTCGGCATCGAGGTAGCGCCCGCCATCCGAGAACGAGTCGTCGGTGACGTTCACCACCCCCATGACCTGGACGCGCGTCGTACTCACTTGCGCAAGATCAGTTCGAGCGCCTCAGCTCGAGATGCACTGTTGGACTTGAACTGTCCCCGCACTGCCGACGTGGTGGTGATAGCTCCGGGCTTGCGGACACCTCGCATGGACATGCACAGGTGCTCGGCCTCGATCACGACGATGACACCGCGCGGATCGAGCTTGCGCATCAGGGCGTCGGCAATCTGAGCCGTGAGCCGCTCCTGCAGCTGCGGCCGCTTGGCGTACAGGTCGACCAGCCGCGCAATCTTCGACAATCCGGTGACCCGGCCGTCGTGACCGGGGATGTATCCCACATGCGCGACACCGTGGAAAGCCACCAGATGGTGTTCGCAGGTGGAGTACAGCGGGATCTCCTTGATCATCACCAACTCGTCGTGCTGCTCGTCAAACTTGGTGTCCAGCACGGTGTCGGGATCGGTGTACAGGCCGGCGAACATCTCCCGGTAACTGCGGGCGACGCGGGCCGGGGTGTCCAGCAGACCGTGCCGGGTCGGGTCCTCTCCGATCGCGTACAGCAGCTCGCGGATCGCGGCCTCGGCACGCGGCTGATCGAAGACCGGGGTGCTCAGGGTCGCGGTTCGGGAATTCGGCTGCACGATCGAAGCCTCCGTTCGTTTTAGCCGTGCGTCGACGGGTTGGACGGGCTCGGGTCGCCGGGCGGGTCGACGGGCTGGCCTGCTTCTGGCGCGGGCGGACCGGGCGGCGGATACGGCGGATAGGGCTGGCCGCCGTAGTTGTGTGGTGGCTGAGCCCAGTGCGGCGGTGGCGGCGGTGAGGATGGCGGCGGGTACCAGTAGCCCGGCGGCTGTTGCGGTGGCGGCCATCCCGGAGCGTGCCAGCCTGCCGGTGCACCATAGTCGGGTTGGGTCGAGTGGTGCGGTGCAGCGCCGGCACCGGCACGGTCCTCGGAGCCAACCGGCGCACCGTGAGAACCATTGGCGCCGTTGGTGCCTCGATCGGCGTCGGCCTGTGCGGCATCGCGCGCAGCTGTAGCGATGGCGGCCTTGAAAGCCGGTTCGGGTGCCGGTTTCGGCCACGGTTCGCCGCGTTCGATGGCCAGCTCGCCGGGCGTTTTGATCGGCGGTTTGTCCGACGGAATGCGGCCACCGAAGTCGTCGAATAGAGTCAGCCGCGGCCGCTTTTCGACGTCGGTAAAGATCCCCTCCAACTCGGCGCGGTGCAGGGTTTCCTTTTCCAGCAGCTCGCCGGCCAACGTGTCCAGCACGTCGCGGTATTCGGTGAGAATCTCCCAGGCCTCGGTGTGCGCGGCCTCGATGAGCTTGCGCACCTCGTCGTCGATATCCCGCGCGACCTCATGGGAGTAATCGGCTTGGTTACCCATGGTCCGGCCGAGAAAGGGATCTCCGTGCTCGCTGCCGTATTTGACCGCGCCGAGTTTGGAACTCATTCCGAACTCGGTGACCATCGCGCGCGCGATTTTGGTGGCCTGCTCGATGTCGGACACCGCGCCGGTGGTCGGCTCATGGAATACCAGCTCTTCGGCGGCGCGCCCGCCCAGGGCCATGACCAGCCTGGCGATCAGTTCCGAGCGGGTGTGCATGCCCTTGTCGTCCTCGGGCACCGCCAGCGCATGGCCGCCGGTGTTGCCGCGGGCCAGGATCGTCACCTTGTAGACCGGGTCGACGCCCGGCATCGCCCAGCCCGCGAGCGTGTGCCCGGATTCGTGGTAGGCGGTGATCTTCTTCTCCTGCTCGCTGATGATCCGGCTCTTGCGCCGCGGCCCGCCGACCACCCGATCGACCGCCTCTTCCAAAGCGGCGCCGGTGATGACGGTGCCGTTCTCGCGGGCAGTCAGCAGCGCCGACTCGTTGATGACGTTGGCCAGATCGGCGCCGGTCATGCCGACGGTCCGCTTGGCCAGCCCGTCGAAGTCGACGTCGGGGCCGAACGGCTTGCCCTTGGAGTGCACGCGCAGCACCGCGCGCCGGCCGGCCAGGTCCGGGCTGGACACCGGGATCTGGCGGTCGAAGCGCCCGGGCCGCAGCAGCGCCGGGTCGAGGATGTCGGGCCGGTTGGTCGCCGCGATCAGGATCACGCCGGTGCGATCACCGAAGCCGTCCATCTCGACCAGCAGCTGGTTGAGCGTCTGCTCGCGCTCGTCGTGGCCACCGCCCAGCCCGGCGCCGCGCTGGCGGCCGACCGCGTCGATCTCGTCGACGAAGATGATGCACGGGCTGTTCTGCTTGGCCTGCTCGAACAGGTCACGTACCCGGGATGCGCCGACGCCGACGAACATCTCGACGAAGTCCGACCCGGAAATGGTGAAGAACGGAACGCCGGCCTCGCCCGCGACGGCGCGGGCCAACAGCGTTTTACCGGTTCCCGGCGGCCCGTACAACAGCACGCCCTTGGGGATCTTGGCGCCGAGTGCCTGGTACCGCGCAGGGTTCTGCAGAAAGTCCTTGATCTCGTAGAGCTCCTCGACCGCCTCGTCGGCGCCGGCGACATCGGCGAAGGTGGTCTTGGGCATGTCTTTGGAGAGCTGCTTGGCCCGCGATTTGCCGAACCCGAAGCCCATCCGGGCGCCGCCCTGCATGCGGGAAAACATCATGAAAAGGCCGACCAAGAGCAGTAGCGGCAGTACATAGATCAGCAGCGAGCCCAGGATGTTGCCCTCGTTGACGATGGTGCTGACCTGGGCGTCTTTACTGGTCAACGCGTCGAACAGCGGAACCGCGTAACCGGTCGGGTACTTGGTGATGATCTTGTCGGACCCGTCGGTGCCGCTGTTGGCGCTTTTCAGCGTCAACCGCACCTGTTGTTCGCGATCGTCGATCTGTGCACTCTTGACGTTGCCGCCCTTGATCTGGGCCATCGCCACCGAGGTATCGACCGGCTTGTAGCTGCGGGTGTCATTGCTGAAGTAAAAGAATGACCAACCAAGCAGCAACACGACAGCGATCGCCGTGAGCGTGCGGATCACGTTTTTCCGGTTCATCAATCATCGACCGTCGCCGGCCAGGTCCTTCCCGATACACGCAGCTGGAATAGTCCAGGTTACCGCCCCGTGGCGATTGCCAGCTCGGCGGAGCCGGGCGCAGCAGGTGGCCACGTAGCCCGGAGCGATCGCCAGCTCAGTGCAGCCGGGGCGCAGCGGGTCGCCACCCCGTTTAGATCCGCCGCTAAAGCAACGAATGGCAGTTCCCGACAATTTTCATACCGGCGCACCCAACTGTCGAACACCTTTCCGGCGGACCGGGCGTGTGCTTTGGTGAGACGGTGCCCCACAGCGTAGCGATCACCGAACGGACTATCGCGACCAATGGTGTGCAGTTGCACACCATTGAAGCGGGTGAGCCGGGCGCACCGGTGGTGGTGCTGGCCCACGGGTTTCCCGAACTTGCCTATTCGTGGCGCCACCAGATCCCGGTGCTGGCCGCCGCCGGATACCACGTGCTGGCCCCGGACCAGCGCGGCTACGGGGGCTCGAGCCGGCCCAACGACATTGCCGACTACAACATCGCCGACCTGTCCGCCGACGTGATCGGCTTGCTCGACGACGTCGGCGCCGAGCGGGCGGTGCTCATCGGTCACGACTGGGGCGCCCCGGTGGTGTGGAGCTCGGCGCAACTGCATCCCGATCGGGTGGCTGCCGTGGTCGGTTTGAGCGTTCCGCCGGTGCCGCGCGCTCAGGTCCCGCCGACGCAGGCGTTTCGCAGGCTGTTCGGCGACAACTTTTTCTACATGCTCTATTTCCAAGAGCCGGGGATCGCCGACGCCGAACTGGCTGCCGACCCCGGCAAGACCCTGCGGCGCATGATCGCCGGCCTGCGCGCGCCCGATGACCATGCGGCCGCGGCACGCATGGTCGCACCGGGGCCGGAGGGCTTCATCGAGCGGCTACCCGAACCCGACGGCCTGCCGAGCTGGATCAGCGCCGACGAACTCGATCACTACATCGCCGAGTTCAGCCGCACCGGTTTTACCGGCGGGCTGAACTGGTACCGGAACCTGGACCGCAACTGGGAGATCTTGGCCGACCCGCCGGCTGCCACCATCTCGGTGCCCGCGTTGTTCGTTGCCGGCACGGATGATCCTGTGGGCGGCTTCATGCGCCGCGACCGTACGCGTGAGGTGGTGACCGGTCCCTATCGTGAGGTTATGATGGACGGCGCCGGGCACTGGCTACAACAGGAGCGCCCTGATCAGGTCAACGAGGTGGTGCTGGACTTCCTATCGAGTGTGACGCTGTGACGAACCGCCCGTTGAATTTCGGTGTCTTCATCACGCCGTTTCACCCGACCGGGCAATCTCCCACGGCGGCACTCGAATACGACATGGAGCGAGTGGTCGCTCTGGATCGGCTGGGCTTCGACGAAGCGTGGTTCGGTGAACATCACTCCGGCGGCTACGAGTTGATCGCCTGCCCGGAAGTATTCATCGCCGCGGCGGCCGAACGGACCAAGCACATCCGGCTGGGCACCGGTGTTGTGTCGCTGCCCTACCACCATCCGCTGATGGTGGCCGACCGGTGGGTTTTGTTGGATCATCTGACCCGCGGGCGAGTGATGTTCGGTGCCGGTCCGGGCGCCCTGCCGTCGGACGCCTACACGATGGGCATCGATCCGGTCGAGCAGCGCCGGATGATGCACGAATCGCTGGAGGCGATCCTCGCTCTGTTCCGCGCCGCACCTGGTGAGCGGATCAACCGCCACTCGGACTGGTTCACGCTGCGTGATGCCCAGTTGCACATCCGCCCCTACACCTGGCCTTATCCGGAAATCTCCACGGCAGCAATGATTTCTCCGTCCGGTCCGCGGCTCGCCGGCGCGTTGGGCACGTCGCTGTTGTCATTGTCGATGTCGGTGCCGGGCGGCTATGCGGCGCTGGAGAACGCCTGGGAAGTCGTGTGTGAACAAGCCGACAAAGCCGGACACGACGAGCCCGACCGGGCAAACTGGCGGGTGCTCGGCATCCTGCATCTGGCCGACAGCCGAGATCAGGCGATCGACGACTGCACATACGGCCTGCAGGACTTCGCGAAGTACTTCGGCGCAGCGGGATTCGTGCCACTGGCCAACCTGGTCGAGGATGCGCAGTCACCCCGTGAGTTCGTCGAAGACTATGCGGCGAGGGGCAATTGCTGCGTCGGCACACCCGAGGATGCGATCGGCTACATCGAGGATCTACTTGACCGGTCGGGCGGATTCGGCGGCTTCTTGTTGCTCGGGCACGACTGGGCGTCGCCAGCGGCGACTTATCACTCCTATGATCTGTTCGCCCGCAAGGTGATTCCGCATTTCAAAGGGCAATTGGAGGCACCTCGGGCATCACATGAATGGGCCAAGGGCATGCGTGAACAATTGCTTGGCCGCGCCGGCGAGGCGGTGGTGAAGGCGATCACCGAGCACACCGATGAACTCAAGATGGAAAGCGAAAACAGCTGATGCGCGCCGCGGTGCTACGGGAAGGCCGCATGGTCTACCGGGACGATGTGCCCGACCCCGTCGCCGGTCCGGGTCAGGTTGTGGTCGGCGTGAGATCGTGCGGAATCTGCGGCTCCGACCTGCATTTCGCGCGCCACGGCGCGGAGGTGCTGTCGTTGAGCGATCAAATGGCAGACAGTCTTGGCGGCGGCGTGAGCGTCGAGTTGGGCCGCGACGTCTTCATGGGCCACGAGTTCAGCGCGGAGGTGCTCGAGGCCGGCCCGGACACCGAAACGTTTCCGGCGGGGACGCTGGTCACGTCGATTCCGGTGCTGATCTCGGGCAAACACATCGAGCCGATCGTCTACAGCAACAAGACGCCGGGCGGCTATGCCGAGCGGATGCTGCTTTCGGCGCCGCTGCTGCTGCGCATTCCCAACGGCCTGGACCATCGACACGCCGCTTTGACCGAACCGATGGCGGTCGGGCTGCACGCCGTCAACAAGTCGGGTGTTCAGCCCGGCGAGACCGCACTGGTGCTCGGTTGCGGTCCGATCGGCATTGCGGTGATCGCCGCCCTGCGCGCCCGTGGCGTCGAATCCATTGTGGCAGCGGATTTCTCGCTGAAGCGGCGCGAAGTCGCCACCACCATGGGCGCACATCAGACGCTCGACCCGGCGCAGGGCTCACCATTCGACACTGTCACTCCCGCTGTGGTATTCGAGGCGGTCGGGGTGCCCGGCATCATCGACGACGTGATGCGCAGAGCCAGGCACGGCACTCGGCTGGTCGTCGTCGGCGTGTGCATGCAGCCCGACACCGTGCATCCGTTCTTCGCCATCGCCAAGGAGATCAACGTCCAGTTCGTTCTCATGTATGACCCGAACGAATTCGCCGATTCGTTGCGCGCAATCGCCGAAGGTGACATCGACGTCGCACCGGTGATCACCGGCGACGTTGGCCTCGAGGAGGTCGGGGCGGCTTTCGATGATCTCGCCGACCCTGAACGGCACTGCAAGATACTGGTCACTCCCTAGGCGCTGGCCGCTGTAGCGGCGCCTTTATCGGGCGACCAGGTCATTCGTTGTTGTATCTTGAGCCAAGCTGGCTAGCTCACCACGAATCCTCCGGAGGAGGCACGATGCCGACGCCGGCGCTCAGCCTGCCCCGGCAGATGCTGCGGCGGCGCCCGGTGAGCGGCGCCCCAGTCGCCGACGGGGCTTCATATCACCTGCAACGGAGTCTGGGAACCTTCCTGCTCACCATGTTCGGCGTCGGCGAGACGGTCGGTGCGGGCATCTTCATCGTGCTCACTCAGTCGGTGCCGCAAGCCGGCCCGGCGGTGGTCATCTCGTTCATCATCGCCGGCATCGCGGCGGGTTTGGCCGCGGTCTGCTACGCCGAGATGGCTTCGGCGGTACCGGTTTCCGGATCGGCTTACTCGTACTGCTACGCCACGCTGGGCGAGCTGGCTGCGATGGGCGTCGCAGCATGCTTGCTGCTCGAGTACGGCGTGTCCACCGCCGCTGTAGCGGTGGGTTGGAGTCAGTATCTGAACAAGTTGCTGGACAACGTCTTTGGATTTCACCTGTCGCAAGCCATTTCGGCGGGGCCGTGGGATCCCGAGCCGGGTGCCATCAACGTGCCCGCCATCGTCTTGGTGGCGATGTGTGCGGTCCTGTTGATCCGGGGTGCGAGTCAATCCGCGAAGACCAACGCCGTGATGGTGGTGATCAAGCTCGGCGTGCTGGTGATCTTCGCGGCCATCGCGTTCACCGCATTCAAGGCGGACCGCTTCACTGACCTGGCACCGTTCGGCGTCTCAGGCATCAGCTTGGCTGCGGGCACAATCTTCTTCGCCTACATCGGCCTTGACGCGGTATCCACCGCGGGCGACGAAGTCAAAGATCCGCAGCACACGATGCCGCGGGCAATCATCTACGCGTTGCTGATCGTCACGGGTATCCATGTGCTCGTGTCGGTTGCCGCGTTGGGCAGTCAGCCGTGGCAGGAGTTCAAGGGCGAAGAAGCGGTGCTGGCCGTGATCCTGGACCGCATTACCGGAAACACGGCGGGCAGCACCCTGGTATCTGCCGGCGCAGTGATATCCATCTTCTCGGTCACGCTGGTGACGTTGTACGGGCAGACCCGCATCTTGTTCACGATGGGCCGTGACGGTCTGTTGCCGGCGGCGTTCGCGAAGGTCAACCCGCGCACGATGACACCGATCGGAAACACCGTGATCGTTGCGGTCGTGGTGGCCATCCTGGCTGCGCTGGTGCCGCTGGACCGTCTGGCCGAAACGGTCTCCATCGGCACCCTGACCGCATTCATCGTGGTGTCAGCGGGGGTAATGATCCTGCGGGTTCGAGAACCGGACTTGCCCCGGGGTTTCAAGGTGCCGGGCTATCCGGTGACACCGATCCTGTCGATCGCGGCGTGCGCTTACATCCTGTTCAGCCTGCACTGGTACACCTGGATTGCGTTCAGCGCCTGGGTGGCGGTGACGCTGATCTTCTACCTGGCGTGGGGCCGCCGTCACAGCGCACTCAATGGCGGCGGGAATGGCGGCCTCGCAACGGCCCTGCCGATCACCGAAGATGCCAGGTAACCGAGCCGTCTAACTCAACTAGGGTGGCCAATCATGGCGGTCACCACCCGCGCCAGACGGGCGCTGCGTATCGCGCTCGGCCTAGGCCTCACGGTCGGCGTCCTGTCGGCCTGCGATAGCCACTCGGCACGGGTCGGGGACAACCGACGCGAAGTGACTGTGGTCGGTTCCGGCCAGGTCCAAGGGGTCCCCGACACTCTCACCGCCGACGTCGGCATCGAATTCACCGCACCGGACGTCACCACGGCGATGAACCAGACCAACGACCGCCAGCAGGCCGTCATCAATGCCGTGGCGGCGGCCGGCGTCGACCGCAAGGACATCAGCACCACCGAGGTCAGCCTGCAATCCCAGTACGACAGTTCCGGCGGCACCATCACCGGGTATCGCGCCGACAACTCGATAAGGGTCAAGATCCACCCGGCCGATTCGGCGTCGCACGTGCTGGCGGTCATCGTCGGCGCCGGCGGTGACGCGACTCGCATCAGCTCGGTCAGCTACTCCATCGCCGACGACTCGCAGCTGGTCAAGGACGCGCGTGCGCGGGCTTTTCAGGACGCCAAAGACCGGGCCCAGCAGTACGCGCAGCTGTCCGGGCTGAAGCTGGGCAAGATCATTTCGATTTCGGAGGCATCCGGAGCTGCGCCCCCCACGGCGCTTCCGGCCCCACGCAGCGGCATGCCGGCCAGTGTGCCGCTGGAACCCGGCCAGCAGACAGTGAGCTTCTCCGTCACCGCGGTCTGGGAGCTGCGGTAGTGGCTCAGTCCTGGTAGACCCTGGGGTCCAGGGTCCCGATGTAGGGCAGGTCGCGGTAGCGCTCGTCGTAGTCGAGGCCGTAGCCCACCACGAACTCGTTGGGGATGTCAAAACCCACGTAAGCGATGTCGACGTTGGCGCGCAACGCGTCGGGTTTGCGCAGTAGCGTGCACACCCGCAGTGAATGCGGATGCCGGGTGGCCAGGTTGCGCGACAACCAGGACAGCGTCAGCCCGGAGTCGACGACGTCCTCGACGATCAGCACATTCCGGTCGTTGATATCGCGGTCGAGGTCTTTGAGAATGCGCACCACGCCCGACGATGACGTCGACGTTCCATAGGAACTGACGGCCATGAACTCGAACTGAGTCGGCAGCGGGATCGCGCGTGCCAGGTCGGTGACGAACATGACCGCGCCCTTGAGCACGGTGATCAACAGCAGGTCCTGGTCGTCGGCACCGGAGAGTTCGCGGTAGTCTGCGCCGATCTGCGCACCGAGCTCGGCGATGCGGCTCTGGATCTGCTCCTCAGTGAGCAGCACCGATTTGATGTCGCCCGGATACAGCTCCGGCGATTCTGCTGCCACGACCAGATCGTGCCATGCCATCGGGTTAGGAACCAGTGGTGGTCGGGCTGATCGGCTCCCGATGCAACGTCAACAGCCCGCCGCTGCGCCCGGCTACCAACCGCTGCTTGCGCAACGCGGACCCGACCGCCACGCCGCCCTGGCCACGCCAGGCGGTGATCAGCCGGTCGACGCCGCGGATCTGCTTGTCGGTCAGCCCGATCGCGCCGCCGGCAAGCAGCCAGCCCCGAATGACGCCGCGACGTACCGGGGCGGGCAGCGCCGCCAACTCCTGGGTGTCGAGCCCCTCGGCGGTCGCCGAGGTGGTCAGCGCCCGCACGATCAGGGCATCGACCAGCTCGGTGTCTTCGCGCAGCGCAGTGGCGGTGCGGGCCAGCGCCTCGACGACGCCGCCGCCGAGCACCTCCTCCATCAACGGCAGCACTTCATGGCGTAGCCGGGTCCGGGTGAAACGGCGATCGGTGTTGTGCGGGTCCTGCCAGGGGGTCAGCCCCAGCTCCGTGCACGCGGCGTGCGTCACGCTGCGCCGCACGCTCAGCAACGGCCGACACCAGGGCGGGTCGTAAGGGCGCATCCCGGCGATCGATCGGGCGCCAGAACCGCGGCCCAGCCCGAGCAATACGGTCTCGGCCTGATCGTCGAGGGTATGGGCCAGCAGCACCGGGCGATCGCGACGCGCAGCCTCCAGCGCGCGGTAGCGAGCAGCGCGGGCAGCGCCCTCCGGACCGCCGTCTCCGCTGACCTGCACGCAAAGCACTTGGGCGTCAACGCATCCCAATTCCTCGGCTTGGCTTTGCGCGGTGGCGGCGATCGCTGCCGAGCCGGCTTGCAAACCGTGGTCCACGATCAGCGCGGTGGTCGGCAGCAGGGCAGCGGCGACACCGGTGAGCGCCAACGAGTCCGGGCCCCCGGAGAGCGCCACACACCAGCGATCGGCAGTGGCGAGGTATTCCTTGGCGAACGCAGCCACAGCCGCGCGGAGCGCGGCTACAGCACCCGGTCGATCCATCGTTGCGGGTATTCGATCTCAATCGGCCGGGGCAGTGTGTCCGGCCCGGTCCAGACGGCGTTGAACCGCTCCATCCCAACCCTGCCCACGACATGGTCGACGAACGCCTTGCCCCGGGTGTACTGGCTCAGTTTGGCGTCGATGCCCAGCAATGCGCGCAGCAGCCGTTGCAGCGGCGGCTGTCTGCGGTGCCGACGCTCGTCGAAGCGGCGCCGGATGGTCGACACCGACGGAACCACAACGGGCCCAACGGCATCCATCACGTGATCGGCGTGTCCCTCCAACAACGTGCCCAGCACCAACAGCTGATCCAGGGCCTGGCGCTGCGACTCGGACTGCACGGCGCGCAGCAACCCCAGAACGCCCCTGGAGTGCGGGTCGGGGTCGGTTGGCGACTGTTCGCCGCGGCCGCGGACAAAGTCGGCCAGCCGGCTGACCACCTGCGCCACGTCTTCGCTGCCCTCCTGAGTCAACACACCGAGCGCTTGCGACATGTAGCCCGACAGCCACGGATTTGCGGTGAACTGCACCCGATGGGTGACCTCGTGCAGGCACACCCACAACCTGAAGTCGGAAGGCTCCACCCGCAATTGCCGTTCGACCGCAATGACATTGGGATACACCAGCAGCAAGGCACCGCCGTCATTGGAGGCGGCGAACGGGTCGTACTGGCCGAGGATTCCCGACGCGACGAATGCCAGCACGGCACCAGTCTGCGCGCCGGTGACCCGTCCGGAGATAACGCCGCGCGGCTTGTCGGTTCCGCCGGTCATTACCCGCATCGACTCGGCGGCCGCCCGGATCCACCCCTGCCGGTCGACAATGCGGGCCTCGGGAACGACGCCGTTGGTCTGCAGACCGGTGACGTCGCGTACCGGAGGTTCAGCCGCCTTGGCGGCAGTCGCCAGGTTGTCGGCCACTTGGCGACGGGTGTAGTCGGTGGACGGCGGGCCGGGACGAGCCAGCCACTGGCCGACCGTCGCTGCGAATCCCCAGTCGACGGTGCGCCCAACGGTCAACTCCGTTGAAGCGGTCACGTTGCGCACCCACACGACCATAGGGTGGTGGCCACCGCGTCGATCGCCGTGCGGCCGGTCGGGCCGGCGTCATTGGAGATCAGCGCGAAGGTCAGCACCCGTCCACTACGGTCGGTCACCACCCCAGCTAACGCGTTAATGGCGGTCAGCGAGCCGGTTTTGGCCCGCAACCAGCCGGCCGGTCCGGTGTTGGCCACCGTGTATAGGAAGCGGTCGGACAGCGTGCCGCTGCCACCGGCGATCGGCAACAGGTCCAGCAGCGGCCGCAGCGAGGGCTGATCCGGCCCGGCTGCAGCTTGCACCGCGGCGTCGAGGGTCTTGGCGCTGAGCCGGTCGTCGACGGACAATCCGCTGGAGTCGTGCAGCAATGCGCCGCTGGTGTCGATATGCGCGGTGTTCAACCGGTTGGTCACCGCGTCGACGGCGCCGGTGAAACTCAGCGGCCGCTGCATCGACGCGGCCACTTCACGGGCGATGCATTCGGCCATCACGTTGTCGGAGACGCTCATCATTTCGTTCAGTCGCTCGATCAGCGGCGCCGACTGCACAGCGCCCAACTGCCGCGCACCGGCGGGTGCGGGATGGCCGGCGATGGTCACCTGCTGCGGGTCGACGCCGAGCGCGGTGGCCAGCGCGTGTCCCGCGTCCAGGGCCGGGGTCACCGACCGGCGGGACTCGTCGGTCGCCGGCTGGATGCGTCCGGCGTCGAGCATGACTGATTCGATCGGCGCGATATCGCCGCCCTCGATGTCGGCCGGATCCCAGCCCGGCGCCATGGTCGGGCCACTGAACAGCGAGGTGTCCACCTGCACCGCCGTCGGCGTAACGCCGCTGCGGCGCACCTGATCGGCAAGATCGCTGATCCGCGCCGCACCGTGATACCAGGTGTCCTGCCCGGGCGGGGCCGCCGATAGCGTCGGGTCGCCGCCCCCCACCAGCACAATGACTCCAGAGGCCCCGGGCTGTTCGGCGGCGACGACTCGAGTGGTGACCCGGGCCTCGCGGTCCAGCGCCAACAGCGCGGCGGCGGTGGTGAGCGTTTTGTTTGTCGACGCCGGCTGCATCAGCAGGCCATCTTGCCGGCGCCAGAGTTCTTTGGCGGTCATCGCGTCGGTGACCCGGCCGCCCAGCTTGCCCAGGTTGGGATCGGCCACCACCGCCGCCAGCGTTGCGGCCAGCGCGGATTTAGTCGGAACAGGCGCGGTGGCGGCCACCGGGACGATGCTCGGCTTAGCGGTGACAGCGGGCGGTGGGGGTGGGATCTGGGCACCGCTTGCGCCGCGGCCGCTGGCGGTGAACAGCGCGGTTGCCGCGACCACGGCGGCAACGATCGCCAGCACGCCCACTGCCACCATCAGGTGTGTGGACGGCCGCCACTGAGTGGGATGCATGACCCTCCTAACTCCTTTGCGCCTATTGTGCTTCAAGCACCTGCCGATCGACGTCTCGTGGGAGCTTAGTTACGCGCCAGATACCTGGACTACGCTGAACGCTCGACCAATGCCGACGAGCAGCGACCACCCCAGCCGAAGGAGCCGAGACGGTGGAATTCGACGTCATCATCGAGATCCCCAAGGGTCAGCGAAACAAATACGAGGTCGACCACGAGACGGGGAAGGTGCGCCTGGATCGCTACCTGTACACCTCGATGGTCTATCCGACTGAATACGGCTTCATCGACGACACACTTGGCGAGGACGGCGACCCGCTCGACGCCCTGGTGCTGCTACCGGAGCCGCTGTTTCCGGGCGTGACGCTGTCGGCTCGGCCGGTGGCAATGTTCCGGATGACTGACGAGCACGGCGGCGACGACAAGGTGCTGTGCGTGCCGGCCGGTGACCATCGATGGGACCACATCAACGACATCGACGACGTTCCCGCGTACGAGCTCGACGTCATCAAACACTTCTTCTCGCAATACAAGGCGCTGGAGCCGGGCAAGTACGTCAAGACGGCCGATTGGGTGGGTCGCGCCGATGCCGAGGCGGAGGTGCTGCGCTCACAGGAGCGGTTCAAGATCGACGGGCACTGACACCGATCACCGCTCGAAAGATGGGACCCGGCGTTCACGGGTCTTCGCGCACAGCGAAATACACGACATTGATCTACGAGGTTCTTGGGCCGTAGCGCCAAGGCCACAGATGGCATGCTGGCAATGTGGGCCCGCTGTTTCATTTCGCCGCGAATTTCTGGTGGCTGGTGTTCCCCCTGGGCGGCGCGATCGGCGGGAGTGTTCGTGCGATCGCCGCGGCCAACGAACGCCGGGCCGAGCGAAGGCTGGAACGGTACCGGCTGAAGCAGCAGGCCAAGATCGCGATCGCGGAGGCATCCGGGCGGAAGCGAAACAACGAGGAAGGCTACCAGCGCGATATCGCCAAACTGCTCGTCATGCATGGTCGGACCGACGCGCGCTGGCTGGACTATGAGGTCGACATCGCCAAATTGCTCGACTTTCCGTTGATGACCGACATGCGAAATCCGCTGACCGTCGCCTTCCATAACGCCAAACGGCAGGCCGATCTGCTGCGCCCGGACCGGCCCGAGGACCTGCTCAGCGATCGGACCGCGCAACTGGAATACCGCGCCGCCGTGCACGAATACGTCAGCGCCTTCGAGATCGCCGAGGCTGAAGCGATTCGCAGGCGTCGCAGCGACTTCTCCGAAGACGACCAACAACGGCTGGCACGAGCCCAGCACCTGCTGCAGCTTGCCCAGGACGACGCCGCTTCCCCGCAAGAACGGCAGAACGCCTACGCGCGGGCCAGCAGAGAACTCGACGGGCTAATCGTATTGCCGGCCCCGGCACGGGCCAGCATCGAACGACGCATCGCCGGTCAGATCGAGGCCTAATTGCTGTCGCCGGCCCGGGTGGCATAGACGCTGGCGGCTGCGGCGACAATCAAGGTCACCGCGATCACCGCCAGCGTGAGCAGCGTCGGGACTTGAGGAACGTTGACGTGCTTGCCCCCGTTGATGAACGGCAGATCGTTTTCCCGCAACGCCTGCAGTATCAGCTTGATCCCGATGAACAACAAGATGACGCTAAGTCCTTTGGAGAGGTAAACCAGTCGCTGCAACAGATTTGCGAGCATGAAGTACAGCTGCCGTAGGCCCATCAAGGCGCATACGTTGGCGGCGAACACCAGGTAGGCCTCGCGGGTAAGTCCGAAAATTGCCGGGATGGAATCGAGAGCGAAGATCAGGTCGGCGACGGCGAGCGCGACGATGACGAGAAACATCGGGGTCATCGACCGCTGCGACCCTTCCTTGACATAGAGCTTGAGACCGTGCCAGCCATCGGTGGCATTCAAGTGGTTGCGAGCGAACCGGACGGCCGCATTCTCCACGTTCGCGTCGTGCTCGACGCCGCGTGCCAGTCTGACCGCGGTGGAGACCAGAAATCCGCCGAAAAGGTAGAAAACCCAAGAGAACCGCTGGATGGCCGCCGCACCAAGCGCGATGAAGATGCCGCGGAAAATCAGCGCAATCACGATACCGACGAACAACACTTGCCGCTGATAGACCTTGGGCACGTTGAAGCTCGTCATGATGATGACGAAAATGAACAAGTTGTCGATCGACAGGCTGTACTCGGTGATCCATCCCGCGAAGAATTCCAAGGCGTACTGCTGCCCATGGAAGTACCACGTCCAGATTCCGAACAGCACCGCGAGTCCGATATAGGCCGACAACGCGATCGCACAACGGCGCATCGTCGGTTCCCCGGATCGGCGCGCCATAACCGCGACGTCGAACAGCAGCACTGCAGTCGTCGCGCCCAAAGTGACGACCCATTCGAGCAGGGACACGGACAACAGGGGCCTCCGGTCGCTGAAGTGCTGCAACGCCCAGAGGTCTCTTCCACCGTCGCGACGACAATCGCAAAGGCCCGCGGCCCCGGTCGCCCGGTTGCGGGTGACGTGATGACGACACCGCGGCGGAGGAATACTCCCCTCTGCAGTCAGTCTGTCAGGTCGCATTCGCCGGAGCCTGCAGCAGGACCACAATGGCCCTGAGTATTTTCGAACCGTGCCGATGCCGGAGCTCAACTGACGTGGCGTCGCCGTGACCGAGCTCGGCGGGACCCCTGACATCGGAGCCTCCGCCAGCCCGATCGCGCGCGGCAGCGTGGCCCGGGTGGGTACCGCGACCGTGCTGACCGCCGTGTGCGGCTACGCGGTGGTCTACCTGGCAGCCCGTGATCTGGCTCCGGCCGGCTTTTCGATCTTCGCGGTTTTTTGGGGAGCGTTCGGCCTGGTGACCGGGTCCGCCAATGGTCTGCTGCAGGAGACCACGCGGGAAGTCCGCGCCGCGGGCTATGAAAGCCGAGCGGAAGTCGCGCCGGGCCGCCACACCCATCCACTGCGGGTGGCCGGCATGGTCGGGATCGGCGCGGCCCTGGTGATCGCCGGTAGCTCGCCGTTGTGGAGCAGTCGGGTGTTCGCCGACGCTCACTGGCTTTCGGTGGGCCTGCTCAGTGTCGGGCTGGCCGGGTTCTGTCTGCACGCCACCTTGCTGGGCATGCTGGCCGGGACCAACCAATGGACTCAGTATGGGGCGCTGATGGTCACCGACGCCGTGATCCGAGTGGCGGTCGCGGTGGCTGCCTTCGTGATCGGCTGGGGCCTGGTGGGGTTCCTGTGGGCCACCGTCGCGGGCGCGGTGGCGTGGCTGATCATGATCGTCGCCTCGCCGACGACCCGGGCCGCGGCCCGGCTGCTGACCTCGGGCGGCGCCACGACATTCCTGCGCGGAGCGGCCCATTCGATCACCGCAGCCGGTGCCAGCGCAATTTTGGTGATGGGCTTTCCGGTGCTGCTGAAGGCGACCTCCGACCCGCTCGGCGCCGAAGGCGGGGTGGTCATCCTGGCGGTTACCTTGACCCGCGCGCCGCTACTGGTACCGCTGACCGCGATGCAGGGCAATCTGGTCGCGCACTTCGTCGACGAGCGGACTGAGCGGCTGCGGGCGCTCATCGCGCCGGCAGCGCTGGTCGGCGGAATCGGCGCGCTCGGCGTGCTGGCCGCGTTCCTGGTCGGCCCGTGGCTGCTGCGGGTCGGCTTCGGGCCCGAGTACCACGCGGCCGGCGCGCTGCTGGCCTGGTTGACCGCTGCCGCGGTGGCGATCGCCGTGCTGACCCTGACCGGTGCGGCCACCGTTGCGGCTGCGTTGCATCGCGCCTACGCGCTGGGCTGGGTGGGGGCAACGGTGGCGTCGACGCTGTTGCTGTTGTTGCCGCTGCCGCTGGAGACCCGCACCGTGGTCGCGTTGTTGTGCGGTCCGCTGGTGGGTATCGGGGTGCATCTCGCCGCACTGTCGCGCACGGGCGGCTGATCGGCGCTGGTCAGCCCAGTGGGCGAACTGACGTGTAGCTTGTGGGCTTGAAATGCAGGAAATGCTCAGCGAAACGCGCAACATCTGGATCGTCGTCCCGGCTTTCAACGAAGCCGGCGTGATCGGCGACGTCATCACCGATCTGCGCTCGGTCTTCACGAACGTCGTGTGTGTGGACGACGGCAGCGCCGACGACACCGGCGACATCGCGCTGCGGGCCGGGGCGCATCTGGTGCGCCACCCGGTGAACCTGGGCCAGGGTGCGGCCATCCAGACCGGAGTCGAGTACGCCCGCCGCCAGCCCGGCGCGCAGGTCTTCGCCACCTTCGACGGCGACGGTCAGCACCGCGTCAAGGACATCATCACAATGATCAACCGGCTCGGCGCCGGCGACGTCGACGTCGTGATCGGAACGCGATTCGGCGTGGGCGTCACCAGGCCTCCGCTGCTGAAACGCGTTGTGCTGCAGATCGCCGCGCGGCTGAGCCCGCGCGGTCGCAGGCTGGGATTGACCGACACCCACAACGGTTTGCGGGTGTTCAACAGGACCGTCGCCGACGGATTGGACATCACCCTGAGCGGGATGAGCCACGCAGGAGAATTCATCATGCTGATCTCCGAAAACGGTTGGCGTGTCGCCGAAGAACCCGTCGAGGTGCTCTACACCGAATACTCGAAGTCCAAGGGCCAGCCGTTGCTCAACGGCGTCAACATCATTTTCGAGGGGTTCCTGCGAGGAAGGACACCGCGATGAACTGGATCCAGGGTCTGCTGATCACCTCGATCATCGCGTTGCTGGTTTACCTGCTGCGGTCTCGTCGCAGCGCTCAGTCGAAGGCCTGGGTCAAAGTCGGCTATCTGGTTTTTGTGCTGGCCGGTATCTATGCCGTGCTCCGGCCGGACGACACCACGGTGGTGGCGCACTGGCTCGGTGTTGATCGCGGCACCGACCTGATGCTCTACGCGCTGATCATCGCGTTCAGCTTCACCACGTTGAGCACCTATTTGCGGTTCAAAGACTTGGAGTTGCGATACGCGCGACTGGCCCGCGCGGTCGCGCTGGAAGGCGCGCAAGCGCCCGATGGGGGCTAAGCCGGAGAACTACCGGCGCCGATTCCCCAGTCCAAAACCCGTGAGGTGAGCAGGACAAGTGCCAGCGACACTGCCGCGACGACGACGAGGCCGATCCAGATGCTGACCGCCGCCCGCTGCCCGGGACAACGGATTGACTCCGGCTGATTGATACCCGAACCGCGCTAGTTGGCGTGGGTGCGCCGGAAGTACTCCACCGTGCGATGGATACCGTCATGCAGCTCCACTTGCGGGCGCCAGTCCAAAACCCTTTCGGCTAAACCGATGTCGAGGCAAGACCGTTCCAGGTCGCCCAGCCGCGGTGGGTAGAACTCCGGGTCATCGGGCGCACCGATGGCAGCCGCCACCGCTGAATGCAGTTGGCGGTCCGAGGTTTCCACACCGGTGCCGATGTTGAACCGCTGCCCGCCACCGGCCGGGCCGGACGCCCTGACGAACGCATCCACCACGTCGTCGACGAACACGTAGTCGCGAGTGTGCGAGCCGTCGCCGAACACCTTGGTTGGCTTACCGGACAGCAGCGCCTGGGTGAAGATCGCCACCACCCCGGCCTCGCCGTGCGGGTCCTGACGCGGGCCGTAGACATTGGCCGGCGCGATGTGGGAGCAGTCCAGGCCGTACAGATGGCGGAACGTGTTGAGGTAGATCTCCCCCGCGACCTTGCCCGCCGCGTACGGCGATGCCGGGTCGGTGGGCACGTCCTCACGGGTTGGATACGACGGCGGGGTGCCGTAGATCGAGCCGCCCGACGAGGTGTGCACGACCTTACGCACACCGGCGCGCCGGGCAGCGTCAGCGAGCCGCACGGTGCCGATGACATTGACCGACGCGTCGAATTGCGGGTCGGCCACCGAGTGCCGCACGTCGATCTGCGCGGCCAGGTGGAACACCACCTCCGGGCGCAGCTCGTCCAGGATGGCCTGCAGATCGGCGGTAACAATGTCGGCATCGACGAAGACGAACTCGGGGGTGTCGACCAAGTGCTCGATGTTGGTGGCCCGCCCGGATGCGAAGTTATCCAGGCCCGCGACGCTGTGCCCGTCGCTCAGCAACCGGTCGACTAGCGTCGACCCGATGAACCCGGCTGCCCCGGTGACCAGTGCGCGCACCGGCCCACCATACCGACGGGCTGGCGGGATACCGAAGGTAGCTGTGGCCGCCGCCGCGCTGATCGCGGTGCAGCTGGTGATTCGCGCGGTGCTGGCGTTTCGGGGCTACTTCTACTGGGATGACCTGATCCTGATCGGCCGGGCCGGCACGCATGGCCTGCTGTCGCCGTCGTACCTGTTCGACGACCATGACGGCCACGTAATGCCGGCCGCCTTCCTGGTCGCGGGCGTAATTACCCGGCTGGCGCCGTTGAATTGGACCGGACCGGCGATCAGCCTGGTGGTGCTGCAATTGCTGGCCTCGCTGGCGCTGTTGCGGGCGCTGCACGTGATCCTGGGTTGGCGGCCGGTGCTGCTGATTCCGTTGACCTTCGCGCTGTTCACCCCGTTGGGTGTTCCGGGGTTCGCGTGGTGGGCCGCAGCACTGAATTCGCTGCCGATGCTGGCGGCGCTGGCCTGGGTCTGCGCCGACGCGATCATGCTGGTCCGAACCCGCGACCAGCGTTACGCGGTGAGCGGCGTGCTGGTCTATCTCGGTGGGCTGTTGTTCTTTGAAAAGGCTGCGGTGATTCCCTTCGTCGCGTTCTTGATCGCCGCGCTGCTGTGCCACGTGCACGGTGATCGCGCGGCGCTGATGGCGGTGTGGCGGGCCGGGGTTCGATTATGGATGGCGGCGCTGGCACTGACCGCCGTCTGGATCGCGGTTTACCTGGTCGTGGTCGACCAGCAGCGGTGGAGTTCGGATCTGCCGATGACGTGGGATCTGCTGCGTCGCTCGGTCACGCACGGGATCGTTCCCGGTTTGGCCGGGGGGCCGTGGGCTTGGGCCCGCTGGGCACCGGCCTCGCCGTGGGCCACCCCGCCACTGGTGGCCAGAGCGCTGGGCTGGCTGGTGCTGGCCGCGGCGCTGGGGGTCTCACTGGTCCGCAAGCAGCGCATTGTGCCGGTGTGGCTGACCGCGGCCGGCTACGTCGTCGCCTGCCAAGTGCCGGTCTATCTGATGCGCTCATCGCGATTCACCGCCCTCGAACTGGCCCAGACGTTGCGCTATTTCCCCGATCTCGTCGTGGTGCTGGCGCTGTTGGCCGCAGTCGGGTTCTGCGCAACGAACCGTCGGTCGTCACACTGGCTGGATGCGTCGGCGGGCCGCGCTGTGGTGACTACGGCTTTGGCGGCGGCGTTCACGGCCAGCAGTTGGTATTCGACGGCGACGTTTCTGACCTCCTGGCGGGACAACCCCGCCGAGCCTTATCTGCAGAATGCCCGCCGCGGTTTGGCCGGCGCGCACGCCTCGAATGTGCCGCTGCTGGATCAGGAAGTCGATCCGCTGGTGTTGGGTCGAGTGGCCTGGCCGGAGAACCTGGCCAGCCACATCTTCGCGCTGTTGCGGGACCGTCCGGAATTCGCCTCGGCGACAACACAATTACGGGTGCTCGACAGCTCGGGCCGACTGGCCGACGCGCAGGTGACCTGGGTCCGCGCGATCCTGCCGGGGCCGGTGCCGCAGTGCGGCTACTTCGTGCAACCGGACCGACCGGTGCGGCTTGGCCTCGACGGCCCACTCCTGCCGACGGATTGGACTGCCGAGATCAACTACCTGGCCAACAGCGACGGCGCGATGACGCTGTCGCTGTCCGAGGGGCCGCAGACAAAGGTTCCGGTGCATCCCGGGCTCAACCGGGTCTACGTCCGGCTGCCCGGGGCGGGCAATGCCATCACCGTGCGAGCCGACACGGCCGCGCTTGCGGTCTGCGTAGCAGCGGGGCCGGTGGGCTATGCGGTGCCGCGGTAGAAGCTCATGCATAAATATTTGGGGCCGACATCGGCGCCCAAATGATCTGGCGCAGCAAAGATTATCGACCAATCCGCCCAGGTCGATCGTTGGGCACTCTTGGACCGCGGTGGTAGCGTTTCGGCTGTTCGAGAAAACGAACAGGGAGAACTGCAATGGCAGCCAAGTTCGAGATCAGCAAGGACAAATCCGGCAAGTTTCGGTTCCATCTCAAGGCGGCCAACGGCGAGATCATCGCCGCCAGCCAAGGCTATGAGACCAAGGCGAGTGCCGAGAAAGGCATTGCTTCGGTCAAGACGAGCGCACCCGACGCGCAGGTCGTAGACCTGACCGAACGGGAACCCGCACACAACTAGCGCCTATCGCCGTTCATCGTCGTACGCCACGGAAGATGCTGTGCGTGCGCAAGGAACGGCGCGCCAGGCCTACTAGATGTATATCCGCTGCTAGATGGAGCCGCCTGGGGGAATCGAACCCCCGACCTATTCATTACGAGTGAATCGCTCTGGCCGACTGAGCTAAGGCGGCGGCGCCCGGTGCGGCCGGGCGGCATGAGTCTACGGCAGGGCACGCGAGTGGCCCAACCTCGCCC
>NZ_DASPSP010000028.1:0-7681 GCF_035623875.1 Mycobacterium sp. | reverse complement strand
GGCGCCGAGTATGAATGGGGCGTGCACGTCAGCGTCTTCGCCGCCAAAGCCGGCCTGACAGAAGCACAAATCACTTCGTTGACGGTCGGCGGACCCGACGACACCTGCTGGACCGACGCCGATCGGCTGCTGATCCGGTTGTGTGACAGCCTGCACGAGGGCTGCACCGTCGACGACGCGCTCTGGGCAGAGCTCACCGCACATCATTGCGACGAGGCGCTGCTGGAACTGCTCATGCTCGCGGGCACCTACCGCACCGTCAGTTATCTGGTGAACTCGCTGCGGCTGCCGCCGGAACCTGGCGCCTCCCGATTCCCGCTGTCGCGAGCGAATTGAACGGGGTGCGTCGAGCGAGGGTTCCCACAGCTACGGGCGACAATCAGGCATCATGGGCGGCATGGACACTGGTGTGACCTCACCCCGGGTTTTGGTTGTCGACGACGACTCCGACGTGCTGGCCTCCCTGGAACGTGGATTGCGGTTATCGGGCTTCGAAGTGTCGACCGCGGTTGACGGCGCCGAGGCATTGCGGAGCGCCACCGAGACCAGGCCCGATGCGATCGTGCTCGACATCAACATGCCGGTGCTGGACGGCGTCAGCGTGGTCACCGCCCTGCGCGCGATGGACAACGACGTCCCGGTCTGTGTGCTGAGTGCCCGCAGTTCGGTCGACGACCGGGTGGCCGGTCTGGAGGCCGGCGCCGACGACTACCTGGTCAAGCCGTTCGTGCTGGCCGAGTTGGTGGCTCGGGTGCGAGCGCTGCTGCGCCGCCGCGGATCCACCGCGACCTCGTCGTCGGAAACCATCACCGTCGGCCCACTGGAAGTGGACATCCCCGGTCGGCGGGCCCGAGTCAACGGCGTAGACGTCGACCTGACAAAGCGCGAGTTCGACCTGTTGGCCGTGCTGGCCGAACACAAGACCGCGGTGCTGTCGCGTGCACAGCTGCTGGAATTGGTGTGGGGATACGACTTCGCCGCCGACACCAACGTGGTCGATGTGTTCATCGGATACCTGCGCCGTAAGTTGGAAGCCGGAGGCGGCCCGCGGCTGCTGCACACTGTCCGTGGAGTGGGATTCGTACTGCGTATGCAGTGACGGGATCGAGTATGAACTTCTTGTCGCGAATCGTGACCCGCACGCCGTCGCTGCGTGCCCGGGTAGTGGTGGCGACGGTCATCGGCGCGGCTATTCCGGTGCTCATCGTCGGCGTCGTCGTTTGGGTGGGCATCACGAATGACCGCAAGGAACGGCTGGATCGCCGACTGGACGAGGCGGCCGGCTTCGCGATCCCGTTTTTGCCCCGCGGTCTCGGCGAAATCCCCAAATCCCCTAACGACCAAGATGCCGTCATCACCGTGCGCCGTGGCGGTGAAGAGGTCACGTCCAACTCGAAAGTCACCTTGCCGGAGTTGCCGGCCGGCTATGCCGATACCTATGTCAACGGGGTGCGCTATCGGGTTCGCACCGTGAATATCCCAGCGCCGCACCCGATGTTGGTGGCGGTGGGCGCGACCTATGACGCCACCATCGCCGACACCAACAACCTGCACCGCCGGGTGATCTTGATCTGCGCATTCTCGATCGGCGCGGCGGCTGTGTTCGCCTGGCTGCTGGCCACTTTCGCGGTGCGACCGTTCAAGCGGTTGGCGCAACAGACCAGGTCCATCGACGCCGGCGACGAGAGACCGCAGGTTCAAGTGCGCGGCGCCAGCGAGGCCGTCGAGATCGCCGAGGCCCTGCGGGGCATGCTGCAACGAATCTGGAACGAGCAGCTTCGGACCAAGGAGGCCCTGGAGTCGGCTCGGGACTTCGCGGCGGTCTCCTCGCATGAATTGCGTACGCCGCTGACGGCGATGCGGACCAACCTCGAGGTACTGGCCACCCTGGACCTGCCGGACGAGCAACGCAAAGAAGTGCTCCACGACGTGATCCGGACCCAATCGCGGATCGAGGCCACGTTGTCCGCCCTGGAGCGGCTGGCCCAGGGTGAGCTGTCGACGTCGGAGGATCAGGTGCCGGTCGACATCACCGAGCTGCTCGACCGCGCGGCACACGACGCCATGCGGATCTATCCCGACCTCGACGTGTCGCTGGTGCCGTCGCCCACCTGCATCATCGTCGGGCTGCCCGCGGGCCTGCGTCTTGCCGTCGACAACGCGATCGCGAATGCCGTCAAACACGGTGGCGCCACCCGTGTTCAGCTGTCCGCGGTCAGCTCGCGGGCGGGCGTGGAAATCGCGGTCGACGACAACGGCGGCGGAGTACCTGAGGATGAGCGCCAGGTGGTGTTCGAGCGTTTCTCCCGAGGATCAACCGCGTCGCATTCGGGCTCCGGTCTGGGTCTGGCGCTGGTGGCCCAGCAAGCACACCTGCACGGCGGTACGGCGTCGCTGGAGGACAGCCCGTTGGGCGGAGTGCGGCTGATGCTGCGTCTGCCCGGCCCGAGCTGACGCTCACGCCAGGGGTGTGAACCCTACTTTTTGTTTCTGCCCTTGTGCCACGGTGTGAACCCACCCTGCTCGGCGGATTCCTCGTCTTTGAACCAGACTTCGGCGATGGTCTGCTGGTAGTGGGGGCTGTCGGGGGTGTGGTAAAGCATGGAATCCTCGTTGCCCTTCACCAGCCAACCCTCCGGACCGCTGCCGTCGGCTCCGGGGCGGGCCGAACCCGCACCGTAGGGACTGTCTGCGACCGCTTTGATCTTCGTTGTCTCAGCCTCTAACGGGCTCTTCACAGCCGCGGCGGCAGCAGTAGCCGAAGACCTCACCGGCACTTCACGTTTGACGCGCCGAATCGTCAGCGCGAACGTCAGGAACAAGCCGAGCAGGAAAGCGAGGCCGACCAGCCCGTAGTTCGAGTGGCTCACCATTGGATGACGAAGTCCATGTCGGATTCTCCTTAGCTGACCACGATTTCGACGCGGCGATTCTTGGCTTGGCCGTCCGGGCTGTTGTTGTCAGCGACCGGGTCGGCAGCACCGAAACCTTTCGCGGTCAGGTGATCACGCGTGACACCTCGTGCGATCAGGTAATCCACGACGGCGTCCGCACGGTTAGTGCTCAACGGGTTGTTGATGGCGTCGTTACCGGTGTTGTCGGTATAGCCGTTGACGGTCACGTTCACCCCCGGGCAGGTCTTCAGCTTGTCGGCAACTTGGTTCAGTGTCTGCTCAGCGGCCGGCGTCAGCGCGTACCCGTCGGTGGCAAAGGTAATCGGGCCAAAGGCTTTGACATCCGATCGCAGGTTGGCGCAGGCATTGCCCGGGCCAAGAGCCGGTGCCGGGCCCGGGGGTGCGCTCGCAGTGACGGGACCGCCGATCCCCATCGTGTCAACGATATTCAAATTCGGCCAGGCCGCGTCGGCTGCCTCCTCGATGGCGTTTTGCTGCCCGCCCGAACCCGTCGTCCCGATCAGGGTGATGGTGTCCCCCTTGACGGTGAGACCGAAATCGGGAACCGACGCCGCGGCCTTGAAAACCGGTGCAGCATTGGAGAAATCGAGAGAAGTGGTGTCCGGGTTGATCCGTAGGTTGTCGACGATGCTGATATTCGGTCCGAAGCCCGCCTTCAGCGCCGCCAGTAGCGACTCCTTTGCCTCAAGCGTGGGCATGTCACCGGAGAGCTTGATGTCGTTGCCGCTGCGGGTGATTGACACCGGTGCCAGCGACACCGGTGGAATCGTCGGTGTGTTCGGCGCGCCGCCGGACGGCTTGGGCGGGTTTAGCGTTGGCAACGCGCCCGTCGGCCCGTTGACCATCGATCCGGTCCGGCCCAGGTCGCCGTAGCCGATTACCGCCAGCAGCAACGGAATAACGACCAAGCCGATCAACCACGGCAGGCCGGAATATCGCCGGTAGAACTTCGAGGTTCGTCGCCACTCGGTGGCGTCGGGTGCTTCATCGGATCCCGCCATTGGGTCCTCTCTCTTGCTAGCGGGTACTGAGCAGGTCAATCACGAAGATCAGCGTCTTGCCTGACAGCTGATGCCCTGAGCCGACCGGCCCATAGGCCTGGGCGGGTGGGATCACTAGCTGACGCCGGCCGCCCACCTTCATTCCGGGGATGCCGTCCTGCCATCCCTGGATGAGACCGCGCAACGGGAATTCGATGGGCTCGCCGCGACCCCATGAGCTGTCGAATTCTTCGCCGGTGTCGTACTCGACGCCGACGTAGTGCACCTCGACGATGCCGCCCGGCACGGCTTCGGGTCCATCCCCGACCACCAGGTCTTCGATGACGAGTTGTGCGGGCGCTGGGCCGCTCGGAAAGTCGATCTCAGGTTTGCTTGGCACGGATGCGACCCTAGTCCGGCACACTTGATTCGTGGAAGAGGACCAAAAATGACCGACAACACAGACAGCGCCGCCCTGACGCATATCCACGGTCTGGTCGCTGAGGAGAAGGCACTTCGGGCGCAGCTACAGCACGGCGACATCAGTGCGTCCGAGGAGCACGAGCGGCTGCGCCGCATCGAGACCGAACTCGACCAATGCTGGGATCTGCTTCGGCAGCGTCGGGCGCTGCGCGAAACCGGTGGCGACCCGGGCCAGGCCGCGGTGCGCCCGCCCGGCCAAGTCGAGGGCTACCTGGGCTGACCGATGGTTGCCGACCCGGATGACGTCGACGTGGTCATCGTGGGTGGCGGACACAACGGCCTGGTCGCGGCCGCATACCTGGCCCGGGCCGGCCTGCGGGTACGGCTGCTGGAGCGGCTGGCCCAGGTCGGCGGCGCCGCGGTGTCATCGCAGATCTTCGACGGTGTCGACGCCCGGCTGTCGCGATATGCCTACCTGGTGAGCCTGTTGCCGGCCCGCATCACCGACGACCTCGGTGCGGCGGTGCGGTTGGCCCGGCGGCCGTATTCGTCCTATACGCCCGATCCGGCCACGGCAGGACGCACCGGCCTGCTGGTCGGCCCACACTCCACCTTCGGCGCCGTCGGCGCCCACGATGACGAGCGGGCCTTCGCTGCGTTCTATCGGCGCTGCCGACTGGTGACCGAGCGACTCTGGCCAACGTTGTTGGAGCCGTTGCGCACTCGCGAGCAGGCCCGCCGAGAGGTCGTCGACAGCGGCGGCGCCGAAGCGGCCGCGGCCTGGCGAGCCATGGTCGATCGACCGATTGGCAACGCGATCGCCGATGCGATCGGCAACGACCTGGTGCGCGGCGTGGTGGCGACCGACGCGCTGATCGGCACCTTCGCCCGGCTCGACGACCCGTCGCTGCAGCAGAACGTCTGTTTCCTGTATCACCTCATCGGCGGCGGCGTCGGGGAGTGGCACGTCCCAGTCGGCGGCATGGGTTCGGTGAGCGCGGCGCTGGCCGCCGCGGCTACTGGCCGTGGAGCCGAAATCATCACCAGCGCAGAGGTTTACGCGGTCGACCCGAACGGCGAGGTGCGCTACCGCCGGCACGACGACGAGCACGTGGTGCGCGGCCGGTTTGTGCTCGCCGGTGTCACACCGGCGGTGCTGGCCGGCCTGCTCGGGGAGCAGTCACCGACACCCGCTCACGGCGCTCAGGTCAAGGTGAACATGGTGCTGCGGCGGCTGCCGCGACTGCGCGACGACAGCCTGAGACCCGAGCAGGCATTCGGCGGAACGTTTCACGTCAACGAGACCTGGACACAGCTGGACGCGGCGTATTCGCGGGCCGCCGCGAAAGCGCTGCCCGACCCACTTCCGTGCGAGATCTACTGCCATTCGCTGACCGACCCGAGCATCCTGTCCCCCGCGCTGCGCGAATCGGGCGCTGCGACCCTGACGGTGTTCGGCCTGCACACACCCCATCCAGTATTCGGCGCCGAGCGCGACACGCTCACCGATGCAGTGTTGGCGTCGCTGAATTCCATTCTCGCCGAACCGATTCAGGACGTGGTGATGAATGACGCGAACGGCCTGCGCTGTGTCGAGACGACTACCACCCTGGACCTGGAGCACGCGCTGGGGATGACGGGCGGCAACATCTTCCACGGCGCACTGCGCTGGCCGTTCGCTGACGACGACGACGGGCTGGATACCCCGGCACGGCAGTGGGGTGTGGCAACCATCCACGAGCGAATCCTGCTGTGCGGCTCGGGCGCCCGCCGCGGCGGAGCGGTCTCCGGCATCGGCGGCCACAACGCTGCGATGGCGGTACTTACAGCGGTGTTCGCCGGGCCCCGCCCGGCCACCTAGCGGGAATCGATGGTGGCGTAGTTGCGCTCGGTGTAGCCGGTGTAGATCTGGCGGGGACGGCCGATCTTGCTGTCGCCTTCGTCGTGCATCTCACGCCAATGGGCGATCCAGCCGGGCAGCCGCCCGAGGGCGAACAGCACGGTAAACATCCGCGTCGGGAAGCCCAGCGCCCGGTAGATCAGGCCGGTGTAGAAGTCGACGTTCGGGTAGAGCTTGCGCTCGATGAAGTAGTCGTCGGTCAGCGCCGCCTCTTCAAGCTCCTTGGCGATGTCCAGCAGGTCGTCGTCGCCGCCCAGCTTGGCCAGGATCTTGTCGGCCTGCTCCTTGACGATGCGAGCGCGCGGGTCGTAGTTCTTGTAGACCCGGTGGCCGAAGCCCATCAGCTTCACCCCGGCCTCGCGGTTCTTGACCTTCCGTACGAATTCGCCGACGTCGTCGTCGCTCTTGCGGATCTCCTCCAGCATCTCCAGCACGGCCTGGTTGGCGCCACCGTGCAGCGGGCCCCACAGTGCGTTGATACCGCCGGAGATCGAGGTGAACAGGTTGGCCTGCGACGAACCCACCAGCCGCACCGTCGACGTCGAACAGTTCTGCTCGTGGTCGGCGTGCAAGATGAGCAACATGTCGAGCGCCCGAACGACCTCGGGGTCGGGGTCGTAGGGCTCGGCGGGCAGCCCGAACGTCATCCGCAGGAAGTTCTCCACCAGCGTCAGCGAGTTGTCCGGGTAGAGGAACGGCTGTCCGACCGACTTCTTGTAGGCATAAGCGGCGATGGTGGGCAGCTTGGCCAGCAACCGGATCGTCGACAGCTCCACCTGCTCGGTGTCCATCGGGTCAAGCGAATCCGGGTAGTACGCGGAGAGCGCGTTGACGGTGCTGGACAGCACCGGCATCGGGTGGGCGTTGCGCGGAAAGCCGTCGAAGAACCGCTTGAGGTCCTCATGCAGCATGGTGTGCAGCTGGATCTGGCGGGTGAAAGTGGCCAGCTGCTCCTTGGTCGGCAGCTCGCCGTAGATCAGCAGGTAACTCACTTCGATGAACGTCGACTTCTCTGCGAGCTGCTCGATCGGGATACCGCGATAGCGCAGGATGCCGGCGTCGCCGTCGATGTAGGTGATGGAGCTCTTGCACGAGGCGGTGTTGACGAAGCCGTTGTCGAACGTCGTATATCCGCTCTTGGACAGCAGAGAGCCGAGCGCGATGCCGTCGGCTCCCTCGCTGGCGTGGACGATGTCGAGATCCAACTCACCACCCGGGTACTTCAGAGTGGCGGAGTCGTCGTTTGCGGCCACTGGAACCCCTTTGCGGTCTCGGCTGATGCTGTCCCTACAAGGTTGCTATAGGTGAAGGTAGTCGTTACTGGGACGGCGCGCCTGCGCGGGGTCGGGTCCCGGACAACCCGGCTTTACTCGATCTTGACCGCGTGTTGAATCCCCACACGCACGATCGGGGACGTGACTACGCTTCAAGCAGTGGAACTGGGGGTTTTGGGACCTCTCCAG
>NZ_DASPSP010000013.1:0-5763 GCF_035623875.1 Mycobacterium sp. | reverse complement strand
AGGCGGCGGCTCGCGCTGACGATGAAGATCTGAAACACGGTCTCGCCGAAACCGAAGCCGGTAGGCCGGTGGCCTTCGGCCAGCGTGCCGATCAGCAGGTCGAGGTCCTCGACGTTGTTGTTGTAAACGGACTTCAGCTTCTGCCGCAGGTCCGGGCAGTCGGTAAGTTCGTCGAAGCTCTCAATCTGATTCAGCCCTAGCTGGCGGCGGAACTCGTTATAACGCGGGACGCCACGTTCGCGCGCACGCACAATATCCACGGTGCCCATGTCCAAGAATGATTTGCCCGCGACGCTGAGCTCCTGCATGAAGCGGGGAAAGTTGTTGAGCACCAACGCGCCCGGCTGCTGGTTGCCGAAAGAATAGAACAAGTCCGACATCGCGTACTCGCTCGTGATTTCGACCGAGCCGTGCTGACGCGTCGCTGGGAGTGGCACGGGCGTGACGCCGTTTTGGCCACGGCGCCGCAGTTGTAGCGTTTCGGGCAGCAGCGAATGCAGGCGGTAGACCTCCACAAATTCTTCGGACAGCCCAAACGCGCAGTGGTGTCTGTTGATTGGGTTGCCGACGATGCCACCGAGCTCGGGGTTGCGTATATTCACGTCGGACACTGTCTTGCGCGCCTTGCCCTTACGCAGTTTGTAGGTCAGCAAGCCATACCAGTTCGAGTTCAGCCCCGTTTCGAGCGTCTGGTTGGGCAGGATGGCCGGGGTCCATTCGACGGAATGGATCTTGGCCATCAGCGCAGCGTTGATCAGCCGCGCGACATTGAAGAGGCGGTCGTTGTTCCAGTCTGGGTAAGCCGCGTGCAACATGTCGCAGATCGCGTTGTGTTCACGCACGAAGAGGGTGTGCAGCATGGTGAGGCCAACCCACCAGTTGCGCATGAAACCGGCGTCTTCCACTAGGGTGCTGGGCTGAGCCGCTTGGGTGCTGGGCTGAGCCGCTTTGGTGACGCGCTCAACCGGCAGCAAGTCGTCGTCGCCCAACTCCATCTTGCCCATATCAAGGCTGCGCAGCCGTGTTTGGGTGCTCTGGTCGCTGCCGTAGATCTGCGAACCGTCCCACCAGTGGGTGACCTCGTTGATAAAACTCGTGGCGGCCGGCTCCTCTGGACCTCTGCGCGTCGGATCGGGCTGGGTCCTGCTGATCTTTAATTCGTTCTGCAGGTAACGAGCGTGTGCTGGGTCGTCGTCGGGCAGCGGCACCGCGATGACGTCGTTGGGATCGACATCTCCGTGGCTAATCCAGTCATGGGTCATGAACTGGATCCACGATGCGGCCAACAGATTAAGGAATTGAACTGTTGTCGTTTCTGGTTCGCCATCGTCACCGTCGGGGCGCGTGAGCAGCTCCAGGCTGACTTTGCGCGGGTTCGGTACGAGCAGTCCCGGAAGCGTCTCGGGTCGGATGGTTGAGAGCCTGACATTACTCAGGAAGCGCGTGCCGGCAGCGCCTTCCTTCGGATCCTTGAGGTTGTTCCAGCTTCCATCGGCGGTGCGGAACTGTTCGACGCCCTGCGGCACCGGCAGCTCCGCCCTCTGGAACGCGACCAACTCTCCGGCCGGGTAGGTGCTTTTCAGGTTTTTCGCGTTCAGCTGTTCGCGCACGTAGGCCAATATTAGAACTGCGACCAACCACGGGTGGCGGTACCAGTTGGTCCAGATCTTCGCGCGATATCCGTACTTCCGACCCACCAGGTTGGTGAGCCAATCCATAAACCGCGTCAATACTGCGCCGAGCGCCTCGCCCAGGAACAAGCGCAGTCGCTTGAAGCAGCCATGCCCCTGCGCGGGCCACGGCGGCCAGGGCAGGTCGCCCACCACAGGAGGCCTCAGTAGGTCGGGGCCGTTGAAATACTGCGGTGTGGGCACTTCGATATTGATTTCGGCGTATGCGTTGGCCTTCGCGAGGGCTCGCATTTTGCCCCAGTCGGCGGCATCCTTGCCGCCGGCTTGCACCGCCTTGGCGTAGTAGTCCTTGGCTTTGTCGTAGCACTCTTTCTGGAAGTAGGCCAGGCCCGCAAGCGCGTAAACATTGCCGTTGGGGAGCGTGGCAAGCGGGACTCTAAGCCAGGCTAGGGCGTTGTCGTATTCGCCCTTTCTCAGCGCCGACAACGCTTTTCTGTAACACATACGAAAGCTCCTAGCATGGCAAACCCGGAACCAGAATCTACTTGAGTCGGCGGTTAAGGAGGGCATGAAACACGCAATTCACCCGCGGGGGACATGATTAGCGTCAATTCGCTCAATCATTAAGGTGAACAGCATAGGTCAATCACCCGGAAGCTGCCGACCAAAAGCGTTGCCCCCGTGTGACGCGTGATCCAAACGGCTGCTTCAACAGCGCCGTAGGTCGATAATCTCCTCTATTGGTGCAGTGGGCGGCCCGCACCACTGACGAGTGGCGGGAGAGGCGGATGGGGCCAGCAGGCGCGGTGTGCCGAGTGTGCAGCACTGAGCTGCGCCACGGCGCCCGCTTCTGCGACGCATGCGGGGCACCTGCGCCACAAGCGGGAGAGCAGCCGGAGTTCAAGCAGGTGACCGTGTTGTTCGCCGATGTGGTGAATTCTCTGACAATCGCCTCGACGCTGGGGGCGGAGCGGTTGCGCGAGATCATGGCCGGCGTCTTCGGCTGCGCGGCAACGATTACTCGGCGCTACGGCGGCACGGTCGATAAGTTCACCGGCGATGGCATTATGGCGCTGTTCGGCGCGCCAGTCGCTCTGGAGGATCACGCTGTTCGGGCCTGTTTGGCGGCGTTGGACATCCAAGAGCAAATCGCGCAACTGGCCGACGAAGTGCTGCGCCGCGACAGCGTCACGCTGCAGCTGCGGGTCGGGCTGAACTCGGGACAAGTGATTGCCGGCGAAATCAGCTCTGATACAAGGGCGTATACCGCGGTCGGAGAGCAGGTCGGTTTGGCGCAACGGATGGAATCCGTCGCCCCACCCGGCGGGGTGATGCTCAGCGAGTCCACCGCCCGGCTGGTCGAACACGTCACCGTGCTGGGGGCGCCCGAGTCGGTACACGTCAAAGGCGCCGAGGAGCCGCTACCCGCGCGTCGACTGCTCGGGGCCGCGGCTGAGCACGCGCGGATCGGCCGACGCGAGCCGACCCTGGTCGGACGCACCTGGGTGATGAATACCATCGCCGCCATCCTCGAGCAGGCGATCAGCGGTGCCGGATGTGTGGCCGGCGTGGTCGGGCCACCCGGCATCGGCAAGAGTCGCATCATGCGCGAGGCCGTGACGCTGGCGACCGGTCGCGGGGTCGAGGTGTTCACCGTTGCCTGCGAATCCCATACTCGCGATGTTCCGTTTCATCTGGTGGCGCGGCTGCTGCGCCGGGTTTTCGGGGTGAGCAACCTCGACGAGGAGGAGGGCCGGGCGCGGGTGCGGGCCCGCATCCCCGACGCCAACCCCGAGGACCTGCTGCTGCTGGACGACCTGCTCGGAATCGGCGACCCCGACGCCGTGCCGCCCACCATTACGGCTGATGCCCGTCGGCGACGGTTGGCAGCTCTGTTGAATGCCGCCCTCTTGGCACGCACCACACCGGCGCTGTATGTGATCGAGGACTTGCACTGGATTGACGAGGTCAGTGAGGCCATGCTCGCTGGGTTCGTCACTGTTGTGCCGCAAAGCCATTCGCTGGTGCTGATCACTTATCGCCCGGAATACCGGGGCGCGTTGTCGCGGACACCGGGCGCACAGACGATCTCCCTGGCGCCGCTGAACGCGGCGCAGACCGCGGCATTGACCACCGAGCTGCTGGGTACTGACCCGTCGGTACGCGCTCTGGCCGGGCGGATCGCCGAACGCGCCGCCGGAAACCCGTTCTTCGCCGAGGAGATGGTGCGTGATCTGGCTCAACGCGGTGTGCTCGACGGCGATCGCGGCGCCTACCTGTGCCGTGATGACGCCGCCGACATCACTGTGCCGGGCACGCTGCAGGCCACCATCGCCGCCCGCATCGACCGCCTCGGTAGGCCGGCCAAACACTTCCTGTACGCCGCCGCGGTCGTCGGTGCGCGATTCAGGGCTGAGCTGGTGGCCCCCTTGCTCGATGACATCGAAGTAGGGGAGGCGATCGCCGAATTGCTCCAGGTGGAGTTGATCGATCAGGTGATGTTCACCCCGCGGGCCCAGTATGCGTTTCGGCACCCGATGATTCGAACGGTGGCCTACGAGTCACAGTTGAAGGCCGGACGCACCGAGTTGCACCGGCGCCTGGCTGTGGCGATCGAACAGCAGGATCCCGGGGCGGCCGACGAGAACGCCGCCTTGATTGCCGAAAACCTCGAAGCCGCTGGGGATTTGCGTGCGGCGTTCGATTGGCATATGCGCGCCGGCGCCTGGTCCTCCTTCCGCGACATTCGGGCGGCCCGCACCAACTGGCAGCGGGCTCGTCAGGTCGCCGATCGCCTGCCGGCCGACGTCCCATTTCGGGCGGCGATGCAGATCGCGCCGCGCAACCTGCTCTGCGGCACTCTCTGGCGAACCGGCGGCAGCATCGCCGATACCGGTTTCGACGAACTGCGAGATCTGTGCACAGCGGCTGACGACAAGGTGTCGCTGGCGATCGGCATGACCGGGTTCATCATGGCGTTGACGTTCCACAACCGCTTTCGTGAGGCGGCCCGAGTCGCTTCGGAGCAGAGCGACCTGCTCGAATCGATCGGAGACCCGACGCTGACCGTCGCTCTGCTGTTCGCCGCGGTCTACGCGAAATGCCAGGCCGGCGAGATGATCGAGGCGCTGCGATTGTCGGATCGCCTCATCGACTTGGCCGACGGCGACCCCACCAAGGGCAACCTGATCTTCGGTTCACCGCTGAGCACGGCGATCGCGATGCGCGGCCACGTCAAGATGTGTCTGGGCATGCGAGGGTGGCTCGACGACGCCGCGACGTCGATCGCGATGGCTGCTCCTCTCGACCCGACGAGTTATGTTTTCGCCCTGTTGTGGAAGTACGTCGCCTCCATTCCTTTCGGCGCGCTGCCGCCCGATGCGACCGCCATGCGCGAGACCGTCGAGGCGCTGCGCATCGCCGAAAGTTCCAGTGACGACTTCGTTCTCGGGATGGGCCGTCTCTGCCGAGGCCTGGTTCTGGTTTGTCGCGAGGGCCCGCAACGCGAGGCGGGTCTCGACCTGTTTACTCAAGCCCGTGACATGGCCGTGGCGGAGCGGTTCTCCCTGAGCGCGCTGACGATCGTCGAACCCGAGTTCGCATTAGAGAAGGCCCGCACCGGCGATCTCGATGGTGCCATCGACCTGGTGCGGGGAGTCGTGGGCGGGGCGTACGAAAGCGGCGACATGATCTGGCGCGGAAGGGCCACCGAAGTTCTGGTCCAACTGCTGGTCCGACGCGGATCCAGTGGCGACCAATGCGAAGCGCAGGCCGCGATCGACCAACTGGCCGCCGTACCCACCGATCCCGGTTTCGTGCTCCACGAACTGCCGCTGTTGCGTTCGCGGGCACTGCTCGCGCACGCGCGTGGCGACGAAAGCAGCTACCGAAACTTCTTGGAACAACACCGCACCAAGGCGGCAGCCGCCGGCTTTGATGCGCTGATAACCAATGTCGACGCTAATTTGACTGCAGCTCAACACACTTCGGCGGATCACTAATGGCAGGGCTGGGCGAGCGTGCCGTCGTTGTCGGGGCGAGCATGGGTGGGCTGCTGGCCGCGCGGGTCCTGGCCGATTTCTTTGAAACTGTCACAGTTCTCGAACGGGATGTTTTACCTGACGATCCCGCT
>NZ_DASPSP010000329.1:0-9424 GCF_035623875.1 Mycobacterium sp. | reverse complement strand
GCGCCACCAGGGGTTTCTCGGTGTCGAGATCGGCACGCGGGTTGGGGATACCGAGCTTGCCGACCCCAACCTCGACCGCTTCTTTGCTGTCGCGCATGAACTCGGCGCTTTGGTCCTGGTACATCCCAGCGACCAGGATCTACCGCCCCGGGTCACCGCACTCGGATTGGGGTTTGGCGCCGGGATGCCGATCGAGACGGCACTGGCAGCGGCGACGTTGATCACGAGCGGAGCACTCGCGCGTCGGCCGGAAGTGCGAATCTGCCTGGCGCACGGTGGCGGCGCGCTGCCGGCGTTGATCGGACGACTCGACAAAGGAGCGACGATCACCGGCGTCTCCGCCGACTCACCCGACCTACCGAGTCGGCTGGCCCGACGACTGTGGTGCGACTGCCTCACCTATAACCGCGAAGCGCTGAACGCAGCGGTCCGGGTATTCGGCAACGACCACGTTGTCTTCGGATCCGACTACCCGTTTTCGGCGATGCCGCAGCCGCTTGACGACATCGTCACCACCCTGCCCGCTGACTTGCGTCGCAGGATCTGCCGCACCAATTTGGAGGAGCATTATGGCGCACTTCCTGGGTCTGGGCATGACCCACTATCCGCTGCTGGCCGGCACCGACGAGCATATGGCGGACCTGTTGCGATGGACCTTAACTGACCCCGACATTCCCGCCGAGGCGAAGGACCCCGCCACCTGGTCTGCGTCGATGCGCGCCGAATGGGGCAGCGACGGCGGCGTCGGCTCTGCCGCACATCACCGAAAGCTATTGGTGGAGAACCTTGCTCGCTGCCGCGAAGCCCTTGACGAGTTCGCTCCTGACGTCGTCGTGGTATGGGGAGACGACCAGTACGAGAACTTTCGCGAAGAAGTCATCCCCCCGTTCTGCGTGCTCGCCTACGGCGATGTCGACGTCAACCCCTTCGAGCTGATGACGCACCGCGGCAGCCCGAATGCGTGGGGTCTGCCCGACGAGACGACGATCACCCTGCACGGCGCCGCGAACGAGGCCCGCCGACTTGCAGACGAGCTCATAAGCCAAGGATTCGACATCGCCTACTCCTACCGGAAACGCAGCGAAGCACCTTTTCCGCACGCGATCGTCAACACCCAGCTGTTTCTGGACTACCCCAACGCCGGATCGCACTTCGACTACCGGCTGATCCCCATCACGGTCAATTGCTACGGACAGCACGCGATCGCGCGCCGGGGGGGCCTGGCGCGCTTCGCCGCCATCGCCGAGGAACAGCTCGACCCGTCCGGGCCGACACCTGCCCGCTGCTTCGCACTGGGCCGCGCAGTCGCTAACGCGTTCCGCGACACGGACTTACGAGTCGCTTTGGTGGCATCGTCGAGCTGGTCGCATGCATTTTTGACGGATAAAACCTGGCACATCACACCTGACACCGACGCCGATCGCCGGCTATATCAACTGTTCGTCGACCGGGACTACCAGACGTGGCAAGCCACCCCCAGCCGCGACATCGTCGATTCCGGTCAGCACGAGATGCTGAACTGGTTTTGCCTGACCGGAGCGGTCGAGGAACTCGACTTGGACCTGGAATGGTCCGAACTCGTCACCACAGATGTCTTCAACTCCAACAAGTGTTTTGCCGTATTCAAGGAAGGATCCACGGTATGACGACGTCGACTGCGCCAGCGACCGCCTTAGAGCCACGTACCATCGATGCCCGAGGCATCCAGACCAGCTATGTCGAAGCCGGTGAGGGCGAACCCGTCATTATGCTGCACGGGTCCGGCCCCGGGGTCTCGGCGCTGGCCAACTGGCAGCACACCATACCGACGCTGGCGCAACGTTTCCGCGTGCTCGCCCCGGACATCATCGGTTTCGGCACCACCGGCCGGCCCGAAGATATCGTGTACTCGCTTCGCACCTGGACCGATCACATCTGGGCGTTTATGGACGCACACGGCATCGAAAAAGCCAGAGTTGTCGGCAATTCGCTGGGCGGGCGCATCGCCCTGCAAATGGCCACTGACCGACCGGACCGGATCACCAAGATGGTGCTGATGGGCACGCCGGGTGTCGGCATGACACCCACTGAGGGTCTTGCCGCACTGCGCGCCTATGAGCCGTCGCATGATGCGATGCGCGAACTGCTGCGTAACTACTTCGCGGTCAACCCCGCGATGATCACCGACGAGCTCGTCGCGATTCGCTACGAGGCCAGCATCGCCGACGGCGCCTACGAGGCCTATCGCGCGATGTTCTTCGACCCACGGCACGCCGGATCCGAATTGGGCATCAGCGAAAGCGAGGTGCGCGCCATCGCCACGCCGACCCTGCTCATTCATGGCCGCGAGGATCGGGTGGTACCTCTGCAAGTCTCAATCACCATGCTGGGGCTATTGCCCAACGCCGATCTGCATGTGTTCAGCGCATGCGGACATTGGACCCAGATCGAGCGCGCAGATGAGTTCTCCGCGCTGGTCGCTGACTACCTGGCCCGGCCATGAGCACCGGCGTCGAGCCGTGGGTTAGCCCGGCAACCGAGGTGACAGCGCGCATGCCGCTCGTCGTCGATGATCCTGTGGCTCAACGGTTTCGGGTGCATCGCTCGGCGATGACCTCGCCTGAGGTACACCGAGCCGAGGTCGAGCGGATCTTCGGCAAATCGTGGCTTTATGTCGGGCACGAGTCCGAGATCCCCGAGCCGGGTGACTTCGTCCGACGACCGGTCGGCGGACGGCCGATCTTCATGGTTCGCGGAGTGAAAACCGGCAATGTGAACGTGTTTCACAACTCCTGCACGCACCGCGGTGCGTTGGTGTGCCGCCAAGACTCCGGCAATTCCAAAGTTTTTCAGTGCTTCTACCACGCATGGACCTTCGACTCCGAAGGCCAACTCAAGGGCGTGCCGGACCGCGATGCTTACGCCGGAGGAGTGAACTTCGACGAGTTGGGGCTCAAGCGGGTGGCGCGCGTCGAGTCGTACCGGGGCTTTGTCTTTGCCAGCTTCGACCCCGGCATCCAAGACCTGCCGACTTATCTGGCCGGCGCCAAGGACTACATCGATCTTGTCGTCGACGGCTGCGGCGGATCGGTCGAGATGGCTCGTGGCACCAACGAGTACAGCTTTGGGGCCAATTGGAAGCTGCTGGTGGAGAACAGCTTCGATGGCTACCACGCCGAGTCTACGCACGACACCTACTTCAAGTATCTGGTGTCGATCGGGACCGACCTGCGTGGCGGCGTCAGCGGTCAAGCAGTCGACCTCGGCAACGGTCACGCGGTGATCGAATACAGTTCGCCGTGGGGTCGGCCCGTCGCTAAGTGGGAGCCGCTCTTCGGCGAGGAAGCCCGCACCGAAATCGACCGTTTGCGTGCAGATCTGGTTGCCCGCCACGGTGAGCAGCGCGCGCATGCGATGACCGAAGTGAATCGCAACCTGCTGATCTACCCAAACCTGATCATCAACGACATCATGGCGGTGACGGTGCGCACCTTCTACCCGCCGGCGCCTGACGTCGTCGACGTCACCGCGTGGGCACTGGCACCGAGCAACGAGCCCGCTGCCCTGCGTCACCGACGGCTCGACAGCTTCCTGACGTTTCTCGGTCCGGGCGGCTTCGCCACCCCGGATGACATGGAGGCGCTGGAATCCTGCCAGCAGGGCTTTGCCAGCGGCGGTGTCGAGTGGAACGACATCTCCCGCGGCATGGGCCGTGTCCCGGAGGCCAACGATGAAGAACAAATGCGAGTGTTCTGGCGACGCTGGCAGCACCAGATGGGTACCGCGGCGGACCTGGCAGGTGCCCGATGACCGCGATGGCACCGGCGCAGCAGGCGATTTCGAGACAGCAGGTTGAGGAATTCCTCTACGCCGAAGCCGCATTGCTGGACGCGTGGCAACTCGACGACTGGCTGCTGCTCTTCGACGATGACGCCAAGTACGAGGTGCCCTGCAACGACGCTCCAGACGGCGATCCAGCCCATGACCTGCTGCTAATCGACGATAACCATGTGCGGCTGACGGCCAGGGTCGAACGACTCAACAGCCGGCGCGCCCATCGCGAGTACCCGCACTCCCGCACGAACCACCAGGTGTTCAACGTGCGGGTAGACGCGGCGGCCAAGGACATCTCGGTCACGGCGTCATTTACGGTCTGGCGATTCCGGGCTGGACGATCGAGTTGCTACGTCGGCCGGTACCGCTACCGGCTGCGCCGTACCGATGACAGTTTCCGGATTGCCTGCAAGCGTGTCGAACTGGATATGACGGATCTGCGTTCGGTCTCCGATGTGGCCATCATCCTATGAGCCTCGGCTCACTGGCAGGCCGAACAGCGGTCGTCACCGGCGCTGCTTCTGGCATCGGCCTGGGGATCACCGCACGACTGATCGACGATGGTGCAAAGGTTTTCGCCGCTACCCGTGGCAAGGAAGACCTAGAGCGGGTATGCCAGCAGGCACCCATCGCGGGCGGCTTTGCCGGCGATCTCCATCAACCAGGAGTGGCTGACGACCTGACGACTGCGGCGATCAAGACGCTCGGCCACATCGACGTTCTGGTCAACAACGCCGGTGGCGGCGTGATCCGGCCGACCCTCGAACACACCGAAGAGACGCTGCGGGCCACCGTCGACAACAACCTGTGGACGACGATTTACTGCGTGCGAGCGGTGCTACCGCACATGGTTTCCCGCTGCCACGGACGCATCATCAACATCGGTGCCGATTCGGTGCGGACCGGGCTGGTGGACCACGCGATGTACAACGCCGCCAAGGGCGGTGTGCATGCGATGATCACCGGCCTCGCGCGTGAGTTTGCCGCGGCCGGCATCACGGCAAACACTGTGGCACCCTGCTATGTGCGCACACCCGAACTGGCAGCATTGCTCGAATCCGGCCAGGCACCAGCACGTTTAGAGCATGTCGTCGAGCAGGGAACTGCGATCGTCCCGCTTGGACGCCCGGGAGATCCAGCCGAAGTCGCGGCGACAGTCGCTTTTCTCGCTGGCGAGGACAGCAGATTCATCACCGGCCAGACGATCTACGTCAACGGCGGCAGCAGCATGGGCTGAAAGGCCCTCCCCCATTACTGAAGGACACGACCTGATGACCCTCACCACCTCTGGTTTACGCGCGGCCGCGGACCGGCTGATCGCGGCCGCTGCTGCGCCGCAGCAATGCGACCCGGTACGTGACATCCTGGGCGGAACGGATATCGCAGCCGCCTATGCGGTACAGCGCCTACTCACTGAGGATTCACAGCAGCGCGGACGCCGGATCGTCGGTCACAAGATCGGCCTGACATCCCCGGCAGTGCAGCGCCAACTTGGCGTAGACCAGCCTGATTCCGGCGTGCTGTTCGCCGACATGCAGGTGGCGTCGGGGGCGACCGTGACCACCAACATGCTGTTGCAACCCAAGGTCGAGGCCGAGATCGCCTTCATTCTGGCCGAGGACCTTGAGGGCGACCTGTCCGATTCACGAATCAGAGCTGCTGCCGGCATCGCGATGCCGGCCATCGAAATCGTCGATTCGCGGGTGCGCGACTGGTCGATCAGCATTGTCGACACCATCGCCGATAACGGCTCGTCGGCCCTGTTCGTCCTGGGCTCGGAAGTGGCGGCCGCGGCCGACCTCGATTTCGTCTCGCGCACAATGCGACTCACGCAGGACGACGTCGTTGTCTCCAGCGGGCGGGGATCGGACTGTCTGGGCAGCCCGCTCAACGCACTTCGGTGGCTGGCTCGCACCGCCCAAGACAACGGCTCTCCGTTGCGCGCAGGCCACATTGTGCTCTCCGGCGCGTTGGGCCCTATGGTGCCGGTGCGTCCCGGCAGCAGCTACACGGCTGACATCGACGGAATCGGTTCGGTCGAGGTGTCTTTCACGGAGGTTATGCCATGACGCGCACCAAAGTCGCCGTCATCGGTTCGGGCAATATCGGCACCGACCTGATGATCAAGGTGCTACGGCTGTCTCAACACCTCGAGATGGGTGCAATGGTGGGGATAGATCCCGCATCCGACGGGTTGCAACGAGCTCAGTGTCTGGGGGTGCCGACCACCCCGCGCGGCGTGCGCGGCCTCATTGAGATGCCGGAGTTCGACGACATCGCTGTGGTTTTCGACGCGACATCGGCTTCCGCACATCTGGACAACGCCCGGCTACTTGCCCCGCACGGCAAGAAGCTGGTCGACCTCACCCCCGCAGCGATTGGACCATTCGTGGTGCCGACGGTGAACCTGCACGAACACCTCGAGAGCCCGAACGTCAACATGGTGACATGCGGCGGCCAGGCCACCATCCCCGTCGTGGCAGCGGTCGCCGAAACGACGCCGGTGCTCTACGCGGAGATCGTCGCCTCAATCGCGTCCAAGTCCGCCGGACCTGGCACCCGGGCCAATATCGACGAGTTCACCGAGACCACAGCCAAGGCATTGGAGGTCGTCGGCGGCGCCAAGCGGGCGAAAGCCATCATCGTGCTCAACCCCGCCGACCCTCCGCTGATCATGCGCGATACCGTGCATTGCCTGATCGGCGACGTTGATCCCGATGCCGTCGAACAGCGGGTGCTGGCCATGGTCGATGCCGTCGCCACCTATGTGCCCGGCTACCGGCTCAAGCAACGAGTGCAGTTCCGCCGACTTGAAACCGACGACCCTGCGGCCGATTTGGTAGACACTGCACAAGGCCGACCCCGCTGGCAGGTGTCGATCTATCTGGAAGTCGAGGGCGCCGCTCATTACCTGCCCGCGTATGCCGGAAACCTCGACATCATGACATCGGCCGCACTCCGAGTCGGCGAAAGTATCAGCGCGCGAAGGGAAGAACGAGTGTCATGACGCAGCTGTACATCCAGGACGTCACACTGCGCGACGGCATGCACGCCATCCGGCACCGGTTGCCGGTCAACCAATTGCGCCGCATCGCAGCCGCACTCGACGCAGCCGGTGTCGCGGCCATCGAGGTGGCCCACGGCGATGGCCTCGCCGGTTCCAGCCTCACCTACGGACCGGGCAGCTCGACCGACGGGCAATGGATCGCCGCCGCAGCCGAGGTCGTCAACAGAGCGCGGCTGACCACCCTGCTGCTGCCCGGGATCGGCACCATCCACGACCTTGTCGCCGCCCACGACCTCGGAGTCACTTCGGTGCGCATAGCGACCCACGCCACCGAGGCCGACATCGCCGAACAGCACATCGCCAAAGCACGCGATCTGGGTATGGATGTCTCCGGCTTCCTGATGATGTCCCACATGGCGGCGCCGGATCTCCTTGCGCAACAAGCAAAGCTGATGCAGGATGCGGGAGCGCACTGTGTGTATGTGACTGACTCCGGCGGACGCCTCACCATGCGCGATGTGCGAGACCGGGTACGCGCCTACCGCAACTTGCTCGAGCCGGGTACTCAGATTGGCGTTCACGCTCACGAAAACCTGTCATTATCGGTCGCCAACTCGGTAATCGCTGTCGAAGAAGGTGTTTACCGTGTCGACGCGTCGCTGTGCGGTCATGGCGCGGGAGCCGGCAATTGTCCTATCGAAGCGTTCGTTGCCGTCGCCGATATCTATGGCTGGCAGCATGGATGTGATCTGTTCGCCTTACAAGATGCCGCCGAAAACCTAGTCCGCCCATTGCAGGATCGACCGGTCCGTGTCGACCGCGAAACACTGACGCTCGGGTATGCCGGTGTCTACTCGAGCTTTTTGCGACACGCAGAGCGTAGTGCACAGGACTACGGCCTGGACGTGCGCGACATCCTCATCGAGGTCGGCCGACGCGGCCTGGTCGGTGGCCAGGAGGACATGATCGGGGACGTCGCGCTCGATTTACTGGGCGCAGGTCATAACGGTTCGCAGGCTTGCCATTCGGAAAGTTCGATGACGTTCGAACGCGCTCATTAAGAGGTCGCATCGAGGGGAGGCGCAATTCGCCGTACCCCGCGGCCATCCCTCCTAAGAGTCATTGCCATCTTGGTCTGACCATTCTAGATTCAGGGTTGGCGTCTCTTGGCCGGCCCGAGTCCGGATCCCGAGAAACGAGGATTAGCACGCATGAACCCTTACCAGATCGAACACCTCTTCACGTATCGTCTTCAGCTCGCGCCGCCACAGGTCATCGGCCCGGTTCCGGGCGATTTGCGCATCGACTTCCCCATCGTCGGCGTGAGATCACGGGGCCACGTCTGCAAGGCAGTGTGAAGCCAGGCGGGGCTGACTTCGGCACTCTGCGGACCGACGGCGTCTTCATGGTTGACGTTCGGGGCGCACTGGAGAGCCACGACGGCGCGCTGATAGAAATCACCTACACCGGTGTGATGGACCTGGGTCCCGACGGTTACGAAAAGTTCCTTGGGGGCGAGGCGCCTTCCAGCGCTGCCGTGCGCGCAACCCCGTTATTTCGCACGGCGCATCCGGCTTACACGTGGATGAACCGTTTGCAGTGCTTCTCCATCGGTCAAGCCACTCCGGCAACACCGGAAGTGCTGTTCGACGTATACGCGCTCAAATAGGCCGGGGTCTCGGCGACCGCAACGGCATCCAATCCGGCGCTGGCTAAGGAGTGATACGGCCGACGCGGAATAGTTTCACTTCGTCGGGGACGCCTTTGAGGTGTCGTGCGCCCGCCGGCGTCCACTCCAAACCCGCGGCGTTGCCGACGGCGTCACGCGCGGAGTCGGCAACCATAACGGTTCCTGGACGCGCTTCGGCAGTGACCCGACTGGCCACGTTTACCGGACTGCCAAACCAATCCCCGGCACGGCTGACCGCGAGTCCAGACGCAACACCAATTCGCAACGGGGGCAGGTCGTTTTCCGCTGCTTCATCGATCAAGTCAAGGACTGCGTGCAGCAGCGGCACTGCATCGAAACTGATGAGCATCACCGCATCGCCGATCGACTTGATGAATCGCACCGGCGATCGCGCGACATTGTGGGCCAGTTCGGCGAATCGGCTGGCAATGCGTTCCAGATCTTCGGGACGAATCGCCTCACCCAGCCTGGTAAATCCGGCGAGGTCGGCAAAGCACACCGTCACAGTGCGGGCACCCGGCAGCGTGCCCGCCGCCCGCTCGGCGGCAGTGACAGCGTCCGTCTCGAAGGAGCGGCGCAGTTCAAGGCGTATCAGGTCCCCCATCACCGCCGCGAGCATCGGGGCGGACCGCAGTGCCAACTGCTCCGCCGCTTGAGCCAACTCGACCTCGCTGGCTCCGGGTCGCAGCAGCGTCTTCAGCGCTGCCTCACGCATGATCTCCGCCACGTGCCCCAGGTTCTCGATGACCACCCGCATCATGGCGACCGTGTCATCGGGATCGAACCCTAGATCGAGAAAGAACTTCGCGCGGGCGGCGGCCTCTCCGTCCGCGTGCAGCAGGACGGCCGCGTCGGGATCGTCGATCTCTAAGCCGATCGCTCGGTGCAGCCGTTGCAGCAGCTCCAGTTCAATC
>NZ_DASPSP010000328.1:0-16359 GCF_035623875.1 Mycobacterium sp. | reverse complement strand
TGCATCGGTATACCCGCTGGTGTGGAACATCTTGCTGGCCGCGCGCAACGAGGGTTATGGGGGCACCCTCACCACGAATGCGGTGGCGGCGGAGCCGCAGGTGCGGGATTTACTCGGCGTGCCGGAGTCGTACGCGGTCGCTGCGGTATTGCCGCTGGGAAAACCGCAGCGGCAGCTGATGAAGCTGAAGCGCAACAGCGTCGCCGAAATCGCGACCCGGGAGCGGTTTGACGGTGAGCCGTTCCGCGCGAAGGGCTGATTGCTCAAGAAGCGCGTGACGGCTTCGCAGCGCCGCGCACGGCGTCACACCCATGATCGAGCTGTTGCCGTTCGAAGATGCGCCCGCGGCCTATGAACGAATGATGCCCGGCCGAGCCAGGTTTCGTGTGGTTCTGGACATGCAGATGCGATAGCCGATCCGTTGGCGCAGAAGGCGATGCGCTATGTTCGCCGTCGTCGGGCGTCTCGTGCAAGTCTGGCGGGTGGGCGCCGCGGTGGGATCGGCATCGACCGTGTCCTAGTTGGCGCGCCAGCCACGAAAATGCGGCCAAGCCTCCTCATCGGTCTGTTCGATTGGATACCCGACTTCGCGCAGCATGGCGGTAGCCGCTCTGAATTCGTCGAACGACACCGTGACCGGGCCGTCGGGGTCAGGATCGTCGGATACCGGCAGCCCCATGAATGTTGCGATCTGCTGCAACGCCACGAAACCCATCCGAAGCGACAGTCGCGGGGAAAGTTTGGGCTCTCCCGATGGGGTCAGCGCCTAATGCAGGGCAGCGGCATCCATCACCGCGATCAGCGCGACCAGCCAGTGCGACAGCGGCCACGGTGAGCGGAGCCTCGCGAATGTCAGGTAGGTGGTGTGGGATTCGGCGACCTCAGCGGCCCACCGTTCCCATGCGGTGAACAGCTCGTCGAGTACAGGCCGTCGGCTGAGCCGGTCGGCCCACTGCACGTGGTCGACGGCAATCATCAAGCGATGAACAGCCGCAAGTCGGGTGGTAGCCGGATGATCGGCGCCCCCGGGCAGGCCTGCTCGATTTCGTCGCACTTGCTTCGGGCGACCCGAATGCGGGTATGGCTTGCTTGACGGCAGATCTCACACGGGTGCGGCGGACGATACCGAGTGCCGTCGCCAACACCTCGTCGCGACCCCGCATCGGCCCATAGGGTCTCATCAGCCGACCTTTCGAACCCGCAGGCACAGCGACGATGTTTGCTCCCCCGCGGGAGGCGGCTCATGAGCGGTCGCCGCGATGCATGATCAGGCCGCGACCGACGACCGGCTCGGTATCGCGAGCATCGATCTCCGCGCCGCATTGAGAGCACACGACGCACACATCGACACGGTGCCCACACGGCTTGTGCAGCAGATCGACGGGAGGGGCCGCAAGACCGGTCCACTCGTTACCCCATTGCATCAGCGCGACGTAGACGGGAAACAGCGCGCGTCCCTTCGAGGTCAGCCGATACTCGTTGAGGTCGCGCGCGGCGTGCTCGGCGTAGCGGCGTCGTTCGAGAATGCCGTGGTCGACCAGCCTGTTCAGCCGTTCCGAAAGCACGTTGCGGGCCAAGCCGATGCCCCGCTGAAAATCCTCGAACCGCCGAGCCCCGTTGAACGCTTGCCGCATGATCACCCAGACCCAGCGCTCACCGACGATGGCCGCCGAACGGGCGATCGCGCAGTTCTCATCATGCAGATCGGCATGCTTCATTACCGAAGAGGATAACGCCGATCGTAGTTGCGTTTCAAAACTTAATTCACGAGACGGTGAGGCCGCCGTCGACCACGAGTGTGGCGCCGGTGACGTAGCTAGCGGCAGGGCTCGCGAGGAACACCAGCGCGGCCGCGAGCTCTTCTGGATCTCCCGGCCGACCGGCCGGGACCCGCGGAAGCTGGCTGTCGATGTAACCCTCAGGGAACTGATCAGTCATTTCTGACGGGAAGAAGCCCGGAGCCAGCGCGTTGACGCGAATGCCCTTGCGACCGGTCCACTGCACGGCCAGATCCCGGGTCAGACCCGTCACGCCGGCCTTACTGGCCGAGTAGGCCGCCTGCGGCAGCCTGCCGCTGGCCAGCGCGACGACACTCGCGACATTGATGATCGAGCTACCCGGTTTCATGACACGGCCACACGCTTGGGCCATCCAATAGGACCCATTGAGATTGATATCGATCACCTCGCGGAACTGGTCGGGTGTTTCGCGCGTGGCGGGCACGGCGGTGCCCTTACCGGCGTTGTTCACGAGCACATCGACACGACCGAATTCGGTCATCGCGGCGTCGACTACGTGCTGTGCGTCCTCGGGACGGGCGACGTCCGCGGTCACCGTTAGCGCGCGCCGGCCCCGCTCCTCAACAAGGGCACGAGTCTCCTTGAGGCGGTCGGTGCGGCGCGCGCTCAGGACGAGGTCGGCGCCCGCCTCGGCAAGTGCCTCGGCGAAGGCGATACCCAGCCCCGAGGACGCCCCGGTGACGATTGCCACCTTCCCGTCGAGCCGGAAGCGGTCGAGGACCGTCGTACTCATCTGGCTGTCCTTTCGCGGGAAGCATGGTCGTCTTTCGGATCTTAGTTGCAAATTACTACTAGTGGAGTACCGTGTGAAGCCTCTATAAGATACGGCAGGAGGCCGGCGCACCCACGCGCTGAGCAAGAGTCGACAATGGCGCCTGGCCGCTCGCCCGCCGGGCAAGATTCGCGATTCGGATTTCGAGCTTATCGAGATGCCGGTTCCTGAGCCGGCCGACAGGCAGTTCGTCGTCGCCGTCACATACATCTCGCTCGATCCCGCGATGCGCGGCTGGATGAACGCCGGCTGTTCGTATCTCCCGCCCGTCGGCAAGCGCCTGGCCGCAATACTTCTTCCACTACGAACTCCCCCAGACGATCGCACAGTTCGACCTGCTCGATAGCGGCGACCGAACCACTATGGATTTGGGTGAAAACTGGTTCTAGCGTGATGGATGCACGAGCCAGCGGTGCACCTAGCCACAATGTCTCAGGGGCTAAACCGAGCTTGCCTATGGAGGTGTGATGCAGCAGCTGACCGGTTTGGATGCCGCGTTTTTGGCGCTCGACTCGCCAACGGCCTACGGGCACGTGGGCAGTGTGTCCATCCTTGATCCGCCCACGAGAGGCGAGGTGCTGACGCTTGAGCGGCTGACCGGACTCATCGAGTCCCGCTTGCATCTGGTGCCGCCGTTTCGCCGCCGTTTGGTGGAGGTGCCCTTTGGACTGGATCAGCCGTACTGGATCGAGGATCCCGATTTCGACATCGAGTTTCATGTCCGCGAACTCGCGTTGCCCAGCCCGGGGGATGATCGCCAGCTGGCCGTGCAGGCGGCCCGGTTGCACGCGCGGCCACTGGACCGCCGCCGCCCGCTGTGGGAGACCTATCTCATCCACGGACTGCAGAGCGGCCGGCAGGCCGTCTACATCAAGGTGCACCACGCGGCCATCGACGGGGTTTCGGGAAACGATCTGCTGGCCGCGCTGATGGACACCTCGCCGGAGCCCCGCGATGTTGGCGAGCCAGACTCGTGGCGTCCGGAAACCGAGCCCGGCGCGGCGAAGCTACTGGCGCGCAGCGTTGCGTCGCTGGCGACCAACCCGGTCCGGGCGGCACGGGTCTCGGCGGACATCGTGCGCTCGTTGCCAGCGCTGGTCAGCAGTCCCGCACGCCCGTGGCTGCCGCTCATCGACCGTTTTCTGCTGCGCCGCGGCCGCGGTGTCATCTTGTCGGCGCCGCCGTTGATCGCGCCCCCAACGCCGTTCAACAAGAACATCGGCCCGCATCGGCGTTGGGCCTTCACCAGCGTCCCGCTTGCGGAGGTCAAGGCAGTCAAGAAGGCCGCGGGTGTCACCGTCAATGACGTCGTGATGGCGCTGTGCGCCGGCGCGCTGCGCATCTGGTTGCAGAAACACGATGCCCTGCCCGAGGGACCGCTCGTGGCCGCCGTTCCGGTGTCCATCCGCACCGAAGAGCAAAGAGGCACCCACGGCAACCGGGTCTCGACCGTCATCGCGCCGCTACCCACGCATTTGGCCGACCCGGGTGCGCGGCTGGCAGCTGTGCACGAGGCGATGCGCGCGGCCAAGGAGCAGCACAACGCGCTGCCCGCCGAGCTGCTCACCGACATCGCCCAGTTCTCCATGCCGGCGTTGGCCAATCAGGCCAACCGGCTGGCCACCCGACTGCGGCTACTGGAGCGGGTCCCGCCGTTCAACTTGATCATTTCCAACGTTCCCGGGCCCACCGTGGATCTTTATCTGTGCGGGGCGCGACTCGACGGGATTTACCCGCTCTCGGCGATCGCCGACGGGCAGGGGCTCAACCTGACCGTCTTGGGGTCCAACCACAAGATCAACTTCGGAGCACTGGCCGACCGCGACCTGGTGCCCGATGTCGATCTGATAATCGATGCGGCCAAAGCCGAACTCGTCGCACTGTCCGACGCAGTGGGGGCAGGCTGATGTCGAGTCCGGTGTCGTGGGCGGACGTACCCGCCGGTACCGCCGGGGCGGGTGCTCCCGCGTCGTGGCTCTTCGTGACCGACGCCGCTCGCGCGGTGGCCGAGTTCGGTCTGCTCGTCGCCGCGCTGCCGCTAAGGCAGCTACTGCCGGTCGGCGACGGGCACCCGGTTCTGGTGCTGCCGGGCCTGCTGGCCGATGACGATTCCACCTGGACGCTGCGGCGCATCCTGCGCGACCTGGGCTACCGGGTACATGGCTGGCGCCTCGGACGTAACCTCGGCCCGACAGCCGCGACGGTCACCGGACTGCAGAACCGCCTGCTCGACCTGCGGTCGCGATACGACTCTGCGGTGAGTGTGATCGGCTGGAGCCTCGGCGGTGTCTACGCCCGCACCCTCGCCCGTGACACTCCCGCTGCGGTGCGCCAAGTCATCACGCTTGGCAGTCCGATTCGCCTCGCCCACGAAAGCCAGTCCCGGGCCCGCCGTGCCTTTGACCGCTACGCCCATTTGCATGTCGTGCCAAGGGAGTTGCCGCTGGAGTCCGGTCTCGACGCGCTGCCGGTGCCAGCCACATCGATCTACTCCCGATACGACGGCATCGTCGCCTGGCAGGCCTGCCTCGACCAGCCGTCGGCACGGGCCGAGAACATTGCCGTAGCCAGCAGCCATTTGGGATTCGGCCACCATCCGGCGGTGATATGGGCCGTCGCCGACCGGCTGGCACAGCCGCACGGCGAGTGGGCGCCATTCCGGGCGCCCACCGCGCTGCGGCCGCTCTACCCGCCAGCGGACACACCACCCGGACGGTCTCCCCGGCCCTGACGGCCAACTTACCCTGGGTCCGCAGCCGGCAGCGAGCGCAGCGCCTCTAGTGCAGCGGCGGAGTCGCTGCCGGGCTCCGCGCGATACGTGAGCATGTGCTGTCCGCCGGAGTGCGGGATGTTGAACCTGTTGCGGTGTAGGTAAAGGTCACCGACGTCAGGGTGCCGCATATGGATGACGCCCGGGCGGTAACCCACATCCGCTCGCGCCCATAGCTCCCGGAAACGCGCACTGGTGCTGGACAATTCGTCGATCAGGGCGCGCAAGCGCGGGTCATCCGGATCGCTACCGGCCGCTTCACGCAACCCGCTGACCGCGACGTCGGTCACCTCGTCCCAATCAACAAAGAATTCCCGGGCAGCGGGTTCGAAGAGTCGCCAGCGCAGAAAGTTGCCCCCGGGTGTGAAACCTGGCGACAGGGCCCGGGCGAGCGGATTCGCGGCCAGCACATCCAGGCACCTGCTGGCCACGATTGCCGGCATCGAAAACTGGTCGATGAGTTTGTCGATGCCGTCGGCAGCGGTCTCCAGATCCGGCTGCTCCCTGTGGCTGCCGGGCGGGCTCGCCAGCTGATGTAGATACTTGTTGCCTTTGATGTCCAGCTGGAGCGCCCGCGCAAGCGCGTCAAGAATCTGAGCGGATGGATTCTTGTCGCGGCCCTGCTCGAGCCGCAGGTAATACTCGGAGCTGATACCCGCCAACATGGCCAGCTCCTCGCGCCGCAAGCCCCGAACACGGCGCCTCGCGCCCGCGATCAGCCCGACGTCTTCGGGGTGGACCTGTCCGCGTCGCGCACGCAGGTAATCACCGAGCGCATTGCCTTTCGCCACCACCACATCAGCCTAAGGCTGTCCCCGCCAGTACCGGTGTTATTGGGGCTTCCCCACCTCGGACGCAGCGCGCACACAGTGGATGTTGTACAGCGCGGGAAGGAGCAGAGATGGTGCATCGAATGGATGTCGAGTTCCCGGTCGAAGGTGGTGTCACGCTGCGGGGCTGGTTGTTTTTGCCCGACGGGGCGGGACCGCATCCGGGCATCAGCATGGCGCACGGCTGCGCCGGGATGAAGGAACACGGCCTGGAGCGGTTCGCTCGCCTATTCGCCGACGCGGGGTTTGTGGTGCTGGTGCACGACTACCGAGGCTTCGGGTCCAGCGGACGGTTCGCCGCGCTTCGACGTCGACCCATGGGTCCAGATCGCCGATTGGCGCCGGGCTATTTCTTTCCTTGAGGACCATCCGGTGGTGGATCCGGACCGGATCGAATATGAGCCACGCTGGAATCACCGGAATGCGCTGTGCCGCAGATGACATCATCACTGTAGGCGCCGGGATGACACATACAGCCTCATCTGAGATGCTCAGCAACTGAGCCTTGGGAGTGAGATGGCCCCGACATATCTGATCACCGGCGCCGGCGGCGGGCTGGGCAGCGTCAGCACCCGCGTTGTGCACCTATTACTCGGCCATGGCGACGCGGTACGGGCCATGGTGCACCGACAGGACTCACGCGCCGACGCGCTGCGCCAGCAAGGGGCCGAGGTGATCGTCGGGGACCTCACTGACCCCGTCGACATCGCGGCAGCGATGTCAGGCATCACCCGAATGTTCTTCAACATGAGCGTCTCCGCCGCCTATCTGGAAGCCACCGCAGTCATCTGCGCCATCGCTACAGAACTCGGCGAGTTGGAACTGTTGGTCAACATGTCTCAGATGACGGTCTCCCAGATGACCGTCAACAGCACCGCCGAATCCCACCAACAACGACTGCACTGGCTGGCCGAACACGTCATCAACTGGTCGAGCCTCCCCGCCGTGCACATCCGGCCCACGGTGTTCCTCGACAACCCGCTGTTCACCCTGCTGGCAGCCCAGTCGATCCGTGACACCGGACGCCTTGAGCTGCCGTTCGGAACGGGCCGTACCTCACCGATCGCAGCCGCCGACGTGGCCGACGTGGTCACCACCGTGCTGCGCTCACCCAGCGGCCATGTCGGGGCACTCTACGAATTGACCGGTCCGGCAACGCTAGACGTCGATCAGCTTGCCGAGCAGTACGCCGCAGCCCTCGCCCGGCCGGTCGCCGCCGTCCGGGTGTCCTATGACCAGTGGCTGAAGCAGCTAACGGAGTCGGGGCTCGACCCGCACGTGCAAGACCATATCGCCACCATGGCGCGGCTGCACCGCGACGATCGCTACAACCGGTTTACTCATGACTTCGAAGACGTGACCGGCCACACCGCACAAACCGTCAAACAATACGTCGGCGAAAACCGGGGGTTGTTCAGCTAACGACGAGATGATCGGGGTCGCGCAGGTTGGCTCCGGTGAGCTCCTCGTAGCGGCGAAGGCGGTGTCGCACGGTAGCTGCGCGGCCATTCCGTTGGAGATGACACAGCGCACCGTCGGCGACCTCATCGCCACCGTGACCGGCGATGAGCGTGACGCGGTCAGGTTTCGCGGTATCGTAATTGCCTGCGGTATAATAGATTATCGTAATCAGTTCTGTCGATCGGCCAACTCGTCGACGAATCGATCGATGAAATCGTCCACGGGCCCGCTGCTGGCCGGCCGAATGACAAATTTCGTCAAACCCGCGTCCAGGTAGGCGTCGAGTTGGCGATGCAGCTGATCCCAGCTCGTCGCGATCAGCTCACCCGGATCCACATCGGGACGACGCCGGCGAACGGCGGCGGCCAACTCCACCGGCAACTCACCGTCAGCGACGGCCAACGAAATCCCGAAGTGGTCCGGTTCGATATGCCGACCCGCCTGTCCCGCCGCACGTTCGATCGCTTCGCGCCCCAGTCGCGCCTCCGTTGGGGTAAGGAAACTACCCAACCAGCCATCGCCAAACGCGCCGATGCGGCGAAATGCCGCCGGCGCCGAACCGCCTAACCAAATGTCGAGCGGAGGTGCCGGTCGCGGCGCGATCGCCGCCCGGCTCACCGTGAAATACCGGCCGGAGTAACTCGCCGAATTCTCGACCAACACCGACCGTAGCAACTGCAACGACTCATCGAACACCGCCGCCCGCTCTCCGTCAGGGACGACAAACAGCTCGCGCTCGGCCGCAATCGCCGAACGTAACCCGAAGACGGGCAGAACTCGCTTGGGCGCAAGGGCCGCCAGCGACGCCAATTGTTTCGCCACCAGCACCGGATGACGCCCTGGAAGCACTGCGACTGAAGTGCCCACCTTTAAACGTGTCGTGCGGGCCAGTGCGTAGGCCATACCCACCATAGGATCCACCGCTGGGGAGTAGACCAGTTCCGAAAGCCACAGCGAGTCGACTCCGCTGTTTTCGAGGTGATCGACGATGTCGGCTAGCTGGCTCGGAGCGGTGTTCGCACCCAGGCTGACCCCGAAGCGAATCTTCATCAGCGTCTCCCTCTGTCTTATCGCGTATGTATCGCAACAAGGCCGCGCCGTTATTTCTGCCCGCGTGGTCAGCGATGCCGCTTGTTCCGTTGAGTGCGAAACGGCCGGAGCGTGTTCACCGATCGGATCCACGTTCCGCCGAGCGTGGGTCGCCCAGACTCGGTGGCTGCGGCGAACTGCGGCTGCGTTGCCATAACCATTCTCGCGGCGCCGCGCACACGCGACCGATGCGAACTATCAGCTGATCCAGGAGCCCGGCGCCGGTTACTCCCCCATCGTCGGTCTGATCAGCGTTGCGGTCCGTTCGGTCCGTATCACCATCTACGAACTCAACGATCCCGCCGCGGTCAACGCACTCATTGACGACCACAACCGCGGCGTGGACATCCGGGTCATCCTCGACGCCGCGTTCCACGGATTGTGCTCACCGACAACACCTCACTTATCATCGGCAGTCAAAACCTCTCCACCACAAGTCTTCTCGAAAATCGGAACTGTCCCTTGCACTGGACACCGCTATCGCGCCGGACCTGATGGCCGCCGGGAAATCCACGTTCGACGCCGACTACGCCGCCGCGTCCGCGCAATAGCAACAGCTGGGTCGCCCGACAAGCGGCGTTACCCGGGCGGAAGAGGCCGCTTCAGGGTACAAACGATGCCCCACTCGAAAAGACGGTCACCGACTTGGTCATATTCTTTGAAGTGGTGGACGACCTGAGTTCGTTGGACCGCAGAGTTGACTATCTCCCACCCCTCTGCTCCGTAGGCGTTCGTCAGTCGGCTAACCTCATCGATCACCGCTTGCAGGGATTCGTGCGTCTCGTAGATGAAGGTGGTCTCCCACCGCTGTGGCTGCCACTCGCCGTCTGCCGCTAGGCTTCCAGCATTCCCGGACGAAGGTTCGCTCATGCCTCGGCATCCTACGGCGCTGGGACCCCAGAAAGATGAATGAAAGTTGACCGACGCTTTACAACTCGATGGTTGCGGGCAGAGCTCACTGCACGAATTGTTGGCCACCATCTATGTCGTACGTGGCACCGGTGAGCGCTGTGTTGGTCATGAGGTGTACGGCAAGCGCCGCAACATCCGCGGGGCCGACTACCCGCCCGATGGGAAGCTTCGCACGCAGTTCGGCTCTGCGCTCGTCAAGTCGATCTCCGAGTAGTGCGGCAGATAATGGTGTGTCCACGAAGCCGGCGGCGATGAGGTTGACCCGAATGGGTGCGAGCTCAAGAGCTAGGGCGGCGGTGAACGGAGGAAGCGCGGCGGTGGCCGCTGGCACGATGCCGAGTTCTTTGCTGACACGACGGCCCCCGGTGCCGCCCATGAATGTCAGCGAGCCTTGAGGCGTCATCTTGCTCACCGAGTGGCGCGCCACCGCGAGATACAGCGTTACGTGCCCGCTGAGAATTTCGCGCACTTGGTCAGCGTCCATTTCCAGCAGGGGCGCATACCGCGGGCCCCCAGCGGTGACCATCACGTGATCGATTGGGGTGGAAAAGGTCTCGAAGAAGCTTTTCAGGGCGTCGTCGTCGGTGGCGTCGAAGGCCGCAGTATGTTGGGCGCCGACGTCGCGGGCTGCTTGGGTGAGTCGGTCGGGATTGCGGCCGGTGAGTATGACGTCGGCGCCGTGGGCGCGTGCGCGTCTGGCTGTCTCTAAGCCAATGCCGGCGCTGCCACCGATGAGCACGACAGTCCGCCCGGCCAGGTCCAATTCTGGTTGGGGGGTTACGGGTGTGGTTGCGCTGCGCATGATTCCTCCAACGGGACAATTCCGACACCAGCCCTGTCAACCAGTTTTCGAGACCCACGATTCCGGTTCAGACCGATGTATCTCTGTTACCAGAACGTGGCCGGGGTGTACTCGTCTGTCGGCTAGGTTTACGACTCGGCTGATCTAATGCTTCCCTGCACTCAGGCGTAACGAGCGTAGTTGTGCGCGGCGGTTGAAGGCAGAGGCACGGAAACCCTTTTAAGAAGCACGGGGGATTGATGGATTTCGAGGGTGTACATACCCGTGAGCTCCTGACGATGGCTCGACGGGCATTGCAGGGCGATAACGTTGACAAGGGCATGTTCTGCACGGCCGCGATCCGGGTCATCGACAACCCGCCCCGGGACGGCATCTTGCGCAGTCTGGCCGACCACGTATGTCAGGCCGTTTTCGACTGGGCGTGCTTCGAGGGCTCTCCTGCACGGCTCGAAGGTGTTGTTGAAAGCTACAAGACTGCCGCCAGCGCCCTACACGTCGACGAACAGCTTAATAAGTTGCGACACTAGCGCATTCAACTTGAAGGTTTCCAAACCGCATGGCAGAAGGCGCGTCGTCTGCCGTCGTACTCTCGGCGCAGACCCCGATCGTGACCATCGACATCACGGTCACGCTCGCGGTGATGAAGAATTGCCGTCGCGTCACGTCCATGGCATCAATATCCTGAACTGACAAGGGAATCCAGCGCAATCACCGTAGCGTAGCGCACGCAAGCCGCTCCCCGGTTTCTTTCGTCGGGCTGACAGGATTTGAACTTGCGGCGGCTCGACCTCCCGCTCCCCGGCGTCTGTTTGCTCGTTCTGTGCCTCTGCGCACCCAGATCCGTTTACGGTCGGACCATAAATATCAAGCGATGGTCGGCGACGGTGTTGATGATTCCTGCCGCGCTGGCGACGGCCGCGCCGGCCCATGCCGACGCCGACAGCTACATCCGATACCTCAACGACCACGGAACATTCGTGCCGGGAATAAACGACGCCGTCAGGATCAGTCGCGGATCCCAAGTCTGCACCTCATTGCACAACGGCATGACGCCGCAACAGATTATAGACGCGAACCCGATTGTGTATTTCGACCTGCGCGGAGTGATCGATGCTGCACAACACGAGCTGTGCCCGGACACATTAGGCAAGGGCGCACCAACTCCCTAGCCACACGGCACCCTGCGTTATCGGTGAACAGACCTCACGGAACAGCGACTCTCGCCGATCGCTCCCTCAACGTCGTCTGCCTTGAGGTGCCAAGGGCAGCGCACCTTGTTCGATGCGATATAGGAAGTCTTCTACGATGCCGGAGTAACGTTGAACCTTAGCTGACACCTTTGTGGCACAGCCGCATTCGAGGCATTCAGTCACTGATTGCGCGTCGGTGCCTAAGCCAGCAATCGTTGAATCTCCGAGTTGTCGTAATCGCCTCGCCGAGCCCGGGGCCGCAGTGTCGTCGCGACTGCCGTCGTCCACGCAGACGACACAGAGAGATTACCGTGCGAAGGTCAGCGATCACATCGGCGATGATGCTCAGCTTTTGCGGAGCGAGTGACGGGATTCGAACCCGTGTGTACGGCTTTGCAGGCCGCTGCCTAGCCGCTCAGCCACACCCGCACAAGCCACCACCCTGGCAGCTCAGTGCGATGGCGGTCCAGTATTTTGCTCGAACCGATCAATTTGTCGCGGCGGCGCTCAGCGCTCCCTCCCCCGCGCGCTAGTGTGCTTCGGTCGGCCTCAGCGAACAAGCCAGTAGAAAAGTTGGGCAAATTGATGACCGCAGCAGAAGCGTCGGCGATCGAATCGCGGGTCGGCCACTACTACCAGATGGACGGCACCTACCTGGTCGGCCGCGACAAGGTGCGCGAGTACGCCCGTGCAGTGCAGGACTATCACCCTGCGCACTGGGATCTCGCCGCCGCTGCTGAGCTGGGGTATTCGGACCTGGTGGCGCCGCTGACGTTCACGTCGACCCCGGCCATGAAGTGCAATCGCCGCATGTTCGAACAGGTGGTCGTCGGCTACCACGCCTACATGCAGACCGAAGAAGTCTTCGAGCAGCACCGTCCGATCGTGGCCGGCGACGAACTGCACGTCGACGTCGAACTGACGTCGGTGCGCAGGATCGCCAGCAGAGACCTGATCACCGTGACTAACACCTTCACCGATACCGCCGGCGAACGGGTGCACACTCTGCACACCACCGTTGTCGGTCTCACCGCCGAGGACGTCGATCCGGCAATCAAGACGGCCGTGCAGAAGATGATGATGCACGACGTGGACATCTTCGGAATCGGCGAGTCCGAGTACCAGAAGACGGTGCGCCCCGAGGGCGAAATTCGGATCGCTGAGGACACGACCCGCACGCCGGGCACGCCGTCCTTCGATGACGTGAAGGTCGGCGACGCACTACCGGTGCACCAGACCCGACTGTCCCGCGGCGACCTGGTGAACTATTCCGGCGTGGCCGGCGACGCCAACCCGATTCACTGGGACGAGGACATCGCCAAGCTGGCTGGCCTGCCGGATGTGATCGCTCACGGAATGCTCACCATGGGTTTGGGCGCCGGATTCGCCTCCGCATGGTCCGGCGACCCCGGTGCGGTTACCCGCTACGCGGTGCGGCTGTCTGCGCCCGCGATCGTCTCGGCCACTGAGGGCGCCGAAATCGAGTTCAGCGGCCGAATCAAGTCCCTGGACCCCGACACCCGCACCGGTGTCGTCATTGTCGCCGCGAAATCCGACGGCAAGAAGATCTTCGGCCTGGCGACGTTGAACATCCGCTTCCGCTGACCTGGCAACCCAGGTGACGGCGGTAGTCGACGACGAAGAACGGTGGCTTGCGTAACAGCTGTCCTCACGGCTGTCGAGATGCCCTAAAGGCAAGCTCCCCGAACACCGCACCGGCATCGCCCCGGCCACTGGGCCGCACCAATCACACGAAACGGAGTCGGCCGGAAATACCCGACTCCACAGGAACGCCTTAAGTCCAAGATTAAGAATTTCTTGAATTTAGGATTAACTTCAGCTAAGAAGATGCTATGACGCAGGTCACCGTACGGGCGCGAAGGAGCGCAGCGGTGAACAGACACAAGCTGCTCGCGAACGCTATCGCCGTTGGCATCATCGTGGCCAGCGCGCCAATCAACCCAGTCGCCCACGCTGACGTGACTCTGCTGTCCACGGACGACCCGCTAGAAGGGAGCGACACGGCGATCATCGTCGGCGGAACCACCGAGCCGACGCCGTCGACCGCCTTCGCGGACACCGTCGAGGATCTGTATCTGAACCCGCTGGGTTTCGACGATGGCGCGACCAACTCGACGGTCTGCGACATGGTCGGGACCGAACCGTGCAACGCGCCGCTGCAGGTGCTGACGACGCCCGAACTCATCGAGCAGGGTCCGAGTACTCAAATGGCCGCGGACGAGATCGTTGCCGCCGTGGAGAACGAATGCAACTCGAATCCGAGCGATTGCACCGCCGCGGACCCGCTGACGATCTTCGGATACTCGCAGAGCGCCACCGCCGAGTCGATGGCAATGACCCAACTCGAACAAGACCCCAACATCCCCTCCGACGGTCTGCACTTCGTGTTCATCGGCGACCCCTCCCTCCCGGGCGGCATTTGGCCCAATCTGGAACCAGATATGGACGCGTTATTCGGCTCGAGTATGACGGACACTATTCTCACGGATTCCGGGATGGACGGCGTCCTTGGCAACGTGACGCCGGATAACGCATACCCGACGACGATCTACACGCTGGACGGCGATGGGGTCGCCGACTTCCAACAGGACTTCACGGCCGGAGGTTTCCTGGACTCGACCATGGGCCTGTTCGTCCAGCACGTGGAGTACCTGGGGTTGACACCGACGGAAATCGCTGATGCGACCACGTCGACCGACGGCGACATCACATATGTCGACATCTCCGACAACATCAATAACCCCGACGCGTGGATTGATGCATTTGAGCACGGGTTCGCCAGCAGCGGACTACTCGAGAGCCTATTCGACTCTATGCAACTGTATGTCAGCGACCTGATCTGACCCGAGCCCTGGGCGCACCCAGCAGCAGTGCCAGTGGCATGGAAATGCCTGTGACTCGCGCTGCGGCCTTTTGGGCGCTGGCGACTTCGCGAGAGGACGTCTCACCCCAGCGACGCGCCGCGCCAACCGTCAACGTTGATGGAGCGTTGATGCGCGGCAACCCAGCGGAAAAACGTCGCTATTCCACGATGGTTATTTGACAAGAGCTGCCGGGAATCCAAGATTGCTCTGAACTGGGCGGGCGGAACGATTAGCCCATGGTGATCGTCACGGGCGCATTCGTCGCGCAGCACGCACAGGAACAAATCGGCGGCGAAGGCACACTGCTCATTGAGAAGGCTGACCGGCGCGGCCAGGATTACGTCGGGCGAGACCGGTGTGCGGATAATGTGGCCGCCATGACTCAATACGAGACGCTAACCTTCGATCAGGCTGGCCCCATCACCCGCATCGCCTTGAACCGGCCCGCCGATGCACACGGCATGAATGACGCCATGACCCGCGAACTCGCTGACGCGGCGCGACGATGCGACGTTGCCGACACCAAGGTAGTGGTGCTGACCGCCACCGGCCGGTTCTTCTGCGCCGGTGGCGATCTCAAGGCGATGGCGTCATCGCCGCTCGGCCGCGGCCGCTACGTCAAGGGGATGGCCGACGATCTGCACCGCGCGATCTCCACATTCGCGCGCATGGACGCGGTTCTGATCACCGCCGTCAACGGCGTGGCAGCGGGCGCCGGGTTTAGCCTCGCGATCACCGGCGATCTCGTGCTGGCTGCTGAATCCGCATCATTCATGATGGCCTATACGAAGGTGGGTCTGAGCCCCGACGGCAGCTCGTCGTACTACCTTCCCCGCCAGATCGGAGTTCGCCGCACCCAGGAGTTGATGCTGACCAACCGAAGGCTATCGGCTCACGAGGCATCGCAGTGGGGCCTAGTCACCGAGGTCGTACCCGATGACGAACTCGCTGCCCACACCAACGCGCTCGCCACCGATATGGCCTCTGGCGCAAAGGACTCCGGATCGGCCGTAAAGAAACTGTTGCTGACCACATTCGGTAACGGCCTCGAAGAGCAAATGGAGATCGAGGGCAGGCTCATTGCGGCATGTGCCGATAGCGCCGATGGCAGCGAAGGCATCAACGCATTCCTCGACAAACGCACAGCGCGATTTGCCTAACGAGATCCCCGGCCATCTCGGGGCCTATAGCAAGTTGCCGGGGCGTCAACCCGCGGACTGCACACCGGGCCATGCGTTGTACGCCGGACAAGCACGCCGACCCGATGTGTTACGGTCGCGCGCAGCACCCGCGGCCCGCCATTGTGATCTTGCAGTCGCACTGGACTCCGCAGAGTCGGGGTACCGTACTGGCGCGGTCGGCCGATCCGCGAGTTCCACCGGCCATCCGGACCAAGGGGCTCACTGCTGCGGCGGAGATCGCGGCCTTCCTGCGGGCGACGGCGCACCCGAGAGATAGCCGCCACGGACCCGCTGGCTTCGGTGCTCAGTACCGAAATCCATCCCGGAACCCAGGTGGTTCCGATGCCGCACTTGAGAAGTGGATCCGCGAAACCGCCAATAGCACAGATCATCCCGCGTGCACTGCGGCCATGGGCGCCGATCCAGATAGTGTGCTCGACGAGCGTCTGCGAGTGCGCGGTGTCAACGGGTTGCGCGTTGCAAAAGCTAGATAATCAAGAACGTCCTACTCGCTCATCTTCGCTGCATCTCGGCACCGGCGCTGCAGCTTAGCGCGCCATATTCGCAAAGCGCGACAGATGCAGTTGGTGAGCGACGGTCACCGTCTTGGTCGGGCCGTTGCGGTGCTTGGCCAGAATCAGGTCTGCTTCGCCGCCACGCGGATCGTC
>NZ_DASPSP010000326.1:0-3352 GCF_035623875.1 Mycobacterium sp. | reverse complement strand
GGGTGGAGGATGACGACCACGGCCCCAGGCCCCGTTACCGCAGCTGCGCCGTCGCGGTCGTTGTTTCGCCCACTGGCGATCGTCGCCGTCATCGTCTGCCCGGCCCTGGTGGTGCGCGTCATCGGCCTCCACCCAAGTCCGATCCTGGGCCTGATTACCTACGGAGCCGCCGTCGTGGCGGCCAGCTTCCTGCTGGCGTGGGCCGCGGAAGCTGCCCAGGTCGACGTCTCGGGTGGTCTGGCGGTCGCGGTGCTGGGGGTCATCGCGGTCCTTCCGGAGTACGCGGTCGACCTGTATTACGCCTATACCGCGGGCCATGTGCCCGAGTACACCCAGTACGCCGCCGCGAACATGACGGGCTCGAATCGGCTGCTGATGGGTCTCGGTTGGCCGGTCGTCGTTTTGATCAGCGTGCTGGTGGCACGCCGGTCCACCGGCCGCAGAGTCGGCGCACTGGATCTCGACATGAGCAACCGGGTGGAGATCGGCTTTCTGATGTTCGCCGGGGTAGCCGCCTTTCTGATACCCGCGACCGGCCGCATCCACATTGCTTTCGGGGTGATATTGCTTGCCTGGTTTGGTTACTACCTGTACAAGCTGAGCCGCGGCGAGGTCGAGGAACCCGAGTTGGTCGGCACGGCCGCGGCGCTGGGAGCACTTCCGGACCGGACCCGCCGCATCGTGGTGTCGGCGCTGTTCATCTTCGCCGCGTCGGTGATTGTGACGTGTGCAAAACCGTTCGCCGAGAGCCTGATCGACGCTGGCACGCAGCTGGGCATCGATCGCTTCCTGCTGGTGCAGTGGCTGGCGCCGCTGTCCTCGGAGGCACCGGAGTTCATCATCGCCACCATCTTCGCGGCCAGAGGCAAGGGCGCGATCGCGATCGCGACGTTGATCTCGTCGAAGGTCAACCAATGGACCCTGCTGGTCGGGTCGTTGCCGGTGGCCTTCGTGCTCGGCGGAGGGGGCTCGTCGATTCAACTGGACGGCCGCCAGATCGAAGAGATGGTCCTGACCGCCGTGCAGACAGTGATGGGCGTGGCGCTGATCCTCGGCCTACGGTTCCGCCGGTGGGCGGCCTGGGCGCTGCTCGGCTTGTTCGTCGTGCAGTTCCCGATCACCTCGACCGAGGGCCGCGTGCTGCTGAGTGCCGTCTATGTAGCGGTGGCTGTCGTCGCGGTCGTCGTTAATCGCCGGCAGCTGGCGCCAACGCTGTTGGCACCGTTCGCCGGTCGGGCAAAGATTTACGGCGGACACCCGCATCAGCTGGCCGAACAGGCACGCACGATCGGTAGTTGACCCAGGCCCTTGACACCTGTCAAGTTTGGCGGCGGTACAGTCTGCGCATGCAGATCCGTGAGCATCTCGGCGCCGACAAGCCCGCTGTCGTCCTTCATCCGTCCGGCACTGTCGTCACCTTCAACGAACTGGAAGCCCGCGCCAACCGGCTGGCGCACTACTTCCGCCGGGCCGGTCTGGTCGAAGGTGACGCCGTCGCGATCCTCATGGAGAACAACGAGCACATCCACGCGGTCATGTGGGCAGCCCGGCGCAGTGGCCTGTACTACGTGCCGATCAACACCCACCTCACCGCGCCAGAAGCCGCCTACATTATCGACAACAGCGCCGCCAGGGCGATCATCGGTTCGGCGGCGCTGCGCAAGACGTGCGAGAACCTCGCCGAACACCTCCCCGGTGGCCTGCCCGCGACGCTACTGATCGCCTTGGATGACGAAGAGGCCGACCTCGACGGCTGGCAGCGCTACCCCGAATGCGTTGCCGACCAACCGGATACGCCGATCGACGACGAACGCGAAGGCGATCTGCTGCAGTACTCATCAGGCACCACCGGCCGGCCCAAGGGCATCAAACGCGAATTGCCGCACGTTTCGCCCGCCGAGGCGCCCGGCATGATGTCGGAGCTGGTTGGATTCTGGATGCACCCGGATGCGGTCTATCTGAGCCCGGCGCCGCTGTATCACACCGCGCCGTCGGTGTGGTCGATGAGCGTTCAGGCCGGTGGCATCACGACCGTTGTCCTAGAGAAGTTCGACCCCGAAGGCTGTCTTGAGGCCATCCAGCGCTACCGGGTCACGCACGGTCAGTTCGTGCCGGCCATGTTCACCCGGATGCTGAAACTGCCTGACTCCGTCCGCATTTCGTATGACTTGTCCAGCCTGCAGCGGGTGATGCACGCGGCCGCGCCGTGCCCGGTGGAGATCAAGAAACAGTTGATCGACTGGTGGGGGCCGATCGTCGACGAGTACTACGCGTCCTCCGAGGCGATCGGGTCCACGTTGATCACCGCCGAGGAGTGGCTGGCGCATCCCGGCTCGGTGGGCAAGCCGATGCTCTGCGAGATCCACATCCTCGACGAGCATGGCAAGGAGTTGCCGCCGGGCCAAGCCGGAGAAATTTACTTCGAGGGCGGATTCTCTTTCGAGTACCTCAACGACGCGGAGAAAACTGCGGCCTCCCGCGACGGTCACGGCTGGACGACCGTCGGCGACGTCGGCTACGTCGACGACGATGGCTACCTGTACCTCACCGACCGCCGTCATCACATGATCATCTCCGGCGGCGTCAACATTTACCCGCAGGAGGCCGAGAACGTCCTGGTCACCCATCCGAAGGTGCTGGACGCGGCGGTGTTCGGTATTCCCGACGACGAGATGGGCCAGAGCGTCAAGGCGGTGGTGCAGACCGTCGATCCGGCCGACGCCACCGACGAGTTCGCCGACGACCTGCTGGCTTGGCTGCGAGACCGCTTGGCGCACTACAAGTGTCCGCGATCTATCTCGTTCGAAGCGCAGCTGCCGCGCACCGACACGGGCAAGTTGTACAAAAACGAACTGGTCAAGAAGTATTCGGTGTGACGCTGCGCATCGTCGACGTATCGGAGCCGGTCTCGGAGGTCGACGCTGCGCCATCTGCCGTCCCGGTGGTGGCCGTCGGATCGCTTACGCATGCATCCGAATTCTGGCTGCAGCACGCGACATTCACCCTCACCCAGGACGACACCGACGACCGCCGGGCGATCACCGTCGCGTCGATCGAGTCGGCGATTGCCGAGCTGGTCGCGCGGGTGCACCGCTGGCCGCTGGCCGCAGCGGTCTGTGACGACGTGCTGCGGTCGGTGGATCCGGCCGGCTCGACGCTGGCCGGCGTGCTGACCGAGTCGCTTGCTTACTCCACACTGCAGGGCGGTCCGGAGTTCGCCCGGTGGCTGGCCGACCGTGGCCCGGCGCATTTGCCCGACATCGCCGATCCGGTGCAAGCCGACCGCGAGGGCAACACGCTGCGGATCGCGTTCAATCGGCCGCAACGCCACAACGCGTTCTCCACCGATGCC
>NZ_DASPSP010000321.1:0-15218 GCF_035623875.1 Mycobacterium sp. | reverse complement strand
CCAGACCTGCACCGCAGCCCCGGTCAGAACCGGTTGCGGACCGATCTCCATCAACACCGAGCATCCCAGCGCCGCCACGGTGCGCACGCTTTCGGCGAACTGCACCGGCTGGCGGGAATGCCGCCGCCAATATTGTGCGTCTAGCGGGGTTTCCGCCGTGAGCACGGCGCCGGTGCGGTTGCAGACCAGCGGCAACGTCGGGACAGCGAACTGCAACCGTGCTGCGTACGACTCGAATTCACCGAGCACCGGCTCCAGCAACTCCGAATGGAAGGCGTGGCTGGTTTCCAGCCAGCTGCAGCGGATCCCGTCGTTACCACATCTGGTGACTATCTGTTCGAGATCCGCGCCCGGACCTGACAGCACTGTGTTGGGGCCGTTGTAGGCGGCGACCGACACCCGCGGGAATTCGTTGGCGATCTCCTCCACGTGCTTGGCGTCGGCGAACACCGCCACCATTCGCCCACCTTCGGGCAGGCTGCCAAACAGCCGGCCGCGCTCGGCCATTAGCCGTGCCCCGTCCTCGAGGCTGAAAACCCCGGCCACACACGCCGCCGCGTACTGGCCTACGCTGTGGCCCAGCACCACGTCGGGCTCGATGCCCCACGACTGCCACAGCCGGGCCAGGCCCATCTCGACGGCGAAAAGCGCCGGCTGCGCAAACGACGTGTGCCGCAGTGCTTCTCCGGCCTCACCGCCGGCGTCGCGGTCGGTGGCGAACAGCACCTCCAGCAACGGGCGTGGCAGGATCCCGTTGACCACGTCCGCGCAGCGTGTCACCGTGTCTGCGAAAACCGGCTCAGCGTCGAACAACTCGCGCGCCATCCCCGGGTGCTGGCTGCCCTGCCCGGTGAACAACCACGCCGTCGTCGGCCGGTCAGTGCACTCGCCACGTATCACACCCGGTCGCAGCCGGTTCTCGGCCAACTCGGCCAGGCCCTCGCGGGCGCCCTGAACCGAATCCACGACCAGCGCGGCCCGATGGTCAAAATGCGAACGCCCCGCGCCGGCCGTGAGGCACACATCGGCGATGTCGACCTCTGGGTGGGAGTTCAACCAGGACTCATAACGCTGCGCCAGCGCCACCAGCGCCTGCGGTGACCGCGCGGACAGCGCCAACACATTGACCGTTTCATCTCCAGCGTCTGACTCCGACGCTGCCGCGATGTCGCCTGCCGAGTGTTCGTCGTCGGTCGCCGGTTGCGGTGGCGCCTCCTCGATCAGCACGTGCGCGTTCGTGCCGGTGAACCCGAAGGAACTTATGCCGGCGCGCCGCGGCCTGCCATTGGCGTGCCACGGAGTCGCCTTGTCTACGACTCGCACCGGCAGCGAATCCCACGGGATATGCGGCGACGGTTTCTCAAAGTGCAGGCTCTGCGGCAGCATTTCGTGCTGCAGCGACAACACGACCTTGATCAGACCGGCGGCCCCTGATGCCGACTCGAGGTGGCCGATGTTGGTCTTCACCGATCCGATCAGCAACGGCCGGTCCGCGTCACGAGCGGCACCATAGGCGGCACCGGCCGCCTGAACCTCGATCGGATCTCCCAGCGGGGTGCCCGTCCCGTGCGCTTCAAGGTAGTCAACATCCCCGCCGGCGAGACCGGCGCGAGCCAGCGTCGCGGTGATAAGCCGTTGCTGTGCACCCCCATTGGGCGCCGTCAAGCCACTGGAAGCGCCGTCTTGATTGACCCCGCTGGCCAGGATGACCGCGGAAACCCGATCGCCGTCGCGCACCGCATCGCTCAGCCTCTTGAGCACCAGAATCCCGCAGCCTTCACTGCGCACATAGCCGTCGGCCGCCGCGTCGAAAGTCGCGCAGCGCCCGTTGGGGGAAAGCATCCGGGCGCGCGAGGCTGCGATGGTGGCTACCGGACTCAGCAAGACGTTCACACCACCGGCCAACGCCAAATCGCAATCACCGGAGTGCAATGCCTGGCAGGCTTGATGGACGGCCACCAACGACGAGCTGCACGCGGTATCGACCGCCACCGCCGGTCCTTCTAGTCCGAGCGCGAAGGCAACCCGACCCGAAATGGCATTGAGCGCATTGCCGGTCATGAAATGGGGCTCGATGTTCTCGACCGAGTCGGCGGACAGCAGATGCGAATACTCGTTGACAGACACCCCCACGAAGATTCCACTTCGGCTGCCGCGCAACGCCCCTGCCGAATACCCGGCACGCTCCAAGCCCTCCCACGCAGTTTCCAGCGTCAGCCGCTGCTGCGGATCCATCCACACGGCCTCGCGCGGGGAAATACCGAAAAACTCCGGATCGAACCCGTCTATTCCGTCGAGGAATCCGCCGGAGCGGGTGTAGGTCTTGCCGGGTGTCCCTGGATCCGGGTCGTAAAACTCGTCGACGTCGAATCGGTCATCCGGGATTTCCCGGATCGCATCGACACCGCCGGACAACACCTCCCAGAAAGCCTCGGGATCGGGCGCGCCGGGAAAACGGCACGCGACCGCGACGATCGCGATCGGCTCATCCGTGCGCGTCGTCACTACCGGGGCCGGCTGGAGCCGTGCATTGGCGGATGCCTGCTCGCTGAGCCCGAGCACGTCGCCGAGCAGGTAATCCGCCACGTCGGACAGACGTGGGTAGTCAATCGCCAGGGTCGCCGGCACCTCCTTGCCCACTGCATGCTCGATGCGGCGCCGCAGTTCGACGGCCATCAGCGAATCCATGCCGAGATCGAAAAATCCGATGTCCTCGCGGATCTCCGCGGCACCGACTCGCGTCACCTCCGCCACCGCGTCGCGCAGATAATCCATGACAAGTTTCTTGCGCTGTTGCACCGGAGCTTGGGTGAGCTGCTCGACCAGTCGAGTCTTCCCAGAAGGCGTTGTTGCCGGCGCCGCATCGGGCACCTCACGCTCCAACTCCGCCAGGAATAACCGCCTCCCCGCTTGCTGGTAGAGCGGCAGGAAGCGGGCCCAGTCGATCCGGGCCACGACACCTTGCACTGTCCCCTGCGCGGAAGAAGCCGCCATGAGATCGGCCATACCCGCCAGTGCATCAGCAGGTGACAATGTCCGGACCCCGCGCTGCTCCAGTCGCGCACGAGCCTCCTCGTCAGCCATGCCCGCCGACCACGGACCGAAATTCACGCTGATCCCAGCGACGCCCTGCTCGCGCAGCCGCCACGCCAGCCCGTCGAGGAAGGCGTTGGCTGCGCCATAGGCGGTTTGACCGAACCCGCCCCATACTGAAGCGATCGAGGAAGTGCTGAGGAAGAAGTCCAGCTGTAGGTCAGCGGCTGCTTCGCTCAAATGCCAAGCACCCCAGACCTTCCCGGCGAACACTCGATCCACTTCGGCGTCGTCCAAGGTTTGCAGCGGGGTGGTACCGATCTCGCCTGCGGCGTGCACGATGCCGGCCAGCGGCGGTAGTTCGGCCTGGACGGTGGCCAAGAGGCGAGCGACGTCGTGCGGATTGGCGACATCGGCCGCGATGACCCGAACTTCGCAGCCGTGCTGTTCGCGTAGAGCATCGATGCGCTGTTGCGCGGCGTCGCTGGGCGAGCGTCGGCCGGTAAGCACCAGATGCCGGGCGCCGTGCGCTGCCAGGTATCCGGCGATTTCCAGTCCGACCCCACCCAGCCCGCCGGTCACCAGATATGTTGCGTCATCACGCAGTGCCAGCGGTGTTGCGATCGGCTGCCCTGCGCGTCGAGTCAGCCGGGGAACATAGACCGCTTGATCCCGCAGCGCGACTTGGTCTTCGCCGCGGGGTGCTGCCACCAGCTGGTCGATCAACCGCGACCATTCGTCGACACCGCCTTCGGACAGATCCACCAGTCCGCCCCACAGTCGTGGATATTCCAGCGAGGCGGCGCGACCGAACCCCCACAGGCAGGACTGCACCGGTGACACGGTGTCCGCGTTGGTGACCCGTTGTGCGCCGCGGGTTATCAGCCAGATGGGTGTGCGGAGTTCAGCGGCAACCGCGGCGCGGAAGAGTCGCCGTGTCCCGCCCAGGATTCGGTGTTGCATCCGCTCCAGCGACCGCATCGATGGTGCGGTGTCCGGGTCGAGGGCCGCGAGATGCAGAATACGCAGCGTCGGTTCGTCTGCTACCGCAGCGCGCAACGTAACTTCGAGTCGTTCCTCGTCCGCGTCGGACACCGGCAGCCCGAGGATCCGGTGCCGGTGACCCTGCGCGGTCAGCGCGTCCACCAAAGGCTGAACCACCTCGGCGTCATCGCCAATAATGAGCCAGGCAGATCCCTCGCCGGCTTTCACACCTGAGGTCTCTGAAACCCCAGCAGCGGATTTCTCCCAGCGAATCTCGTAGCGGAAGTCCGTGATGGACTGAGCTTTGCGCTGTTGGTTATGTTGTGCAGCAAGCTGTTTCAGCACATCGACGGTCTGTTGATTGCCGCTTGCACCGTCGAGCAGCGCGGCGAGTTCCTCGATCCGGCCGTCCTCCAGAAGCCGGACAGCTTCGGTACGGATGGCATCGGTCTGGGTGGGCCGGACCCGCTGCTCACGGAACCAGTACTCGCGATGCTGGAACGGATAGGTGGGCAGGTCGACCTTGCGCGCCGCTCCCTGCCGGACAGCGCCGAAGTCGGGCAGGTGGCCTAGGACGTACGCGTCAGCAAGGGCTTCGGTGATCTGGCGGTGGTCGGCGCTGTTTCGACGCAATGACGCGATCGCCCGCGGTGCAGTGGCCGGGTCAGGCCATGCCCGCAGGGCTGCGGCGGTGAGCACCGGTTGCGGGCCGACCTCCAGCAACACTTTGCAACCCAGATCGGCAAGGGTGCGCACGCTCTTGGCAAATTCCACCGGTTGGCGCGCGTGGCGACGCCAATAGGAGCCATCGAGTTTCACGCTCCTGCCGAGCGCGGCGCCGGTGCGGTTGCACACCAAAATCCTTTGTGGCGGGCTGAAATTGAACCGGTTTGCATACGACTCGAACTCGTTGAGGATCGGATCCAGCAGCGCCGAGTGGAACGCGTGGCTGGTGTCTAGCCAATCACAGCGCACACCGTCGGCTGTCAGCCCGGCCACCGCCTGGTCCAGATCCTGCGCAGGTCCCGACAGTACGGTATTAGCACCGTTGTAGGCGGCAACCGACAGACTTGGGAACTCGTCGGTGAGGCTCTCGACGCGCTCGGCGTCGGTGAACACCGCGACCATCCGACCGCCCGCAGGCAAACTGCCGAAAAGGCGGCCGCGCTCGGCCATCAGCAGCGCGCCGTCCTCGAGGCTGAACACGCCCGCGACGCAGGCCGCCGAATACTGGCCGACGCTGTGGCCCAGCACCACGTCTGGTTCTAAGCCCCATGACTGCCAGAGGCGGGCCAGGCCCATCTCCACCGCAAACAAGGCGGGCTGGGCGTAGGAGGTCTGCCGCAGCGTCTCTTCGCTATCCGGGCCATCCGTATCGAAAATAACTTCCAGCAATGGCTTTTCGAGAACGTCAGCGACCGCTACGGCGCACCGGGTCAGTGTCTCGGCGAACACCGGCTCGGTGTCGAACAGCTCCCGGGCCATTCCCGCGTACTGGCTGCCTTGACCGGTGAACAGCCACGCCGTCTTCGGCGTGTCATCGGATACTCCGCGCACCAGACCAGGTGCCGGGCGGTCGTCCGCGAGCGCACCGAGCAACTCACTGGCAGATTCCGTCGAATTGACCACCAACGCGGCCCGGTGCTCGAAGTGTGCTCGCCCTACCCCGGCGGTAAAGCAGACGTCCGCCAAGGTGGCCTCCGGGTGCGCGCTCAACCAGCTGCGGTATTGACCGGCGACCTGCGCCAATGCGGCGGGCGTGCGCGCCGATAGCGGAAGTACGCTGAACCGTCGGTCCCCGGGCTGGTCGACCGGGCCCGGCGCCACCGCGACCTGACCTACTTCATCAGGCGCTTCCTCGATGATGACGTGCGCGTTGGTCCCGGCGAATCCGAACGCGCTGACTCCCGCAATACGTGGGCGACCGTTGCGTTCCCAGGCGGTGGCCTCCTTGACAACCTGCACCGCAAGCCGGTCCCAGGGAATGTGCGGCGACGGATTGCGAAAGTGCAGGTGCTGCGGCAATACCTCGTGCTCGAGCGACAGGATGACCTTGATTACACCCGCGATCCCCGCGGCTGCCTCCAGATGCCCGATATTCGTCTTCACCGAGCCGATCAACAGCGGCCGGCTCGCCTCGCGCCCAGCGCCGAGCACCGCACCGGCGGCCTGGGCCTCGATCGGATCGCCCAGCGATGTCCCGGTCCCATGTGCCTCGAGGTATCCGACGTCGCCGGGTGCGATGCCGGCGCGCTCCAGCGCCTCGGCGATAACCCGTTGCTGGGCGATGCCGTTCGGCACCGTCAAACCACCGGATGCGCCATCCTGGTTGACCGCGCTGCCCCGGATCACGGCCCGGATCCGGTCGCCGTCGCGGATCGCGTCCTCAAGCCGCTTCACGACAATGACACCGCAACCCTCGCCGCGCACGTAGCCGTCCGCGGCCGCATCGAATGTCTTGCAGCGGCCGTCGGGCGCGAGCATGTGCGCAAGGGAAAAGGTGATCATGGTCGCCGGGGTGAGCAGGAGATTCACGCCGCCGGCCAGCGCGAGGTCGCATTCCCCCAAGCGCAGCGCTTGGCATGCCTGATGGATTGCCACCAACGACGAGCTGCACGCCGTGTCGACGGCGACCGCCGGGCCCTGCAGCCCCAACCGGTAGCTGATCCGGCCCGCTGCTGCGGCACACGATGTCCCGATTGCCGTGTAGGCTTCGATCTCGGCGTATGTCAGCTCGTCGGATTGCATTGCCAGGTAGTCATGGGTGGCTAAACCGATGAACACACCGGTGTTGGTGTTCGCCAAAGCCGTTGGCGCGGTGCCCGAATGCTCCACCGCCTGCCACACCGTCTCCAGCAAGAGCCGATGCTGCGGGTCCATCGAATTGACTTCGCGCGTCGACATACCGAAGAACGGCGCGTCGAACCCGGTTACGTCATCGACGAAACCTGCCCGACGAGTCACAACCTTCCCGGAGGCATCGGGATCCGGGTCGAAGAATTCGTCGGCATCCCACCGGTCCTGGGGCACCTCCGATATCGCATCCCGGCCTTCCCGCAGCACCTGCCAGAATTCGTTTGCGTCCGCGGCGCCGGGGAAACGCGCCGCGTAGCCGACTATGGCAAAACCCGATGCCGGCTTCGCCAGATCTTCGACGGATACCATGCAGTTGTCCTCCCTGCTTAGACCGGTGAAGGTTCGACCCGACGCGGGCGGGCCGGCTAGGCACCAGCATCGTCTTCCGACGGCGACTATCGCAAATGGGGCGCCTGCACCGGGAACCCTATCATCGCCATGCCCTGCCTGCCGGAGGGTTATGTTGATCTCGCTGCTAACGTGGCGGGATCGGAGCCGCTCACACCGAGGAGGACGAGGTTTTGCGCATCGGGAAGATTACGATCGGCTCACTCTATGATTGGACGCCGACCCCAGGATCGGTCATCTCCTGGCACCCGACGACCGCAGCTGCCGAAAAGGCCCGACAAGCGCCGGCCAGTTCTGTGCCGGTCAGCTACATGCAGGGCCAACATCTTCGTAATTTCTACGAGCGGACAGCCGCGGGGCTGGACTTTTCGCGACTACTAATCGCTACCTGTGAAGTACCCGGCCAGTGTGATATTTCTGCCATGAATCACGCTGTCAACGCATACCTGCGTCGGCATGACACGTTCCACAGTTGGTTCGACCACACCGGTAATGGAGAGTTCATAAGGCATATCATCAGCGATCCTGCTGATATTGAATTCACGCCGATCGATCACGGCAAAAAGACGGTTGACGAAATACGCGCTCATGTCGTGGCCATACCGAATCCGCTGGAGTTTGGCTGCTTCACCTTCGGGATTGTCCAAAACGAGAGTCACTTCGATTTCTTTGCCGCCATCGATCATGTCCACGGGGACGCGAGTTTGATTGGCGCAACGATGCTTGAGGCCAACGGAATGTATGCGGCCTTCAGCGAAGGCGGTGAACCTCTTGCGCTTCCCGATGCCGGCAGCTTTGACGATTTCTGCGCCCGCGAGCGCCAGTACACGTCAACGTTAACCGCAGATTCGCCTGAGGTACGCGCATGGATTGACTTCGCCGAGAACAACAATGGTAGCTTTCCCGAATTCCCACTTCCACTGGGTAACCCGTTGGAGCCGAGTAACAGTCACATGATCTCCGAACTGCTGATGGACGCAGAACAGACGGAGCGGTTCGAGTCAGCCTGCACAGCGGCCGGCGCGCGCTTCATCGGCGGCTTGTTCGCCTGCAACGCCCTGGTAGAGTATGAGTTCACGGGTGCACTCACGTATTACGGCCTCACTCCCAGGGATACGCGCCGAACTACGGATAATTTTGTGACGCAGGGTTGGTTTACTGGCTTGGTCCCGATCACCGTGCCAATTGCTGCGGCCTCTTTCGGCGAGGCTGCGTGGGCAGCGCAGGCTTCTTTCGATTCAGGTCACAACATGGCGAAGGTACCGTATTACCGCGTACTGGAATTGGCGCCGTGGTTGAGCTGGCCACAGCCAGACTTTCCGGTGTCTAACTTCTTCCATGGCGGCGCTGCTCCGCTCAATGCTGTCCTTGCAGCAGCCGACATGGGATATGCGAATAATATAGGAATCCACTCTGACGGTCGGTATTCATATCAACTGACGATCTATGTATTTCGGTATGGGGAGGGCACGGCAATGGCGATCATGTATCCCGACAACCCGGTCGCCCAGAAATCAGTTGTCCGTTACATGGCGGCGATGAGGTCCGTGTGCGTGCGGGTCGCTGATAGCGGGAGCTGGGGACGCGTCGCGTAGCGTGGAGCAATTCGATGGCTAGGGCTTTTCTGAAACGCGCAGTTTCCGGGCGGGCACGGTACGAAATTGCGCAGTTTGACAGGGCGTCGGCGAGTGTCGCCGGCGAGCGCACACGACTGCGCCGACCGGGGGTGAGGGCGATATGCGACGGCTAGCCGATCTTGTGGTGCGGTGGCCCTGGGTCGTAATAGGGCTCTGGGTCGCGATTGCGGTCGCACTACCTCTGACGTTCCCATCCCTCAACGAGATGTCCCAGAAACATCCGCTTGCCATCTTGCCCAGCGATGCACCGTCGAGCGTCACTGCTCGAAAGATGACCGAGGCGTTTCACGAATCGGGCTCAGAAGACCTCCTGTTGGTGGTCCTGACCGACGACAAGGGGCTAGGCCCCGCCGACGAAGCCGCTTACCGCAAACTGGTGGACGCGCTGCGCCATGACACGCGAGATGTCTTGATGTTGCAGGATTTCGTCAGCACGCCACCCCTGCGTTCGGTCCTGACCAGCAAGGACCACAAAACTTGGGTGCTACCGGTCGGCGTCGCGGGCGAGTTGGGTACTCCACGGTCTTACGCCGCTTTCAACCAGATCGGCGACATGGTCAAACACGCCGTCGCCGGAACGCCCCTGACGGCAAACCTCACCGGCCCCGCGGCAACCGTCGCCGACCTTACGGTCGCGGGCGCTCGGGATCGGCTTCCGATTGAGCTGGCGATCGCCGTTCTGCTGCTCATCGTCCTGCTGGTGATTTACCGCAGCGTGGTCACCATGCTGCTGCCGCTGCTAACGATCGGGATATCCCTGGTGATCGCGCAGTCGGTAGTGGCTGGATTCTCCCAACTGACCGGCTCGGGCGTCTCGAACCAGTCCATCGTATTTCTGAGCGCGATAATAGCCGGCGCCGGAACGGATTACGCGGTCTTTCTCATCAGCCGCTATCACGACCATTTGCGGTTGGGTGCGGATTTCGATCAGGCAGTCAAGGGGGCAATGATCTCGATCGGAAAAGTGATCGCGGCATCCGCCGCCACCGTCGGAATCACTTTTCTCGTCATAAGCTTCGCCCGAATGGGCGTGTTCAAAACGGTCGGAGCGTCGTCGGCGATTGGGATCGGCGTGGCGTTCCTCGCCGCGGTGACGTTGCTGCCGGCGATTCTGGTGCTCGCCGGGCCACGCGGCTGGGTCAAGCCACGGCGCGAACTGACCGCTCGGTTCTGGCGGCGTTCGGGCATACGCATTGTGCGCCGGCCGAAGGTCCATCTGGTTGCCAGTGTGCTTGTGTTGATCATCCTGGCCAGCTGCGCCGGCTTGGTGCGGTACAACTACGACGATCGCAAGGCCCTGCGGTCTTCTGCACCGAGCTCCATCGGGTATGCCACGCTGGAGCGCCATATCCCCGTGAATCAGTCCATTCCGGAGTACATCCTCATCCAATCACCGCATGACCTTCGCACGCCGCAGGCCCTTGCAGACTTGGAGCAAATGGCGGACCGAGTAAGCCAACTGCCGAATATCGCTGCAGTCAGTGGCATCACTCGTCCCACCGGAGCTGTGCCAGAGCAATTCAGAGCCACATATCAGGCGGGCGCTATCGGCGCCTTTCTGGCCGGCGGGTCCACCCAGATCAACGACCACACCGATGACTTCAACCGGCTGGCCGAAGGGGCCGGCACGCTGGCCGACAACCTCGGCGATCTGCGCGGCCAAGTCGGCCAGCTCGTTATCGGTATCCAGGGCATGATCGACGCTTTCTCATCGATGCAAACCCAGAACGGTGGCGACACGTTGGTCAAGGAGGTCGACACCGCAGCCAAGCTCGTCGACGCCGTCAACTCGCTCAGCAATTCCATGGGCTGGAACTTTTCGGCCGCCAAGGACATGTTCGGCTGGATATTCCCCGTTCTGACGGCGCTGCAGGGCAACCCGGTCTGCGATCTCGACTCGTCCTGCAGCGCTACCCGCGGGGAGTTTGTGCGGCTGGCCGGTGCGCGCGATCAGGGGGACCTCGACCAGATCAATGATCTGGCTCGACAACTGCAGACGTTTCCAGACAGGCAGACCCTGAATGCATCGATATCCCGCCTGCGTGGTGCATTCGCGAACGTCAGTAGGGTGCTGCATTCCATGGGGATGGACCAACCCGGTGGCCTGCAGGCAAACCTGAACAGCCTGCAAGATGGCGCAGACCGATTCGCCGGTGGGAGCCGGCAAGTGGCTGACGCGGTGGCACAACTCGTCGACCAACTCAAACAGATGGGTGCCGGGCTCAGCGAGTCGGCGGCGTTTCTGCTGACGCTGAAACATGACGCGGCGCAACCGGCCATGGCCGGGTTCAATATCCCGTCCCAGCTGCTGCACTTAGAGCAGTTCAACAAGGCCGCCAAGGTATTCATTTCGCCAGACGGCCACTCGGTGCGGTACTTCGTTCAAACCAAACTGAGTCCCTTCAGCACCGAAGCCATGGATCAGGTCAACGCAATCAGTGGAACCGCTCGGGGAGCCCAACCGAATACCGCATTGGCGGACGCCACGGTATCGATGGGGGGATACACCGCCAGCCTGCGGGACACGCGCGATTATTACGAACACGACATCCGGTTCATCATCGCCGTAACCCTCATCGTCGTGCTACTGACCTTGATCGCACTGCTGCGTGCGGTTGTCGCGCCGCTGTATCTAGTTGCTTCCGTGGTGATTTCGTATTTGTCGGCGGTGGGGATTGGCGCGCTGGTATTTCAATTCATACTCGGCCAGCAATTACATTGGAGCGTGCCCCCACTAGCATTCGTGGTGTTGGTCGCGGTCGGAGCCGATTACAACATGCTGCTCATCTCGCGAATGCGTGACGAGTCTCCGCACAGCATGCGTTACGGCGTCATTCGCACCCTGAGTTCGACCGGCGGTGTTATCACTGCGGCGGGTCTGATCTTCGCTGCCTCGATGTTCGGTCTCTTGTTTTCCAGCATCGGCACCGTGGTCCAGGGCGGTTTCGTGATCGGTGCCGGAATCTTGCTGGATACCTTCTTGGTGCGCACCGTAACGGTGCCCGCCATGGCTGCGCTGGCCGGGCGGGCGAACTGGTGGCCGTCACGAGTGGGAGTGCGGCGGTCGCTGTCGCGGTCACCGGCCGGACGCGCCGAGTAGTGACCGGTTAGCGCGCACGCGTGATGTATGTGAGACTACGAGACGAAGCCGAGGGTCAGGAGTAGGGATGAAGAAACTACTCGCGGGCGTTACCACACTGGTAACTGTCAGCGCCACAGGATGTTTCGGCATCGGGACTGCGTCGGCCGACGACACGCCGGCTGGTGGGACGCTGGCTGGTGGGACGTCGGCTGGTGGGACGGCGTACGCACTCGGGGGCGCTCACGTTTTGGGTATCCCCTACGACGAGTACATACGCCGAGAAGGTGCGGAATGGTTCCCAGGCCAGAAGCGACAGATTGTTGGCTACCCCGCAGGCCAGGTTCAGGGCCACCTGCTGGAACGACTCTTCCCGGGCATAAGCCGGCTCGATGAAGCCGTGCCGGGCCTGGGTATGGACGGTCCCAGCGTCGGCGAGTCGGTCGACGTTGGAACGGATAACCTAGATGCGGCGATCCGCAAAGGTGGTCCCGGTACCGCGATCGGCTTATCGGAGGGTTGCCTCGTGCTGGACGCCGAGCAGGCTCGGCTCGCGAACGATCCCACGGCACCACCGCCAGATCAGCTGAACTTCGCCACATTTGGCGACCCAGTTGCGCGTCACGCCTTCGGTCAGAGTTCCACGACCGCACTGTTCCCGGTCGGCACCGTTGTTCCAGCACTCGACTACCGCGTACCACCTCCGGTGGAGAGCCAATACGACACGAAGATTTTCGTCTCCGCCTACGACTCGATCGCCGACTTTCCCGACCGGCCGGACAACCTGTTTGCTCTCGCGAACACGGTCATGGGCCTCGCCACTGGTCACACCGCCGTGGCATTCACCAACGAGAGCATGGTGCCACAACAGAACATCAGAACGACGGTTAACTCCAGGGGTGCGAAAACTACGACGTATTTGATCCCCGAAAAACACCTTCCGCTGGTCATGCCCCTGGCCTATCTCGGGGTGCCGGAAGACACGCTGAATCAGCTCGACGCAATACTGATACCCAGGGTGAACGCGGGGTATTCCCGAAACGACGATCCGCTGACCGCTCCAATCCAAGTGGACCCGGTGCACGGCTTCGACCCCCTGGCCGTCACTGCGCCGGCCACCCAGGCGACTTTCGGCGGCGGCGCCGATCCTTTTTCGCAAATGCTCAACGTTGCCACGTCCGTGTTGTCCCACGGCACCGGCACAGGCTGACAACCGAGTCCGAGCCGACGGATTCGACGAGTTAGTACGGACGTAATGTGACGCATATGTCTCCGCCATCTATTCTCGCCATGCTGCACGGGCGTGCCAGCCTGCGGCCCCATGACGTAGCGTTCACCTTTACCAATTACGACGACGACTGGGCGGGTGTTCCCGAGAGTCTCACGTGGTCGCAGTTATCCCGCCGAACCCTAAATGTGGCACGCGAGCTCGACCTTTATGGGTCGGTCGGAGACAGGGCAGTAATCCTGGCTCCCCAGTCCCTTGATTACATTGCGGCATTCCTGGGGTCCATGCAGGCTGGGCTGATCGCAGTTCCGCTCCCGTTGCCGCACCGCGGCTCGAGCGATGAGCGTGTAGGTGCGGTCCTTGCCGATACGTCGCCCTCGGTTGTTCTCACAACGTCCGCGGTCGCGGAAGATATCACCGAATATGTTGATCAAGCACGCCTGGACGCCGTTCCAAAGATCGTCGAAATCGATTCGATGAATCTGGACGTCGATGGCGGAACAAGCGTTCGGACAGCCGACTTGCCCAGCACCGCGTATTTGCAGTACAGCTCAGGTTCAACCCGACTGCCAACCGGGGTCATGATCTCGCACCGCAACCTCCAGGTGAATTTCGAGCAGCTGATGCGCAGCTTTTTCGCGGACTCCCACGTTAAACCCCCATCCACGATTGTTTCGTGGTTGCCCTTTTATCACGACATGGGTTTGGTGCTGGGAATCTGCGCACCAATCCTGGGCGGCTTTCGCGGCGAGCTGACGAGTCCGATTTCGTTCTTGGAGAGGCCGGCCAGATGGATGCGATCTTTAGCCGGGAGTCCTGCGACGTGGTCAGCGGCGCCTAACTTCGCCTTTGACTTGGCCGCCCGCAAGACAACCGACAGCGACCTGGCCGGGCTAGACCTCGGCGGGGTGGTGGGCATCATCAGCGGTGCCGAACGTGTCGAGCCGGCCACATTGCAACGCTTCGTTGATCGGTTTGCTCACTTCAATTTTCGGGACCATATGATGCGTCCCTCATATGGTTTGGCGGAGGCAACCGTCTTCGTGGCGGCTGGCACCTGGAGTGGATCGTCGGAGGCGGTTCACTTCGATCTCGGGGAGCTGTCCGCGGGCCGCGTTCAGCGGTGTTCGTCAGGGACCGGCACAGAGCTGGTCAAATACAAAGTGCCACGATCACCCACGCTGCGGATCGTCGACTCCGACACACACCGCGAGTGCGCTGCGGGCTTGGTCGGCGAGATCTGGGTACATGGCGCCAATGTCGCCGACGGCTACTGGAGCAAACCGCCGGAGGAGCAGCGCTGCTTCGGCGCAATGCTCGTCGACCCTTCGCCGGGCACGCCTGACGGACCCTGGCTAAGAACCGGCGACCAGGGTTTCATCTCCGAGGGTGAGCTGTTCATTGTCGGCCGCATCAAGGATCTGCTGATCATCCATGGGCGTAATCATTTTCCCGAGGACATTGAGGCGACGATCCAAGAGATCACACGTGGTCGGGTCGCGGCGATATCGGTCCCGCTGAACAGTACCGAGAAGCTGGTCACCATCATTGAGCTCAAGAAGCGAGGCGATTCGAACGAGGAGGCGATGCACTGGCTCAGTTTGGTCAAAAGCGACGTCACCTCCGCGATATCCAACGGGCACGGCTTGAATGTCGGGGACCTCGTTCTGGTATCGCCCGGGTCGATTCCCACCACGACGAGCGGCAAGATCCGGCGCGCCGCCTGTGTCGAGCAGTACCGCCAGGACCAATTCGCCCGGTTGGACGCCTAAGCCGACCCGTGGGCGCGCACCCAGAATTACCAATGTTGGTCACTGTCCTGGTAATGGCCTTTGCCGTCAGCGTCGAACCGTTCCGAATCGGTATGACCGTGCTCATGCTGAACAGGCCCAGACCGGCGCTGCACCTGCTCGCGTTTTTGCTTGGCGGTGTCGCAATGGGAACGACGGTGGGTCTGGTTGTCTTGTTCGTGTTTCGACGCAGACTGCTGGAGTCTAGCTACTTCACTTTGCCCAAAGTTCAGATTCTGATCGGGTTCCTGGCGCTATTGGTC
>NZ_DASPSP010000320.1:0-3640 GCF_035623875.1 Mycobacterium sp. | reverse complement strand
GCAATTGGACGCGATCCGCGCGGACCGGTCGCTGCTTCCGGCGGCCATCGAAGAGGGTGTGCGGTGGGAACCACCATTGTTGACCATCACCCGGGTGGCGACCCGCGACACCGAACTCGGTGGGGTGGCGATCCCGGCTGGGGCGACGGTGATGCCGATGCTGGGTTCGGCGAACCGGCAGGAAGATCGCTATCCCGATCCCGACACGTTCGACATTCACCGACAGGCTCGGGCGCATCTGGGTTGGGGGCACGGTGTGCACGTGTGCCTGGGCATGCACTTGGCACGGCTCGAAATGCGCACCGCCGTCAATCTTCTGCTCGACCGGCTGCCGAATCTTCGGCTGGACCCCGACGGGAACGACCCGCATATCCGCGGGCAAGTCTTCCGGTCGCCGACGTCGCTGCCGGTGCTGTTTGATGCCCGGTAGCCAACCCCGCAGAGGTTGCACCTTGTCAGTCGGCTAGTTTCCAGTAAGGCTCTCCGTAGGGTAACCAGTGCTCTGCGGGATGCCCGTCTAACGAGTCAGAAGAGAGTGACAGACATGACTGAGGCTGTAAAGGTCCGCTTCGAGCCGAAGATGATGATCGACGGCAAGCTCGTCGACGGCCAGGCCGGCACGTTCACCAACATCAATCCGGCAACCGAGGAGCCGATCGGGGAAGTCGCCGACGCGTCGAAGGAGGACATGCACCGGGCCATCGACGCTGCTCGGCGGGCTTTCGACGAGACCGATTGGTCGACCAACAGGGCGCTCCGTCAGCGCTGCCTGTTGCAGCTGCACGAGGCGATAGACGCCGAGCGCGAAGAGTTGCGCGAGGAGCTCATTCTCGAAGTTGGCGCGCCCCGGGCGATCACCTTCGGCCCCCAGCTGGATGCCCCGTTGGAAGACGGGCTACGGTATCCCGCCAAGCTGATCGACGAGTACCCCTGGGAGACCGACCTGGGCGACAAGACGATCAGCCTCACCGGAACGCTGACCACCCGCAAAGTTTGGCGCGAACCGGTCGGAGTGGTCGGCGCCATTGTTCCGTGGAACTTCCCGTTCGAGGTCACCATCAACAAGATCGGCCAGGCGCTGGGTACCGGCAACACAGTGGTACTCAAGGCGGCGCCGGACACCCCGTTCAATGCCACCCGTCTGGGCCGGCTGATCGCCGAGAAGACTGACATCCCGGCGGGCGTCGTCAACGTCGTCACCGCGTCGGATCACCTGGTGGGTGAGGAACTCACCCTGTCGCCGAAAGTCGACCTGATCTCGTTCACCGGCTCTACTGCGGTCGGCAAGCGAATCATGGAAAAGGGCGCCGCGACAATGAAGCGGCTGTTCCTGGAGCTCGGCGGCAAGTCGGCCACCATCGTGCTCGAGGACGCCGATTTCGGGTTGGCATGTGCGATCGGAATCGCGCCGTGCATGCACGCCGGCCAGGGCTGTGCCAACCCCACCCGGATGCTGCTGCCGCGGTCGCGCTACGACGAGGGTGTGGCGATCCTCAAGAGCATCTACGAGAACGTCATGCCGGGAGACCCCCAAGACCCCGGAACCCTATGCGGCCCGGTGATCTCGGATAAACAGCGCAAGCGGGTGCTGGGCTACATCAGCAAGGGCGTCGAAGAAGGTGCCACGGCGCTGGTCGGTGGGCCCGATGCGCCCACCGGCTTCGACAAGGGGTTCTACGTCAGGCCAACGCTTTTCGTCGACGTCGACAACTCCATGACGATCGCCCAGGAGGAGATCTTCGGCCCGGTGCTGTCCGTCATCCCGTTCGACGACGAGGAGGACGCCATCCGAATCGCCAACGACAGCCCATACGGGCTGGCCGGCAACGTGATGTCCGGCTCGCTGGAGCATTCGCTGGCCGTGGCCCGCCGGATCCGGGCCGGCTTCATCGGCGTCAACGGCGGCGCTCCGTACGGCGCTGACACGCCGTTCGGCGGATACAAATACAGCGGGGTCGGACGCCAGAACGGCGTCGCCGGATTCGACCAGTACACCGAGATCAAGTCCGTGGGGTATCCCGCCGGGTAGGTCAGATGTGATTGCCCGCCTCCTCGCCGGGGACTCGGCTACCTTGTTCCCGTGACCAAGGCGCGTGGGCGTGCACAGGAGCAGCCAACGAGCGCGCGCAGGTTGTCGATTCAATATTCGGCTGGCCTGGCGTTCGCCCACCTGCTGGCGGTTGGCGATGCCGCCGCGATCGTGATACCGCTACACGGCCAAACAACGAGCGGACCGTATGCCTACTTCGGCGTAAAGAACATGATAATTGCGGCGATCCTTGTTCTGTTGGGAGCCGCTGCCGTCGCGGTCGGTGGTGCCATGAGCCTCGCTCCGGTACTGCGGTGGTTTGTTCAGGGCCGGCAACCCAATCCGGATGAACGACGCACGGCGACGGGGCTCGTCAAGCGACAATCGCTGATCCTGGCGGCAACCTGGGCCGCAAGTGGCGTGATTTTCCTCGCGCCAAACCTTGACGGCGGTGTGACGCTCGCGGCCGCAACCCTGATGGCGGTCGTGCTCGGCGGCAGTGCGGCGGCGGGGCTAAGCCTTCTGCTCGTCCAGCGCTCTCTTCGGCCAATCTTCGTCGCCGCGACCCAGGGCTCTGAAGGTGTCGTGATAGCACCACGCGTGCTCACTCGACTCGTGGGCATGTGGTTATTGGGTTGTGGGCTACCCTGCGCGGCGATCGTCACTCTGATCGTCATTCGTTCGAATGGTTGGATTATTCACAGGACGGCATCGGTGGAGATGCCCATTCTGGTGGTAACGCTGGCCGCGGTGTTACTGGGGCTTCCAATAATGATCCTGACATCCCGGTCGATTTCGGACCCGGTTCGAGAGGTCGTCGACGCGATGGCGCAGGTCCAGCAGGGCCGTATCGACACCTTCGTCGGAGTCTACGAGCGTTCTGAAATCGGGCGTCTGCAAAGCGGATTCAACCGGATGGTTGCTGGGATCGCCGAACGCGACCGGTTACGGGACCTGTTCGGCCGTCACGTCGGGGCGGATGTGGCCCGACGCGCCGTCGAAGAGGGCACTTCGCTGTCCGGCGATGTACGAGAGGCGGCAATCCTTTTCATCGACCTGGTGGGGTCGACCACGTTGGCGGCCAGCCGGTCGCCGCAAGAGGTCGCCGAGGTACTCAACGACTTCTTCCGCATCGTCGTCAGCGCCGTCGACGAGCGGCATGGCTTGATCAACAAGTTCCAAGGAGATGCCGCGCTGGCGGTCTTCGGGGCGCCGTTGCCCGCAGATGGAGCCGTGTCGGCGGCGTTGGCCACCGCGCGTAGCCTGCGCAGCCAGCTGCGTCGGCTACCCGTCGTCGACTTCGGGATAGGCGTCTCGGCGGGGCCGGTATTCGCCGGAAACATCGGCGCCGAAAACCGCTATGAATACACCGTCGTCGGCGATGCAGTGAACGAGGCTGCGCGGCTGGCAGATTTCGCAAAAGCGTTGGACCGGCGGATTGTGTGTTCAGCCGCTGCGATAGACCGCGCCGACCCGGCTGAGCGCCGGCTTTGGATCGCACAGGGTGACACCGTGCTGCGCGGCCGCTCCGAGTCCACCCGCATCTGGACGCCCGCGGCTGACAGCTGAGTGCATGTGCTTACCGCTGAACGATTCTCGGCGCTATTGGTC
>NZ_DASPSP010000275.1:0-9440 GCF_035623875.1 Mycobacterium sp. | reverse complement strand
ATGGCGGCAGGATCGTCTTCCATCGGGCTTATGGTTCGCGCAAGCTTGCCAGCGAACCGGGGCTCGATGGATCGCCCGCACGTGCGGAGCCGATGACCGAGGACACCATCTTCGACGTGGCGTCGTTGACGAAGTGTCTCGCGACGGCGACTGCCGTCATGCAGCTTTACGAACAAGGCAAGGTTGCGTTCGACGATCCCGTGCAGAAGTATTTGCCTGCCTTCAACGCTGCGAACGATCTACTTCGCGCAAAGGTGACGGTTCGGATGTTGCTGACGCACACGTCAGGCGAACCGGACGACGTCAATCTGCACGATCCGTGGGGACTGGACGCAGCCGATAAAGCAGAGGGCATTCGTCGTGCGCTTACCACGCCGCTGCAGTCGGGTCCCGGTGCGGTTTTCCGCTACTCCGACATCAACTACATTCTGCTTGGCGCGCTGATCGAGAAACTCACCGGTGAAGCAGAAGACGTTTACGTTCAGCAGAATGTGTTTGCGCCGCTTGGTATGCAAGAGACCCGCTATCTTCCGCCGGCCAAAGCATGCGGTCCGCACGCGATGCGCGGAGCTGCGATTGCCTGGGCTCCCGCGCCCAAGGGGCGCATGCGGGTGGCCTGTCCTGCAGGTACCTGGAGCACCAGTGTGTTGGCGCGCATCGCACCAACCGCAATTGATGACCAAAGCAACGCCGATCCGGGCCAGAATCCCGATTTCGGCTATCTGCTTCGGGGCACCGTGCATGATCCGACGGCGCGCCGGATGGGTGGGGTGGCCGGGCATGCCGGTGTGTTCTCCACGGCGCACGATGTCAGCAGCTATGCGCAGGCCCTGCTTGATCGGCTTGCGGATCGCCCGAGCAAGTTTCCGCTGAAGCAAGCGACGCTGGAGTTGATGACGACCCCTCAGCAACCCGGACATACCGTTGGACAGGCCGAAGCGGCAAACGATGCCGCCCGGAAAGCCATCGCGAAGACGCCAAACACAACAGATCCGCTGCTCGCCCCGAACTATCCGGCGATCAAGGGACAAAACCTGTTCGGCTTCGGCTGGGATATCGATACGGTCTATTCCGTGCGAGGCCTGATCTTTCCCATCGGTAGCTTTGGCGCCACCGGCTTTACCGGAACGTCGGTTTGGCTGGACCCAGGCTCAGGTACCTACGTGATTCTGCTCGCGAACTCAATCCATCTGCGAGGCAGTCCACCGATCTCGAGTCTGCGAGGTGACGTGGCTACCGCGACAGCCCGGGCCCTGCGTCTTTAGCAGTGCGTCATCGGCCACGACTTCGACACCGCCCTAGGAATTGGTGAGAACCGGTGAATTGCCGTCGTGGCGCAGGGTTCCAGGCAACTATCGTCGCGATATCCGTCACCAATCAGGCATGCGCTTGGAGGCATCGTGTCCGACAACTCTTCGGGGATATCGATCGACTATCGCAAATTGGCTGCGGCGTGTCGGGTCAAGCCCGGCACTACGGTCGATCTCGAGCACAACTTTGATCCGGGCCGTGCCGACCACCACCTCGGCAAGCAGGGCGCCGAGATCGCGCTCGAACAAGCCAAGCAGGAGCTGTTCGCGTTACAGGACAAGTTCTATGCCCAAGCCGATCATGCCCTTCTCCTCGTCCTGCAGGCGATCGATGCCGCGGGCAAGGACGGGACCATCAAACACGTCATGTCCGGGGTGAACCCGGAAGGTGTGGACGTCTACAGCTTCAAAGCGCCCAGCACCAAGGAGCGCTCACACGACTACCTGTGGCGCCACCAACTCGTTGTCCCGGAACTAGGCCGGATTGCGGTGTTCAACCGCTCTCACTACGAGAACGTGACCGTCACCCGTGTGCACCCCGAGCTGCTGTGGCCGCGCAGCGCCGATCTCACTTCCAAGCACATCTGGCATCAGCGTTACCGCCAAATCAACGACTGGGAACGGTATCTCAGCGAGAACAGCACGTTGATCATCAAGATCTTCCTGCACCTATCGCGCGCTGAACAAAAGAAGCGGTTCCTCGAACGCATCGACGACGAAGACAAGAACTGGAAGGTCTCGGCCGCCGACATGAAGGAGCGGGAGTACTGGGACAAGTACCAAGAAGCGTTTTCAGAGATGTTGACCCACACGAGCACCGGCTACGCCCCATGGCATGTGGTCCCCGCCAACCACAAGTGGTTCTCCCACATCTCGACCTTCTCGATCATCCTGGAGGCGATGAAGGAGCTGGCGCCGGCGTATCCCCAGCTGGACGAAAAGGACAAGGCCGACTTGGCCGCAATCAAAGCCGAGCTGATGTCAGGCGACTGACTCCCCGCCGCCCGCGCTCGCTCGGTTAAAAGCAAAGATCGTGCTCCGCGTGCTGCTCGAAAGCTTCGATGTCCGACCGCCACCGTCGAGGTATCGAAGCTAAGGAGCGATCTACCCGCCCGAAATCGGGCCACCCAACCTCCAGGACTGGGGCCAGGCGCTGCCGCCCAGCACGCTGCCTCGGCCGAACAATCTTTCGCAACGAGTTTCTCGCGGCTGGTGCCAATCTGTGACAAATCGCTCGCTGTTCGAACAGTCGACTCGATCGTTCGAACGACGTTTGCGCAGGTCAACGCCACTTTCCTTGGTCGGGCTGACAGTGTCTGATTCCACGACATGGTTGACAGATGTCTCGCGACATAGTTGACACCTCTGTTGTTGCGGGAGGTCAGCCATGTCGAAGGCGCAGCTGGTCATCACGGCCGTCGTGCTGGAAGGGCGTAGCAAAAGCGAGGTCGCCCGCGACTACGGGCTCTCTCGGTACTGGGTACACCAGTTGGTCAGCCGCTACCACGCCGACGGGGCGGCGGCGTTTTAGCCGCGCTCCCGGCGCCCCCACCACCATCGACACGCGGTCAGCGCCGAGGTCGAAGACAGGATCGTGCGGTCGTGCCCGCCGACCACCGGCAATTGCATCGGCATGTCACCGGTGATGAGGTGATCGTCGGAGTGACACAGGCCTGCGGCAGCCACTTTGACCAGCACCTCGTTCTCTTTGGGGCCGTCGAGGTCGACCTCTTCGACTTCCCATTGCTGGTGCAGGCCCCACAGCACCGCAGCTTTGGTTTTCATCGAATGTTCCTCACGTCAGTGTCGTTCGGGGGTCCAGGTCGCCGGCAGGCTGTTGATGCCGTTGATGAAGTTGGCGACTTGGAAGTTGGGCTCGGGAGCCGAGATATCGGGGATACGGGTATACACCTCGGTCAGCAGCGAGCGCAGCATGGTGCGCGCCAGCGCCGCACCGAGGCAGAAGTGCGGGCCGCCGCCGCCGAACGCGATGTGCGGGTTCGGGTTTCGCAAGATATTGAACCTGAATGGGTTCTCGAAGACATCTTCGTCGCGGTTGCCCGAGATGTACCACAGCACGACCTTGTCGCCCGCCTTGATCTCCGAACCCCGCACAGTGACATCTTGGATGGCGGTGCGGCGCATGTGCAGCAACGGCGACGCCCAACGCAGCACCTCCTCGACCGCCGTATCCACCCGCCCGGCAACGTCTTCCACAAGCAGCGCCCGCTGGTCGGGGAACCTGGAGAAGGTGTAGATCGCGTGTGCCGAAGCGTGCCTGGTGGTGTCGTTGGCGGCAACGGCCAGCAGCACGAAGAACGCCTTGAGCTCGTCGTCGGTCATCTTCTTGCCGTCGAACTCGGCTTGCACCATCCAAGTCAGCAAGTCGTCGCCGGGGTTGGCGCGACGCTGCGGAATCAACAGCTCGGCGGTCTCGTGCAGGTCCATCACCGCACCGGCGAACAGTTCCAAACCGGTTCGGCCGGCGCAGATTTCCGGATCTGTCCAGCCAAGCAGCCGCTGGGCAGCGTTGATCGTCTTTTCATGCACCTCACCCGGCGGCAGGCCGAAGAAGCTGCCGAAGATCCGTGAGGGCAGCTTCACCGACACCAGTTCCACGAAATCGCCCTCGCCCAGGTGGGCCATCTCGCCGACCAGATCACGGGCGTGCCCACGGATCCAGCCCTCCAGCCGACGCATGTTCTTCGGCTTGAACGCATCCAAAGTGATACCGCGCAGTTGAGTGTGCCGTGGAGCGTCCATCGCAATGAACGATTGCGCGACCTCACGCATCTCGGGGGCGAAGTCCTCCATCGTGATGCCTTGTGCGGACGAGAAGATCTCGGTGTGCCGGCTGGCCATCCGAATGTCCTCGTGCTTGGTCAGCGACCAAAACCCTTTCGTGTTGAGTTCGGGTGGCAGCAGATCGGATTCGGCCGGGCGGCTCCACGACACCGGGTCCTCACGGCGCAGGACGGCGAACGCCTCATCGCGTTCGTCGTGGGGTTTGGCCCAGAACGAGCGCGCGCTCAGGTCGATGTCCTTGTGGGTGGTTGCGACGACGTTTGCGGTCATGGTGGTCCCTCTCTCACCGCCGCGGGCACGTCGTTGTGGGGTGCGTGACGCGGCTTTGGTTCAATGCTGGCCACCACGACCACGGGAACGCACCGACGCGCGTGCCAATCTCTGGCCTACGCGGGCCAGCGTCAAGGCCTCGGAATCAGCCGATGGGAGCGCGAAGGGTCACGACAAGCCCGCCGCCATCACGTGCGGCGAAGTCGACACGGCCGCCCATCGCCTCGATGATCTGCTGCACGATCCACAAGCCCAGCCCGGCCGTGCCACGTTGGCCGCCGACGCTGACGTACTTAGTGGTCAGCTCGCCGAGGCTTTCGGGAGGGATACCGGGACCGCGGTCAAGGACACCGATGACGAGATCGTCACCGCGACGCGTGTAAGTGACTTCAATGGGGGCATCCCGGCCGTGTCGGGACGCATTCTCCAAAAGATTGGTCAGCACCCGTCGCAGCCCCTGGGCGTTCACCGCCACCTCGCCAACATCGCCGCTGACGGCCAGTCGCAGCCGCGGTGGCGTCAGGCCGATCGCGTCGGCGGCCGCGGTGATCAGTTCGGTGACGTCGACGCGGCGGACGCGACCCGCCGAGAACGTCGGGCGGCGGCTCAGCGCCACATCCGACAGCGCATCGAGCATGTCGCCCAAATGGTGGACATGACGAGCCGCCAACTGAAGGCTGGTGTCGCGGTCGGACTCCGACATAGGACGCGCCGACGCCAGCGCATCCGTCAACGCCTCCAATGAGGCTATGGGCGTGCGGAATTCGTGCACCAGCACCTGCAATCCGTCCTGTTGCGACTGGTAAGACCGCAACAGCCGTGCCCGCAAATCGCGTTCCTCCTCAGCGGCGGCGTGTTCGGTTTCGGCCTCCACCAGCGCCCTGACTCTGGATCGGTGTTCACGTTCGGCGATTGTCGACAGGCCTGCGGTGAGAATGGCGGCGAAGAGCAGGTACAGCGCCGCCCAACCACTCTGCAACATCGGCGCGAGCGCCACCGCCGCCGCAGGCGCAGGTCGCAGCGCCACAACGACATACCCGATGCCCAGCAACACGGCCAACATCAAGGTCTCGATAAACGACAGCCGAGCCGCCGAGGCAATCACGACCAACACCAGCACTGAGACAACAGGGCTGTACAGCCCACCGGTTAGCGCGATGAGCCCCAGCGTGAACGCCGAGTCGAAGCCGGTGACAACCCAGGAGTAGCGGGTGCGCCGAACCTCCAGATGCGGATTGGCAAGCAGCACCGCGGAGTACACCATCGCGGCAGCCAACACCGCGATCGTCGCCACGACCTGCTGGCGCACCCCGTCCGGTCCGATCCCCAGCAGCACTCCGATTGAGATCACCACGGCGACCCGGACCGCGACGACGATGCGGGCCAGCCCGTAGTCCTCGCCCCCGAAGTCCACTCCATTCCTGAGTTGATTCAGCAGTCTCACCCGGCTGACCATAGGGTTCGGGCTAGCATCGCGGCAATGACCCGCTCGCCACACGTCGTCGTGATCGTCGATGACCACGAGCTCTTCGCGCAGGGCCTGGCCTTGCTGCTCACGCGCGAATGGGGCGAGTTGTTTACCGTCGGCGGCCAAACGACCTACGTCGAAGAGGCCGCAAACCTGGTTGCCCGGTGCAGTGCCGATGTCGCGATCATCGACCTGTCCATGCCACCGCTCGGCGGAGTGGCTGCCATCCGTCAGATCAAGGCGCGCCACCCCAAAACTCGGATCCTGGCGCTGTCGGGGACCGACGATCTCGGGTTAGCCGAGGAGGCACTGCGCGCCGGTGCCGACGGATTCCTCCCAAAGACCGCTCGACCCGAAGCGCTTGCCGGCCCGCTGTGGACGATCGCCGAAGGTTTGCGGGTCATCGACGGAGCCCTGCTCGACGCCCTACTGCGAAACACGCGCAAGCCGCCGGCGGCGCTGCTGGAAAATCTCAGCGCGCAGGATCTTCAACTCTGGACGCTGGTGGCTACCGGCATGGAGACCGTAGACATCGCCCGGCGCATGCTGGTTTCGGAGCGTACCGCCAAAAGGATGGTCGCCGCGCTGCTGCACAAACTCGGCGTCAGCACCCGGATCGCCGCCGCCACGATGGCCGGCCGCTACGGGCTGCTCGACCATCTCGCCGACGCCGACGGGCTCAGTTGAGGATTCGGATCGCCTGGGCGGGGCACATTGCGGCCGCTCGAATAATCAAGTTTCGGTCAGCTTCCGGCGGATCCGGCGTCAACACCTCCACCTGCTCGGCACCGTCGGGGATATCGAACACATCCGGTGCTGCCAGCAGGCACTGTCCGTGGCCCTCGCACAGGTCGTAGTCCACAGTGATGTGCATGAACGCCTCCGCAGTTTCGCTACCTGTCTGAAAGTATCGGCAGCCAGCCCGCCCGGCGGGCGGCCCGTGCGCGCCAGAACTGGCCTGCCCGGGCCAGTCATTCGCAGAGTCGGGTCGCTCCCGAACAGGTGCCGCCGCCATCGCGTTGATGCGTTGTTCCCAGCCGAGGGCGGCCGTCGAACCGACTGTGACGATGGCGCCGCCGGGCTCCATCACCGGCAACATCTGCTCGATCATCAACCGCATGCCGAGGTAGTTGATCTTGAGCACGTCCACCGCCGGTGCGGTCCCAGGCACTCCTGCGACATGCGCGAGGACGTCCCAGCCCGTACCGATCCGGCTGACGAGACTGGCGATTTCTTCCGGCTTCGATAGATCGCAGTCGGCGTATTCCGAAGCGGGGGTGCTGTGCTGGCGCCGATCGACAGCCAGAAAATGGTCGCCGCGAACGTGGAAATGAGCGGTGGTGCCTGCACCGATTCCCGATGCGGCCCCCACTACGACCACTCGGCGTCGGCTGTCACTCATGGTGATCGTTATGTTGAGGCAACTGGACTTTCAGCAACGCCTGGTGGAAAGACGCGGTGACGAGAAGTTTGGTCGGCGGAGTCCGGGCAAAGACAGACGTTGGTGGGTAGCGCCCCATCCGCCAAAGCCACGGCATCCAAGATCTCACCTTGCTCACCGACCAAGTCGATAGCCTTCAAGGCTTGGGCGGAGGTAGAAGCGCGTTGCCGTACCAATGACAGAGCAACAAGGCCAGTTCGACGTCGAACCGGGTGTCGGCGATCGGTCTACCCCGCCTTGCCAACGCGCGCCCCACTCGGTACTTAACGGTATTGAAATGCAGTGTCAGTTCATCGGCCGCAAGCTTGTAACTCGAACCGCCGTTGAGAAACACTCGCAATGTTTCCCGCAGCCGCGCATCGTTGTCGGTGTCGGCGGCCAAGCCGCCCAGTACCTCGGCGACCCAAACACGGGTTCTTTCGAGGTTTTCGGATACGAGCGCTGCGGCCGCGAGCCCAGGATCACTATCAGCCGCGACAGTCGGCTTTGCGTCGTTGCGCGCTAGGACAACCCCTCGGACCGCGTCTGCTTGAGCATGCGATCGGCGAAACCCTTTGAGGCCAGCGGCCGGCGAACCGATCGCGACGCTCGGCGAATCCTCGTGTTGTAACGAAAACGTCCGTACCCATGCAGCAATCCCGTCAGGGGCGACCTGGAAGGGTAGCCATGCCCACCCGGTCGAGCGATCGGTGGCGATGAACAACGGAGCCGCGCTGGCCTGCACTGCTACTCCCAGTTCTCGCACAAACCGCTGCATTCGGGCCAATTCATCCGCCTCACCAGTGGCAGCCGGATACCACACAACCAGCGCGACATGATGCGATCTCAGCGGATAACGAATCGCGGTGATAGCCGAATCGATATCGACCGACTGACGCCCGGCCAGCACTTCTCGAACACGCAAGGCGCGCAGGCTATTTCGGGTTTCCAGCCACCGCTCGCGTTCCTCTTCGTACACCTCGACGACCTGTTGAGACATCCAGTCGACATACGCGAACAGCGTCTCGGTCATCCTCTCCACAATGGTGACTCGTGCATGCGGCGAGACGTCGATCCGCTGCAGCTCGCTGAGTGCCAGATGCGTAAAACTACGCTGCCCCAATCTATAAATGCGGACCAGAACATTTACCGGAAGCCCCTGCTGGGCGATTCGACGCGCTTGCTCAAGCGCCGCCGTTGGCGCCCGGACGCATTCGACCGGCGTGTCGTGGCCCAACGCGTACAGAGCAGTCGTCACGTTGCCCTCGATGCCCGCATTTAGCAGCGGGATCTGTGCTTCATCGCGTAGCTCGGGGATGTCATCGCGAAGCGACGCCGAGATCGCCGACACCAACTCGGGCAGCCGATCGCCTAGACGGGCCGCGAGTTCCGCGACCCCACGGCGAACGTCGGCGTCACTGGGGCTATCCGGAGCACTCGTGCCCTTAGATCGGGCCGGCGCCCGTTCACGCAGACTTCGCTGACTCGGCATTGCCTGGCCCTCCTCACATGATGACTGGCGTTGCGAGCCAAAAGCCCAGGATCACCGCTGCTACCACCGCGGGCCAGGCCTCGAAGGCCGCGCGCACCGGGAGCGGTGCCTGGCGCAGCTCCATGAAGTCCAGCATCACGTACCTGACTTTCACGGCGGCGATCGAAAAGATCCCGACCACCGCAACGGCGGGACTGAACAGATCCTTGGATAGTCCCCACGTCGTAATGCAGGTTAAAGCCATCAGCCCCAACCACACCCAGGTGACCCGCTCACGCAATACCGACATCAGACCGCCTTCATGAGGTAGAGCAAGGGGAACAGCACGACCCACAACAGGTCGACCAGGTGCCAGAATGAGGCCACGCTTTCCGGCACGGCCCTGTGCAAGTGGTCGTAGGTGCCGCGTCGCGACCTGACCCACAAATAGGTGAGCAGGCTGGTACCTGCCACAACGTGTGCGAGGTGGATACCGGTCAGCGTGAAGTACCACATGTAGAAGGGGTTGGTGCCCGGGGTGATGCCGTGGGCGAACTTCTGGAAGTACTCGGCCGACTTGGACACCATGAACATCAGACCCGTGACCGCTCCCCCGAGCAGGAGGCGGGGCTCTCGGTCGATCTGATCACGCTTCATCGCCTGCACGGCAAGGGCGACCGACCAGGAGCTGGTCAA
>NZ_DASPSP010000270.1:0-49237 GCF_035623875.1 Mycobacterium sp. | reverse complement strand
AGCGGGTTCATCAGACCGGTGTCGTGGCAGAGCATCCGGACGTCGCCGAACATGTCACGCAGCATTTGACGCGACTCCGGCGAACCGAAGAACACCGCTTTGCGGACCTGGCGCGGGATGTCGAACTCCTGCCAGAACGCCTTCGGCGGAACCACGATCGCCGAGCACAGGATGCGCATGGTGACGGGCACATACAGCGACAGCCAGAACCGCTTGCGGCGCGGCAGGTGCGGCACCCGCTTACGCAGGTACTCGTGCGCGAACGAGATGTGGCGGGCCTCCTCGGCCACGTGGATGGCCATCACCCGCTCCATGATCGGGTGCAGCTCCTTGCCCTCGCGCAGCACGTTCTTCTGGGTGTGGTCGATGGGCTCTTCACCGGCGAGGATGCCGAACCAGAACGGGATCGGCAGCGGTCCGGCCACCAGCGGAATAAACGGCTGAATCCACTTGAGCATGCGGGGCATGCCGGGCACGTCGGCGCCGATGTGGTTCACCATCTCCTGGAACATCATGGTGTGGTTGCACTCTTCGACGGCTTCGTGCAGGCAGTAGCGGTACTCCGGCGACCCGTTGGGCACCCAGAACGCATACTCCATCAGGCCGCGAATCAGGATGGACTCGAAGTGCAGACCGACCTTGGCGACGTTCGCCTGACGCCACATGCCGATCTGGATCTGACGTTCTTCGGACTGCGCCTGGTACCAGGGGTGCCGACCCAGCGGGTCGGTCTCGGGCAGCTTCCAGCGCGGATCGTTGTCGGTGACCGCGAACTCGGGTGAATTCCAGTCGATGTCGGTGTACGGGTTGAAATTGCGCCGCACCGACCCCTCGGACAGTGTGGTCAGCATCTCAACGTACTTCGTGTCGTCCTGGACATCCATGTTGCGGCGCCAACGCCGCACCATCTTCGTCCGTGCCTGCTTTTGGGCCGTTCCAGCCTGGGCCATTACAGCCTCCCCAATGAGGTTTACATTTGGACGCGCTATGTCCAAAGACAGTACCGTAGGTATCGCAAACTTTCTAGACCCTTGATAGCCGCTGTGGCCCATCCGTGAACATGTGTGCACTGTGACTTACGTCGCATCAGATCGCGTCTGACCAGCATCGCCGGACCGCGTGATCGTCCGGCTCGGCCGGTTCACTAGCCTGGTGATCATGGCTGACCAGCTCACGATCCCTGACAACATCAAACCCGGTGACGGCCGCTTCGGCTCCGGCCCGTCGAAGGTCCGACCCGAGCAATTGCAAGCTCTCTCCACCAGCGCCGCAGCGCTTTTCGGCACCTCGCACCGGCAAGCGCCGGTGAAAGATCTGGTGGGCCGGGTACGCGACGGCTTGCGGCACTACTTCTCGGTGCCCGACGGCTACGAAGTCGTGCTGGGCAACGGCGGGGCAACCGCGTTCTGGGATGCCGCTGCGTTCGGGCTGATCGACAAGCGGTCGTTGCACCTGAGCTACGGCGAGTTCAGCTCGAAGTTCGCCGCCGCGGTTGCCAAGAATCCGTTCATCGGGGAGCCGATCATCGTCAAGGCTGATCCCGGCAGCGCGCCCGAGCCACAGACCGACCCGTCGGTCGACGTGATCGCGTGGGCGCACAACGAGACCTCGACGGGGGTCGCGGTGCCAGTCACACGGCCCGACGGCTCCGGCGATGCGCTGATCGTCATCGATGCCACCTCCGGCGCCGGCGGCCTCCCGGTCGACGTCGCCGACACCGATGCCTACTACTTCGCGCCGCAGAAGAACTTCGCCAGCGACGGCGGGCTGTGGCTGGCGATCTTGAGCCCCGCGGCGCTCGGTCGGATCGAGGCGATCGCCGCGTCCGGGCGATGGGTGCCGGACTTTTTGTCGCTGCCGATCGCGGTAGAGAACAGCCTGAAGAACCAGACCTACAACACTCCGGCCATCGGGACGCTGGTGCTGCTGGCCGAACAGATCGACTGGCTGTTGGGCAACGGCGGGCTGGACTGGGCGGTCAAGCGCACCGCGGATTCGTCGCAGCGGTTGTACAGCTGGGCGCAGGACCGGCCATACACGACGCCATTCGTGGCTGAGGCACGACTTCGCTCCCAGGTTGTGGGCACGATCGACTTCAACGATGACGTCGACGCCGCGGCGGTGGCCAAGGTGCTGCGCGCCAACGGCATCGTCGACACCGAGCCGTACCGCAAACTCGGTCGCAACCAGTTGCGGGTGGCGATGTTCCCCGCCGTCGAGCCTGACGACGTCAGCGCGCTCACCGAGTGCATCGACTGGGTGGTGGAGCGGCTTTAGCTCGCTCCTGAAAAGAGGCCCAGGTGGCCCCCGCGTGTCAGCGCGGTTACGGCCGCTGTCTGCACTAGAGTCCGCAGCTGACAGGCCTGGCGCGCTGGTCTGCGAGGAGCCTGCGAGGAGACACATGCGGGAACTCACGATCGTCGGACTCGATGTCGATGGCAAACACATCATCTGCGAGAGCACGAAAGACAACGGGGACCCCGGCGACAAGTTCAAGATCCGAGTCGACGACCGGCTGAGGGCGGCGGCCCGCGGCGACGGGACCCGGATGGGTCAAACCCATATCGACATCGAGGTCACCAGCATGCTGCGTCCCAAGGAAATTCAGGCTCGCATCCGCGCGGGCGCATCCGTCGAGCAGGTGGCGGCCGCCGCCGAGGTGGACATCGAGCGGGTTCAGCGGTTCGCCCACCCGGTGCTGTTGGAGCGCTCGCGCGCTGCCGAGCTGGCAACGGCCGCCCATCCCGTTCTGGCCGACGGCCCCGCGGTGCTGACGCTGCTGGAGACCGTCACGTCGTCGCTGCTGGCGCGTGGCCTCAACCCGGACAGCACGACGTGGGACGCCTGGCGCAACGAGGATGGCCGGTGGACGGTCCAGCTGGGCTGGAAGGCAGGTCGTTCCGACAACCTCGCGCATTTCCGCTTCTGCCCGGGCGCGCACGGCGGGACGGTCACCGCCGTCGACGACACGGCCAGTGAACTGATCGACCCCAGCTTCGACCGTCCACTGCGGCCCGTCGCCCCGGTCGCCCAAATCGACTTCGACGAGCCGGCACCCGCGCCGGTGGAACGCCCGACCGTCGAAGCCAAGAGCGAGCCGACGCGCAGCCGGCGCGGCAAGCCACCGGTGCCGGCGTGGGAAGACGTGTTGCTGGGTGTTCGTTCCGGCGGGCAGCGCTAGCTGAACAGCTGCATCGAGACCAGGGTCAGCCAGGCAGCTGTCACACCCACTCCGACGCCCAGCACCAACCAGCGCAGTACCGCGGTATGCCGCCACCCCCATAGCGTCGGCGCCAACCCGCCGGCCGCGACGACATTAAGCCCGACGGCCAACAACGGATGCACCCGGATCAGCCCGAGACTGAGCACCACGACTGCGACCCCGGTGACCGCGGCGACAAATCCGGCCACCGTCAAACCCGTTGCCCACGGGGTGGATTCGTCGGTCACGAGCCGAGCCTAGCCCGCTCGTAGAAAGCCAGCGCCGCCGCGGTGGCGACGTTGAGCGAGTCGGTGCCGCGTGACATCGGGATCCGTACCCGCAGATCGCTGACCTGCAGCACGGCACGGCTCAAGCCCGGCCCCTCGGCGCCGACCAGCACCGCCACCCGCTCGTCCTGCACCGCCGTCATTGCCTCCGGCAAGGACGCGGCATCGGGATTGGGCGTCATCGCCAGCAACCGAAAACCCATCTGCTGCAACGTCTTCAAATCGGCCGGCCAGTTGGTCGCCCGCGCATACGGCACCAGTAGGGCGTGACCCATGGAGACGCGCACCGCGCGGCGGTACAGCGGATCAGCGCAGCCGCTGCCGAACACCACCGCGTCGACGTTGAGCCCCGCGGCGTTGCGGAAGATGGCGCCCAGGTTCTCGTGGTCGTTGACGCCCTCGAGCACCGCGACGGTCCGGGTGCCCGCGACGACCTGTGCGAGGCTGCGCTCGGGCTCCCGGCGCGCGGCGGCCAGCACCCCGCGGTTGAGATGAAAGCCGACCACCTGGGCCATCACCTCGGCGGATACCCGATAGTAGGGCGCGGAGCTGCCGGCCAGATCGGCCTTGAGCTCGGCGAGCCTGCGATCGGTGCCGAGGAAAGCCAGCGGCGCGAACGGCGAGACCAGCATGCGCTGCACGACCAGCACACCCTCGGCAATCACCAGGCCCTTCCCGCTCGGCAGGTCGGGCCTACGGTCGATGCTGTTCAAATCGCGAAAGTAGTCCAGCCGCGCGTCGCCGGGATCAATGATATCGCTGACGACCACACCATCGGTGTCACTGGTGGGGTCAAAACCGTGCGGGGTCAAGGGCTTTCATCGACAAGAGCCAAGATCAGGTCGGCGGCCTCGCGCAGGGTATCCCGCTGGGCGCCGCCGAGGGTATCCAGCCGTTGCGCCAGCCACTCCTGGCTGGCGCGGCGTTCGGCCTCCAGCAGTTCAGCACCAGCATCGGAGACCGAGACCAAGACCTGCCGGCCGTCGTCGGGGTGCGCAACACGGTCCACAAAACCCAAATCGGCCAACGAGGCGATTACCCGCGTCATCGACGGCGGGCGAACCCGTTCCCTGATAGCCAGCGCACCCGGCGTCATCGGGCCGTAGTTGGCCAATGTCGCCAGCGCCGACAGCTGCGACAACGACACCGGGGACTGCGGCCGCCGAAACCGCAGCTGCCGGGACAGCCGCATTACCGCCAACGACAGGTCGCTGGCCAATCGGCTGTCGCCCTCCATCACAGCGCGAAGGTTACGACAGAACGCCCAATCGTCGACAACGAATGACCGAGTCCGGGCTCGCCAAGCTATCTTTATCTTGATGTCTATCGAGCCTGGCAAAAGCCTCGATCCGCCGATGCTGCCCGCTGCGCTGCTGGAGGTATGGCCGGTCATCGCCATCGGAGCACTGGCCTGGCTGGTTGCCGCCGTGGCCGCGTTCGTTGTGCCAGGCCTCGAGACGTGGCGACCGCTGACACTGGCCGGGCTAGGAGTCGGGGTGCTGGGCACCAGTATCTTCCTGTGGCAGCGTGACGCCGCCCGCCGTGGCGCGCGTGGTGCACAGACCGGATTGAATTACCAGCACGATCCCGACCGGAAATGATGGCCCGAGCTAGGAGGTATGCATCCAATGGCAGCGCCGCTGTTGCAAGCACAGGTCGATATCAAGGCACCCGTCTCGAAAGTCTGGTCGCTCGTTAGCGATTTCCGCCGCATGCCGCAGTGGAGCCCGCAGTGTCGACTGATGCGGGCATTCGGTCCGCTTCGCCACGGCACCCGCACCATCAACCTCAACCGCCGCAACCGTCTGTTCTGGCCGACGACATCCACCGTCCTCGAGGTGATCCCGGACCAGAAGTTGGCATTCCGGGTCAACACCAACAACACGATCTGGAGCTACGAGTTGCAGCCGATCCCCGAGGGCACCCGAGTGATCGAGAGCCGGCACGCCGAGAACGGGGTGAAGCCGCTGTCGAGCATGACGGTGAACGCTCTCTTCGGCGGGACCGCGAACTTCGAGCGGGAACTTGTCGACGGCATGAACGCCTCGCTGGCCAAGATCAAAGCCGCGGCGGAGAACAGCTAGCCGTCCTCGGCCGGTTTCTCGCTGACGTCGAGCACCCCGTCGTCGTACGGGTCATACATCGGCGAGCCGCTGCCCGCGGGAGCCGGGGTGTCGGAATGCGCACCGCAGCCGTATTCGAAGTCGACGACATGCCCGTCGGCGGACAACTCGTTGCCGCATATCCCGAACATCGCGCCCAGCGATCCGGCAAGCGGTAGGAAGAAGCCGCAATCGCGGCATACGCGTTTGGTGGATTGCGCCATCTGCGACGACGGACCATAGTCGCCGTCGTGCCAGCGTTGAGCGGCATCCGAGCGACCCCAGGCACTCAGCACCCGGCGCCGTCCCAAACCGATCTCGAGAGCGATCTCGTCAACCTGCGGGTCACCGGAGGCCAGGTAACCGGGCACCAGGCGTGGATCGTCCGGCAGCGGCGCCAGTTGGTCGCCCGGGCTCAGATCGCCCGGCCGGATCCGCTGATCCCAGGGCACCCAGTCCGGTGCCAACAGCGACGTCGGCCCGGGCACCAGCACGACCTCGCTGATCGTTGCGTGGTCAGCGCCCGGGTAAGCGGCGACGACGACGGCCCACTGCCAGCCCTGATAGCCGGGCATATGCGCCAGGAATCGGTGGGTGGCGCTGGTGGGATCTTCGTAGCCGACGCCGAGGTAGTCGCCCACGGTGTCGGCGCCGCTGAACTCGATAATCGCTGCCCGCGCGGGCTCGACGGCGTCGGTGAGCAGGGTCGCCAACTCAGGCGACCACTCATCGGTGGTCGCCGCGGCCGACTCAGGAGTCGGTCGGGTCACGTTGTCCGCTATTTCCATACGCGCTCAATTCTGCCGCAGAGCCGCGGGGTCCGGCCACACCGGTTGCCTGCCCATCGCACGGGCCGGTATCTGTGAGAATTGAGGCATGGCTGGACGGCGGCGCAACCACCCGGATACGGGCCGAACATCTGGCGCCCGCCGCACTCGCAGCGGATCTGCGGCCGAGCACCCGGGCATGGCCAACTACCCGGCCGACGAACCGGACTATCGCCGGCCGCGCCGTCCCCCGGCGATGCCCAGCGCCAATCGCTATCTGCCGCCGTTGAACCACGAGCCCGAGCCGGACCGTCGCAGCGAGCCCCCGCGTGTCGGCGGAGGCGGCGAGCGGGTCACGGTCACCCGCGCCGCAGCGCAGCGCAGCCGCGAGATGGGTTCGCGGATGTACGGGTTGGTGCAGCGCGCCGCCACCGCCGACGGCGCCGACAAGTCGGGGCTGACAGCGCTGACCTGGCCGGTGGTGGCCAATTTCGCGACCGATGCCGCGATGGCTGTGGCCCTGGCCAACACCCTGTTCTTCGCCGCGGCCACCGGGGAAAGCAAGGACAGGGTGGCGTTGTACCTGCTGATCACGATCGCGCCGTTCGCGGTTGTCGCGCCGCTGATCGGTCCAGCGCTGGACCGGCTGCAGCACGGCCGACGAATCGCGCTGGCGGCATCGTTCGCGCTGCGCACGGGGTTGGCGGTGTTGCTGATCAGCAACTACGACGGCGCCACCGGAAGTTTCCCGTCGTGGGTGTTGTATCCGTGCGCGCTGGCCATGATGGTGCTGTCCAAGTCGTTCAGCGTGCTGCGCAGCGCGGTGACGCCACGGGTGATGCCGCCGACGATCGACCTGGTGCGGGTCAATTCCCGGCTGACCATGTTCGGGCTGCTGGGCGGCACCATCATCGGCGGTGCCATCGCCAGCGGCATCGAGTACGTCTTGACCCGCCTGTTCCATTCGCCCGGCGCGTTATTCGTCGTCATTGCCGTGACGGTTGCGGGCGCCTTGCTGTCCATGCGAATTCCACGCTGGGTCGAGGTGACCGAGGGTGAGGTTCCGACCACGCTGAGCTATCGCAGTCGCCCGCCGGGCCGAAGCTGGTCCCGGGAGTTCAGCGGGGCGCTTCGACGACCGTTGGGCCGCAACATCATCACTTCGTTGTGGGGCAACTCCACCATTAAGGTCATGGTCGGATTCCTGTTTTTGTATCCGGCCTTTGTCGCCAAAGCCCGTGACGCCAGTGGATGGGTGCAGCTCGGCATGCTGGGACTGATCGGCGCCGCGGCCGCCACCGGTAATTTCGCGGGCAATTTCGCCAGCGCACGGCTGCGGCTGGGCAGGCCCGCGGTGCTCGTCGTGCGCTGCACTCTGGCAGTAACCGTGGCGGCGGTGGCGGCGGCGGTGGCCGGCAATCTGCTGGCTGCCGCGATCGCAACACTGATCACGTCAGGGTCGAGCGCAATCGCCAAGGCCGCACTGGACGCATCGTTGCAGGATGACTTGCCCGAGGAATCACGCGCGTCGGCGTTCGGGCGGTCGGAATCGACGCTGCAACTCGCATGGGTTCTTGGCGGCGCGCTGGGCGTGTTGCTCTACACCGATCTGTGGGTCGGCTTCAGCGTCGTTGCGGCTGTGCTGATCCTGGGTCTGGCCCAGACGGTGGTCAGCTTCCACGGTGACTCGTTGATCCCGGGTCTGGGTGGCAATCGGCCGGTGATGGTCGAGCAGGAGGGTGGCCCCAGCGGTCACGACGCCGCGGCGGTCTCGTGGGAGTGAAGCCGACGGCGAGGTTCGGTGCCGCCGGGCTGCTCGCGGTTTTGGTGCTGCTGGCATGCGCGGCTGCGGGAGTCGGCGCCTGGACGCTCGCCCGCGGGCGCAGTCCGTTACACCCCGAGATCAGCGCCTATTCCCACGGTCAACTGACCCGGGTGGGTCCCTACCGATACTGCAAAGTGCTCGACCCCAACGACTGCCAAACCCCGGAGGCGCAGGGTGAGCTGCGGGTGAATGCTCGGGATCCGGTGCAGCTTTCGGTGCCGCCGGCGATTGGCCGGGCTCCCTGGTGGCTGTTGCGGGTCTATGAGGATGCGGTCAACCCCACGACGACCTTCTACCGGCCGGGCAGCCGCCTGGCGGTCACCATCCCAACCGTTGACCCACGCCACGGGCGGCTCACGGGAATAGCCGTGCAGTTGATGACCGTCGTCATCGACCAGGCCGGCCAACTGCACGGTGTGCCCCATGCGGAATGGTCGGTGCGAACCGTGTGGGGCTAAGCGCCGTGGCCGTCGGGCACTTGTTCGCCGGCAAGCGGCGGTCCCGGCGGGGTGCCGTCACCGAAGGGCTTGCCGCCCAATGCTTCCCGGCCGTGCGGCGTCAGCCAGTTGGCCAGCTCCGGGCCCTTTGGGACGATACGGGTCGGGTTGATGTCGGCGTGCACGATGTAGTAGTGCTGCTTGATCTGGACGAAGTCGACGGTATCCCCGAAACCCCGCGTCTGGAAAAGGTCACGCGCGTAGGCCCACAGCACCGGCATCTCGGAAAGTTTGCTTCGATTGCACTTGAAGTGCCCGTGGTAAACCGGGTCGAAGCGGGCCAAGGTGGTGAACAACCGGACATCGGCTTCGGTGATCGTCTCGCCCACCAGATACCGCTGGCTTTCCAGTCGATCGCTGACCCAGTCCAACGCCGTGAACAACCGATCGTAGGCCCCGTCGTAAGCCTGCTGCGAACCGGCGAAGCCACACCGGTAAACACCGTTGTTGATTTCGGTGTAGACCCTTTTGTTGACCTCGTCGATCTCGGCGCGCAGCGACTCGGGGTATAGCTGCGGAGCGCCATCACGTTGGTAAGCAGTCCATTCCGTGGACAAGTCCAGCGTCAGCTGCGCGAAATCGTTAGTGACCACAGCGCCGGTCGGCACGTCGACGATTGCCGGGACGGTGATGCCTTTCGGATAGTCGGGAAAGCGTTTGAAATACGCGTCCTGCAGCCGGGGGATCTTCAACACCGGGTCGACGCCACCCGGGTCGAGGTCGAAGGTCCAACTGCGCTTGTCATGGGTCGGGCCGCAAAAACCAATGGAGATAACGCTTTCCAGTCCCAGCAACCGTCGAACAATGATCGCGCGGTTGGCCCATGGGCAGGCGCGGGCAACGATCAGTCGATACCGGCCCGGCTCTACCGGATAGCCGTCGCGGCCGTCGGCGGTGATACGGGTCGCGATGTAGTTGGTGTCGCGGGTGAACTCGCCGGCCTCCGCGACATAAGAAGCCATGGTTGCCTCGGTCAGGGCTCGGCGAGGGTCAAGAACCGCCGGGCCAAATCGGCCTCGGTGGACGCACCAACTTCCCACTCTGCGATCCACGGTCCGGTGCCCTCGGACTGATCGACGATCCCGTCTTCGAGCCAGGTGTAGCGACCCTTCAGCACGTTGCGGGCCAGCGCAGCGTCGGTGCTGTCGGTGTTGGTCCACAAGGCGTTAAACAGCGCCTCGACCCGCAGGGTGGCCTGCTGGCAGAACGCGTCGGCCAGCTCGTATGCCTGCTCGCCCTGGACCCGATCTGCACCTAGCTGGGCCTCGGCCCGGACGCACGCCGCCGACATCGCGAACAGTTCCGCGCCGATGTCCACCACCCGGAAGAGGAATCCCTGCTTTTGCTCCAGTGCCGCTTGCCAGCGCGCCATTCCGTAGAAGGTGTTACGGGCCAGCTTGCGCGCAGAGCGTTCGACAAATCGCAAATGCGTTGCCAATCGGCCGAACTCGCGATACGCCGTCGGCCGCTGCCCCTCACCGAAAACGAGTTGCGGCAACCACTTTGCGTAAAAGCCGCTCGCGCCAACCGCTGCCTTGGCCTTCTGCCGAACATCGGCTTTGGGATTCGCGAGATCGCCGGCCGCAGTCAGGTGGGCGTCGACCGCCTCACGGGCGATCAGCAGCCGCATGATCTCGCTGGAGCCTTCGAAGATGCGGTTGATCCTCAGGTCGCGGACCACCTGTTCCACCGGCACCGCGCGCTCACCGCGGGCGGCGAGCGACTCGGCGGTCTCATAGCCGCGGCCGCCGCGGATTTGCAACAGTTCGTCGGCGATCAGGCAGGCCATCTCGCTTGACCACAGCTTGGCCAGCGCAGCCTCGATCCGGATGTCGTTGCGGCCCTCATCAGCCATCTGACCGGACAGCTCAAGTACCGATTCGAGCGCATAGCTGGTTGCGGCGATAAACGAAATCTTTTCTGCGACGGCCGCGTGTTCGCCGACCGGTTTGCCCCACTGCACCCGCTCGCACGACCACTCGCGGGCGATCTTCAGCGACCACTTGGCCGAGCCGGCCGCTATCGCAGGAATCGACAGCCGTCCGGCGTTCAGTGTGGTCAGCGCGATCTTCAGACCGTCGCCTTCCCGGCCTATCAAGTTTTCCGCCGGAACCCGGACGCGATGCATCCTGGTGACGCCGTTTTCGATCCCGCGCAGCCCCATGAACTTGTTGCGCCGTTCCACGGTGATGCCAGGTGAATTGGCCTCGACGACGAACGCGCTGATCCCGCCGCGGTGCCCGTCACCCTTGGGCACGCGGGCCATCACCACCAGCAGATCCGCGACCACGCCATTGGTCGTCCACAACTTCACGCCATCCAGTTCATAGGCCGCTCCGCCGTCGACGGGAGTAGCCGTCGAGGCCAACCGTGCCGGGTCGGAACCCACATCAGGCTCGGTCAGTAAAAAAGCCGATATCGCACCGGCAGCACAGCGCGGCAAAAACCTGCGCTTCTGCTCTGGAGTTCCGGCTAGCTTCAACGGCTCCGGTACCCCGATCGACTGATGCGCCGAGAGCAGCGCGCCGAGACTGGCGTGCACGGTCGAAACCATCTCTAGTGCACGGTTATAGGCGACCTGCGACATGTTCAGGCCACCGTACTCGGACGGGATTTTCATGCCGAAGCAACCGAGTTCGGCAAGGCCTTTGACATATTCGTCGGGTATCTGCGCGTCGCGCTCGATGACGCTGCCGTCGATCGTGTCGAGGAATTCCCGCAGCTGGGCCAGGAATTTCTCGGTACGAGCGGCGTCTTCGTCAGTGGGTCTGGGGAACGGGTGAATGAGCTCAAGCGGAAATCGGCCGAGGAAAAGTTCCTTGGCCAAGGATGGTTTATCCCAACCACTCTCGCGAGATTCCTCAGCTACGGCTCTCGCTTGTTCCTCGCTGACCTGCGCCTGCTGTGCCATCAGACTTCCCTCACTCGAAGCGACTCCTATGGAGCTTCGGTGACCAGTGTTCCCCGCCGGGCTCTCTGGTACAGGCGTTTGGGCAACTAGCGCACAACTGCCGACGCCGATATTTGGCGGGTCAAGCAGGCCGAGCTAGGCGTCGAGCTCTTGGGCCACGGCTTTGACCACCTCGGAGACCCTGCGAGCGGTTTTGCGGTCCGGGTAGCGACCTTTCCGCAGTTCGGGCTGGACGGTGCTCTCCAGCAACGTGATCATGTCCTCGACCATGCCGTGTAGCTCATCTGGGCTGTGTTTGTGTTCGGCCGGGCTCTCCCTGCGCGGGCGGGTCAGGCTGGGCGGGGGGTCAATCAGTTTGAGACTCAATGCCTGGGGTCCGCGGCGTCCGGAAGCAACGCCGAATTCAACGCGCTGCCCCGCCTTGAGGCCCTCGACCCCCGCGGGCAACGCCGAGGAGCGGACGTAGACGTCCTCGCCGTCCTCCTGGGATAAGAAGCCGAATCCCTTCGCGGCGTCGTACCACTTCACCTTGCCAGTCGGCACCGGTCTCACCTGCTTGTCTGACGGATAACTAGATGTGGGCAAACAATGAAGCGTCCCGCCTGCGCAGGACGCGATGACGACCGATCCTACTCGGAAGGCTGCCAGCCGAGCACCCTGTTTCCCGGTACTCTGGCACTACCGCTGGAGGAGACAATGCGCCTGGTCCTGAACGTCATCTGGTTGATTTTCGGCGGCCTCTGGTTGGCTCTCGGCTATCTACTGGCCGCGATTGTCTGCTTCCTGCTCATCGTCACCATCCCCTTCGGATTCGCGGCGTTGCGCATCGCATCCTATGCGCTGTGGCCGTTCGGGCGGACGATCATCGACAAGCCCGGCGCCGGTACCGGCGCGCTGATCGGGAACATCATCTGGCTGGTCTTGTGCGGGGTCTGGCTCGCGATCGGGCACTTGTTGAGCGCGGTGGCGATGGCGCTGACAATCATCGGTATTCCGCTGGCACTGGCCAATCTCAAACTAATCCCCGTATCCCTGGTGCCGCTGGGCAAAGAAATAGTTCCCGTCGGTCAGCCACACCAAGCCGGATCGCTGCCGCTTTATCGCTGACCCGCGCTGGGTGCGCCCGGCGTGAGCCAACCGCCTTTGGCGCTTTCACTCCAGCCCCACGCCCATCTGTGAGGCGTCCCTCGGCGGCTAATTCGATGTGAGTTCGGTCACATAACGGATTGATTACAGGGCGGCAACGACTCGATATCGGAGCCGGCGACCTGCACGAACGGCGAACCTTCCTGGTGTTTTCCACATTCGCGGAAAACGAAACGCCGGATCCGACAAAAAATGACTCTGCTGCGATCACCCGCTACCGTCGTCCGCGGGCTTGCCGAGTCTTCCTGAGCGGCGGGCCTTCCCGCCTATAGCGCCGAGCTCCATCCGATAGGCGGGGACACAACCAACCTGTGGATGGAGGCGGGGGACCCATTGGTCCGCCGAAATCGGACCGGGGCCGTCCGCGGCTCCTTGGGGTGAAGCCATCGCCGGATCTGTGGATTCGAAGTGGCCGGGCAACCTCTCCAGCCCGAACCCGACAGCTGACCTCGTGGGCGCATCAAGAGAGGACGTCTTCGGCGTATGAGCGGACGGCATCGTAAGCCCACCACTTCGAACATCAGCGTCGCCAAACTCGCATTCACCGGAGCTGTGATCGGTGGCGGTGGGATCGCATTCACGGGCCACGCTGCCGCAGCTACCGACGCCGAATGGGATCGCGTCGCTGGATGCGAGTCGGGCGGCAACTGGGCCATCAACACCGGCAACGGTTACCACGGTGGACTGCAGTTCACCCAGGGCACCTGGGCTTCTCACGGTGGCGGCGAATTCGCCGCTTCCGCGAACCAGGCCACTCGCGCACAGCAGATCGCCGTCGCCGAGCGGGTGCTGGCCACCCAGGGCCGCGGCGCCTGGCCGGTATGCGGCCGTGGCCTCGGGGCCGCGACGCCGCGCAACGTCGTCGCCGACGCACATGCACCGGACGCACCACCGCCGCCACCACCAGCCGAGCTGGCTGCGTTCGACGCTCCCCCACCGCCTCCGCCCGCTGACCCCGCACCGCCGGAGCTGCCTCCGCCGCCGGCCCCGCCTGTTCCTGCCGAGACGGCCGCCTTTGACGCACCTCCGCCGCCGCCTGCCGACCCCGCACCGCCGGCCGAACCGGCACCAGCCGAGCCAGCCGCCATCGACGCCCTACCGCCGGCAGACGCCCCGCCACCGGCCGAACCGGCACCAGCCGAGCCAGCCGCCGTCGACGCCCTACCGCCGGCAGACGCCCCGCCACCGGCCGAGGATCCAGCACCGCCAGCACCGCCGGCCCCTCCCGCGGATGAACCGTTGGATGTCGACCGAGCCACGGCCGTCGCGCGTTGGACCTTCGCCGACGACCCGACCCCGGGCCTGCCGACGGTTCCCTGGCTGCCCACCGATCCGGCCGCCGCGGGCTCGGCGATACACGACCTTCAGGTGCCGCCGCAGCTCGCGCCCATGCTCGATCCGGCGAACCTGCCCGACACGTCAAAAGGGCTGCCCGTCGCGCCGCCGCAAAACCTGGACCCGAGCTACGTCAAAGACCTGCTCAAAGCTATCCAGTCGCAGAACGTGAGCGGTAACCCGGCTTTGTCCTCGCTCGCCTGAGGCGATCCCCGTGTCGGCGCCGCAGCGCCGGGCAACGGCCGCCTAGCGGTTGATCTCGGTGACGGGATGCAGGTACGGCAGCTCGTCGGCGGGTAGCGGGAAGACCAAGTCGCCGTAGGGAGACAACGCGCCGACCCGGTCGGTTGCCAATTCGCTCACCGCGTGGTCGTCCGGGTTGGTCGTCGGCCATCCGTTGTCGACGTAACGAGTCTTCGGCGCCTTTTTGCCAGCGTTGTCAGCCACGCGTCTCATTCTGACAGGTCTTACTCGCCGTCGCCTCGGAAGGCTGATTGCTCGGCTCCTCACTCGTAAGCCCCGCTTACTCGCCGTCGCCTCGGAAGGCCCACTCTTCCGGCTGCTTTACGCTGGTCAGCAATGACCGAACACACCCCGGGCATCTCGCTGGGGTCCTGGCTGGCCGACTTGCCCGACGAGCGGCTGATCCGTCTGCTGGAGCTGCGGCCCGACCTTGCCCAGCCACCGCCGGGCAGCATCGCGGCCCTTGCCGCCCGCGCCCAGGCCCGGCAGTCGGTCAAGGCTGCCAGCGACGAACTGGACTTCCTGCGGCTGGCGGTGATCGACGCGCTCCTGGTCCTGCACGCTGAAACCGAGCCGGTGTCCTTGGCCAAGTTGCTCGCATTAATCGACGGTCGCGCGCCCGAAGCCGACGTGCTCGACGCCCTCGACGACCTCAAAGAGCGCGCCCTGGTTTGGGGTGACACCGAACTACGAGCGGCCCCCGATGCCGGTGCCGGGCTGCCCTGGCATCCGGGGCAAGTGACCCTGGAAGACGCCTCGCAGAGCGGCGAGCAGATTGCCGAGCTGATCGACGGCCTCGACGACCCACAGCGGGAACTGCTGGACAAGCTGCTGGAAGGATCACCGCTAGGGCGCACCCGCGATGCCGCACCCGGGGCTCCCGCGAATCGCCCGGTGCCACAACTGCTCGCAATGGGACTACTGCGGCGAATCGACGCCGACACGGTGATCCTGCCGCGCCACGTCGGGCAGGTGCTGCGCGGCGACGAGCCTGGGCCGGTGCAGCTGGCCGCGCCGGACCCGGTGGTCGCCACCGCTAAGTCGGCCGACGCCGACGCCGCGGCCGCCGGCGCGGTCATCGACTTGCTGCGCGAACTCGATGTGCTGCTCGAAGCACTCGGCGCCGCACCGATTTCCGAGCTGCGCAGCGGCGGCTTAGGAGTACGTGAGGTCAGGCGGCTGGCGAAAGTGACCGGCATCGACGAGGCCCGGCTGGGTTTGATCCTCGAGCTGGCCGCCGCGGCGGGCCTGATCGCCAGCGGCCTACCCGATCCACAACCACCCAGCGGTGAGGCGCCCTACTGGGCGCCAACGGTGGCCGCCGATCGGTTCGCCGAGGCGTCCCCCGCCGAGCGCTGGTATCTGCTGGCCAGTACCTGGCTCGATCTGCCGGCCCGTCCGGCGTTGATCGGATCCCGCGGACCTGACGCTAAACCCTATGCCGCGCTGTCGGATTCGCTGTACTCGACGGCGGCCCCGCTGGACCGCCGGCTGCTGCTGAACATGCTGGCCGAACTGCCCGCCGGTGCGGGTGTGGACAAGAACACGGCGTCGGCGGCGCTGATCTGGCGACGGCCGCGCTGGACTAAACGGTTACAGCCGGCGCCGGTGGCGGACCTGTTGGAAGAGGCACACCTGGTCGGCCTGGTGGGCCGCGGAGCGATCAGCACGCCCGGCCGCGCGTTGGTCGACGGCGCAAAAGATGGGGACGCCGGCGTCGCCGACGCGATGGCACGTGTCTTGCCTGCGCCGATCGACCACTTCCTGGTGCAGGCCGACCTGACCGTCGTGGTTCCCGGGCCGCTCGAACGCCATCTCGCCGAGGAACTGGCGGCGGTGGCGACCGTCGAGTCTGCGGGCACGGCGATGGTGTACCGCGTCAGCGAACAATCCATCCGGCATGCGTTGGATATCGGCAAGACCGCCGACGCGTTGCACTCGCTGTTCGAGAAGCACTCCAAAACATCTGTGCCACAAGGTCTTACCTACCTGATCGATGACGTCGCGCGCCGGCACGGGCAACTGAGGATCGGTCTCGCCGCATCATTCGTGCGATGCGAAGACCCGGCGCTGCTCACCCAGGCGGTGGCCTCCACCGAGGCCCAAGCGCTGGGCATGCGTGTGCTGGCGCCGACGGTGGCGATCTCCCAGGCGCCGATCAGCGAAGTACTAGCGGCCTTGCGGGACGCCGGTTTCGCCCCGGCCGCCGAGGACTCCACCGGCAACATCGTCGACATCCGGGCTCGCGGCGCCCGGGTACCCGCGCCACAGCGCCGTCGCCCGCACCGACCCATACCCCGCCCGAGCGGCGAAAGCCTGAGCGCGCTCGTCGCGGTCCTCCGCAAGGTGACCACCGCACCGTTCGGCAGTGTCCGGGTTGACGCGGCGGTGGCCATGTCGCTGCTGCAGAGTGCCGCCCGGCGGCAGGACACCGTGGTAATCAACTATGTCGACGCGGCCGGCGTAGCCACTCAGCGGGTGGTCTCGCCGATCACGGTGGCCGGCGGGCAGCTGGTGGCGTTCGATTCCGCCTCCGGGCGCGCACGTGAGTTCGCCATCCACCGCATCACCTCGGTGATGTCGGCCGACGACGGATAATGGAGTTCTATGACTGACGGGCCGTTGATCGTGCAGTCCGACAAGACAGTGCTGCTCGAGATTGACCATGAGCTGGCCGGTTCGGCGCGCGCGGCGATCGCGCCGTTCGCCGAGCTCGAGCGCGCTCCCGAGCATGTGCACACCTACCGCATCACCCCGCTGGCGCTGTGGAACGCGCGTGCCGCGGGCCACGACGCCGAGCAGGTAGTCGACGTGCTGGTCAGCTACTCACGCTACGCCGTCCCGCAGCCGCTGCTCGTCGACATCGTCGACACCATGGCCCGCTACGGGCGGCTGCAGTTGGTCAAGAACCCGGCCCACGGCCTGACGCTGGTCAGTCTGGACCGCGCGGTGCTCGAAGAAGTGTTGCGTCACAAGAAGATCGCACCGATGCTGGGCGCGCGGATCGACGACGACACCGTCGTCGTGCACCCCAGTGAGCGGGGCCGGGTCAAACAGATGCTGCTCAAGATCGGCTGGCCCGCCGAGGATCTGGCCGGATATGTCGACGGCGAGGCGCACCCGATCAGCCTCAAGCAGGACGGCTGGCATCTGCGCGACTACCAGGAGATGGCCGCCGAGTCGTTCTGGGCGGGCGGATCGGGCGTAGTAGTCCTGCCGTGTGGGGCGGGTAAGACACTTGTAGGCGCGGCAGCCATGGCGAAAGCCAGTGCGACAACGCTTATTCTGGTGACCAACACCGTCGCCGGCCGGCAGTGGAAACGCGAACTGATCGCCCGCACCTCGCTGACCGACGAGGAGATCGGCGAATACTCCGGGGAGCGCAAGGAAATCCGGCCGGTCACCATCGCCACCTATCAAGTGATCACCCGTCGCACCAAGGGCGAGTACCGCCACCTGGAGCTGTTCGACAGCCGCGACTGGGGGTTGATCGTCTACGACGAGGTGCACCTGCTACCGGCGCCGGTGTTCCGGATGACAGCTGATCTGCAGTCTCGGCGGCGGCTGGGGTTGACGGCGACACTGATCCGCGAGGACGGCCGGGAGGGCGACGTGTTCTCGCTGATCGGCCCGAAACGCTATGACGCGCCGTGGAAAGACATTGAGGCACAAGGCTGGATCGCGCCGGCGGAGTGCGTCGAGGTACGGGTCACGCTGACCGACAGCGAGCGGATGAGGTATGCCACCGCCGAACCCGAAGAGCGCTATCGGGTCTGCTCGACGGCCCATTCGAAGATCGCAGTGGTCAAGTCGATCCTGAGTCGCCACCCCGGCGAGCAGACGCTGGTGATCGGCGCCTACCTGGATCAGCTCGATGAGCTCGGCGTTGTGCTCGATGCCCCGGTGATCCAGGGGTCAACCAAGACCGTGGAGCGCGAGGCACTGTTCGACGCCTTCCGCCGTGGTGAGATAGGCACGCTGGTAGTGTCCAAGGTAGCCAATTTCTCCATCGATCTACCGGAAGCCGCAGTGGCGGTGCAGGTTTCGGGAACATTCGGCTCACGACAGGAGGAGGCACAGCGGCTGGGCCGGTTGCTGCGACCCAAGGCCGAGGGCGGTGGGGCGGTGTTCTATTCGGTGGTGGCCCGCGACAGCCAAGATGCCGAGTACGCCGCGCACCGGCAACGGTTTCTGGCCGAGCAGGGTTACGGCTATGTCATCCGCGACGCTGACGACCTGCTGGGCCCGGCGATCTAGAGCGACAGGATGGTCGCCGACGACGTACCGGGTGCGCCGTATACCTGAGCCAGGCCGACGCGTGGATTGCCGGGCACCTGACGCTCGCCCGCCTCGCCGCGCAGTTGGCGCACCAGCTCGTGCACCTGCCGTAGCCCGGATGCGCCGATCGGTTCGCCGTTGGCGATCAGCCCGCCGTCGGTGTTGACCGGAATCGAGCCGTGGATCTCGGTGGCCCCGTCGGCTATCAGCTTCTCCTGCTCGCCGTCGGCGCACAGACCCGTCTCGGCCATGTGGATGACCTCGGCGCCGGCGTCGGTGTCCTGCAGCTGTGCGATGTCAACGTCGTCCGGCCCGATGCCGGCCGCCTCGTAGGCGGCCTTGGCCGCGTACACCGTGGGCGACACATCCTCGTCCAACGGCGCGAAGGTGGCGTGCACCTCGTATGCGCCGTAACGGCGGGTGCGGATCTCGGTGGCTCGCACGTAGACCGGTTTGTCGGTGAACTTGTGCGCTATGTCTGCTCGGCACATCACCACCGCTGCGGCACCCTCGTCGGGGGCGCAGAACATGTACTGCGTCAGCGGGTAGTTCAGCACCGTCGAGTTGAGGATCTGGTCTTCAGGAATTGGTTTGCGGCGAAACGCATTTGGATTCAGTGCGCCGTTGCGGAAGTTCTTGGCGGCCACCTTGGCCAGAGTGGCCTGGGAGATGTTGTTGTCGTGTAGGTACTTGTTGGCCTTCATGCCGAAGAATTTGGTTGTGACGAACTGCCCGTTCTGCGCATACCACTGCGGCAGCGCCAGCTTGGCCGGGTCGTCGGTGAAGGCGCCGCGGGGATGCTTGTCTAAGCCGATGGCGATGCCGATGTCGTACTTGCCCAATCGGATGGTGTCGGCGGTCTGCTGAATGGCGCTCGCCGCGGTGGCACAGGCGTTGAACACGTTGGTGAAGGTGATGCCGGTCAGCCCGACCAGGCGGGTCACCGCATCGGGGTTGGACACCTCGTGGCTGCCGCCGAAGCCGAACTGGATGTCCTTCCAGCCCACACCGGCGTCGGTCAACGCGAATTGGATGGCCTCGGCGCCCATCTGCATCGCGGTCTTCTCGAACCTGCCGAATGGATGCAGGCCCACGCCAATGATGGCCACTTCGTTACTCGTGTCACTCATGTCGTGGCTCCTCCTCTAAACCGGCTGGAACGCGAACGTGACAATCTCGTTGCCGTCAGCGTCGGTGGTAAACGGCACCATCGTGAGCTCGACCTGCTGGCCGAACTTGAGCTTGGCTGGGTCGTTCTCGGTCAGCCGGCCCTCGACCCGGATCACGTCGCCGAGCTGGACCAGGCCCACACCGAACGGGACGAAATCGTCACCGGTCGGGCCGGCGTAGGGAGCTCCGGGCGGAAAACCCTGGGTGGTCCACGCCACCAAAGTTCCGCTGCGCGGCAACAACAACTCAGTCATCTCGCCGCCACTGCAGCGCGGACACCGCTGCTGCACTGGGAAGGTGGTGGCACCACAGTCGCCGCATCGGCTGCCGATCAGCTGCGGGCTCTCGTTGGGCCAGGTTGAGATGTCGGGGGCAAGAGCTTTCTGCATCGAGCGATCCTTTGGTCGTCGGCCGACGGTAATGCGCTCACTAAAAGGTACAACAGCGTTCGATAAATACGGAAACCACGTTCTCGCCGCTGTCCGAGGCAACTGCCGACCTGCCGTTTTCCCTTCACACGGAGCCAAACTCTTCAACTCGGTGGGCAATGTGAAACTGATCTTCCTGCAGCCCGGCGATGCGCTGTCAGCATTCGCCAACGGCCAGGCCGATTGCTGGGTCATCTGAGATCGCGATATGGCGCAAGCCGATCCTTCGGAGTGGGCCACGAAATACGCCAGCGCCATCGGCCTGGCCATCAAGGTCGTCAGGCTCGCACAGAGCCGGACCTTGCGGCTGCCGATCCCCCTCGATAACAAGGTGGTGGCCGCCGAGCAAAGGCTCGCGAGCCTTTTCGCCACCGCCGACCAGATCCCCGGGGCCCCCAATTTCGCCAATTGGGTCGACCGTAGGTTCAACAGTGTGCTCGCGGAGACCAGCGCGAAGTGACAATACGAGGAGGACGACTATGGCCGTCACAGTGCTACTTGAACTCAGGTTCAAGCCCGACGAGGTGCCCGCGGGGCGCGAACTCATGGGCCGGGCGCTGCAAGACACCCGGGCGTTCGACGGAAACTTGCGCACTGACGTGCTCGTCGACGAGGACGACGAAGCGCACTGGATCATCTACGAGCTTTGGGATTCGGTCGAGCACGACGAGGCCTACCGCAGATTTCGCGCCAACGAGGGCAAGCTGACGCAGCTCCCCCCGCTGCTGGCCGCGCCGGCGCTGAAGACGAGGTACACCACCACCGATATCTAGGACGGTCTAGCTCAACGCGGGAATCACTTCTTGCTCGAACCGCTCGATGCTGGAGCGGTCATAGGCGGCCTCCGGGAAATAACAAATCACGTACTCGCAGCCGAAGCCGCGCAGCTGTTGCAGACGCTCAATTACCTGTTCCGCAGTACCGGTTGCCGACTCGGGTCCGGTGGTGCCGCCGATCATCGCGTCGGCCGCGGATTCCGGTATGTAGCCCACCATCCGGTCGCGGATACGCTGCAGCCGGTCTTTGACGTCGGCCTCCGAGGTACCGATGATGGCGTTGACATTGACTGAACGCACGATCGCGTCGAAGTCGGTACCCACGTCGCGGCAATGCCCCGCAAGCACTTCGGACTTACGGACAAATCCGGCAGGCTCGGGAGTGAAGTTGGTGTACTGCGCGTATTTCGCGGCGATGCGCAAGGTGACCTTCTCACCCCCGCCAGCGATCCACAGCGGAATCCCGCTGTCCTGCAAGGGCTTCGGGGCCACGATCGCGCCGTCGACCTGGTAATGCTTACCGTCGAAGCTGACCTTGCCGTCGCGCCAGGCGTCGCGCATGACCTGCACGCCTTCGTCCAACCGAGCCAACCGCACCCCCGCCGGCGGAAAGCCGTAACCGTAAGCCCGCCACTCGTGTTCGTACCAGCCGCCGCCGATACCCATCTGGATGCGGCCACCCGAGATGATGTCGGCGGTGGCCGCGACTTTGGCCAGATACACGGGATTGCGGTAGCTCATCGCCGTGCACATCTGGCCCAGCTTGATCCGCGACGTGGTCGCCGCGTAGGCCGACATCAGCGACCACGCCTCGTGGGTGGCTTCGGCGGTCGGCATCGGCACGGTGTGGAAGTGGTCGTAGACCCACAACGAGTCCCACCCGCCGTCGTCGGCGTGGGCGGCAAGGTCGCGCATCACCGCCCAATGCTCAGCGGTGTCAAGCCCGACTAGATCCAGCCGCCAACCTTGCGGAATGAAGAGTCCGAAGCGCATAGCTTGGGACTCTAGCCCGGCGATGATTGCCCGATCCCCAGTGCGGCCAGTGCTCCGTCGACGACCGCGCGCCGTAACTCGTGGTAGGGCGTATCGGGAAATTGCAGGCAGCAGTCTTGCAGACCGCCGAAGGCGAGCACCGCGCGTGTTGACTGCTCTAGCGTCGGATGCGAACCGAAAGTCAGCTTTGCCAGCCGGTCACGCCAGGCAAGCAGTTGGTCGATCAAGCCGAGATCGGCCAGCGTGGTCAACTCGGTCACCACCAACACCAGATCGCCGCGGTGTTCAAAATGAAAGTCGAAGTATCCCTCCAGCAATTCACGCGGGGTCGCATCGCGCGAGCTTTCGTGGTTTGCGATGAACCGCTCCCCTTCGTCGATCAACGGCTGCACGATGCTGCGGACAAGGTCCTCACGAGACGTGAAGTGGTAGTACAACGCCGGCTTGGTGATTCCGAGCTTGTCAGCGATGTCCTGCAGGCTGGTGCGCTGGACGCCCTGCTGCTTGAAGAGTGCACGGGCGACGTCCTGGATGCGCTCGCGGGTGTCTGAGCGGGGCCTGCTCACTTTGCCAGCGTATCTGACTTACCGATAGGTAAGTGGATTCTGCTAGGCTTACTGATCGTTAAGTAAGCCGCGGGAGGTGCGCGATGCGGATTCTCATCTCTGGTGCCAGCATCGCCGGACCGGTGTTGGCCTACTGGCTCACCCGGTGCGATTTCGAGGTGACCGTGGTCGAGCGCGCCCCGACGTTGCGCAAGACCGGTGGCCACGCCGTCGACTTGTTCCGGCCGTCAATGGAGATCTCGGCGAAGATGGGCGTCCTGCCCCGCATCGAGGCGCTCGCCACCGGAACAGACACGCTGATGCTGTACCGCAAAGGGCGCCGACCGGCGCGGATCGATCTCACCAAGATCATCGGCGCCGCGTCTGATCGGCACGTCGAGATCATGCGCGACGACCTCAGCGAGGTCTACTACGAAGCCGGCCGCCAAGACGTCGAGTATCTGTTCGGCGACTCGATCACAGCCATCTCCCCAGACGGCGAGGTGACATTCGAACACGCGGCAGCCCGCAGGTTTGACATCGTGGTCGGCGCCGACGGGCTGCACTCCAACGTTCGGCGCCTGATCTTCGGCGACGAGGCCGGACTCAGCCGGTTCATCGGGGGGTACCTGGCGGTCGTGTCGGCGCCGAAAGCAATCTCGTTCGACGGCGAGATGGTCGTTCACTTCGGCGCCGGCCGCCTCGCGGGAATCTACAGCGCAGAGCACCTGGACGACGCGCGTGTATTGTTCATGTTCCGCAGCAAGGACGAACTTCAGTACCACCACCGAGATGTCCTGCGGCAGAAGGAGTTGCTCCGCGACGTGTTCACTGGGATGGATCCAGAGGTGGACCGGTGGCTCGACGAGATCGACCGGACGCCGTCGTTCTACTTCGACTCGATCACCCAGTTGCAACTCGACACCTGGTCGAGCGGACGGGTCACCCTGGTCGGCGACGCCGGGTACTGCCCCGGGCCCGCGGTGGGTGGCAGTACCAGCCTCGCGGTCGTGGGCGCGTACGTGTTGGCCGGCGAACTGGCCCGCGCACGTGGCGATTACGCGGCGGCGTTCGCAGCCTACGAGCGAGAAATGAGGCAGCCGGTGCTTCGCAGTCGCGCCTTTGCGCGCGGGGCCGCCAAAAGTCTCGTTCCCGGCTCCCGCGCCGCGGCATGGGCAATGACCCAGGCCGTCCAGCTGGTCTCGCTGCTGCCCGCGTCGCTCACCCGTGCGATGGCGAAGTTGAACACCAAGGGCGTCCGCATGCACGATTCGATACGGGTGCCCGACTACACCGACGTTTGGCAACATAGCCGGCATGAAACTTGACCTTCTGGGCTCCAAGCACACCCTGTTCCGGCTGTTCTACCGGCTTGGGTTCACGCCCTGGGAGGGCCACCCGCTGGCGCAAAGCCTGCGAAACCTGGTCGAAGGCAACAATTCCAGTGACTCCAGGGGCTCTGCCGCATTGCCGGCGGGCACCGCACTCGAACTTGGTTGCGGTACCGGCGACACCGCCATTTACCTGGCTAAGCACGGCTGGCAAGTCACGGCCGTGGACTTCGTGCCCACGGCGCTGGAGAAGGCGCGGGCCAAGGCGCGCGTCGAGAGCGCCAACGTCAACTTCGTCCACGCCGACGTCAGGCAGTTGCGTCAGGCCGGCATCAATGGACCCTTGCAGCTGATCGTCGACAACGGCTGCCTGCACAACATGAACGACGGCGACCGCGACTCGTACGTCCGCGAGGTCAGCGCTGTGGCAGCACCCGACGCGCGGCTGCTGATCGTTGCGTTCGTTCCCGGCGGACGATTCGGCGTGCGGGGCATCGACCGCGCCGAGATGGAACGACGGTTCGCATCCGGCTGGACACTGGTGTCAGCCGGCTCCGAGCAGGAGCTAGACCGCGAGAAGACGCCGACGCGGTATTACCTCTTTCAGCGCGACGCTTAGGTCAGCGAGTTCGCAGCAGGGACTTTCATCCGACCTCGAGACCTTTAATCAACGGCTGCCAAAGAATACCGTCAAAGTCATGGCTTCTCGACACTTATTGTTTCGGGTCTTCTACGGACTCGGGTTCACTCCGTGGGACGGTCATCCGCAGTCGGCGACGCTGCGTGAACTCATTGAGGGAACCGAGATGCTGCCACCAGGATCGGTACTCGACGTCGGGTGCGGCACCGGAGATTCGTCGATATATCTCGCGCAACACGGATGGCAGGTCACCGGAGTTGACTTCACGCCGAAGGCGCTGGAGAAGGCGCGGGACAAGGCCAGCGCCGCGAACGCCAACGTCAACTTCCTCCATGCTGACGTCACGCACTTGCGTCAGGCCGGAATCAATGGGCCCTTCCAGGTGGTCGTGGACAACGGCTGCTTCCACGGCATGAGCGACGGCGATCGTGAGCTCTACGTCAAAGAGATCAGCGCGGCAGCGGCCCCAGGCGCACGGCTGCTAATGATCGCCTTCAAACCCAGTGGCCGTTTCGGACCGGCGGGAGTCGCTCAAACCGAGATCGAGCGCCGATTTGCGCCTACCTGGACGCTCGTGTCGGCGGCGGACGAACCGCGGTGGACAGCTGGTAATAGGTTTGCGGCGCGATTCACCGCGCGTAGTTACGTGCTACAGCGCCAGCCCTAGTGCCCTACGTCAGCGAGTCCGGCGGCAGGAAGCGGTCGCCGTACTTGGCCGCCAGCTCGCGAGCCCGCGCGACAAAGGCTTCCTTACCCGTACCGGTCGCGCCCTGGTAGCCGACGATGTACTGCGCACTGCCACCGGTCCACGGCGGGAACCCGATGCCCATGATCGACCCGATGTTGGCGTCGGCGGTGGACGTCAGCACATTCTCGTCAAGGCACTTCTGGGTTTCCAGCGCCTCGGCGAACAGCATCCGGTCGATCATGTCCTGCAGCGGTGGCTCCGACGAACCGGATTTGAATGTCTCGCGCAGGCCGGGCCACAGGCGGGTGCGTTTGCCGTCGACGTATTCGTAGAAGCCGGCACCCTTCAGGCGGCTGGGCCGGCCGATCTCGATCATCTTCTCGACGACGGCCTCCGCTGGATGCGGCTCGTAACTGCCGCCGGCGTCCTCGACACCCTTACGGGTGGCGGTGGCGATCTTGTGCATCAGCTCTAGGTTGAGCTCGTCGGACAGTTGCAGCGGCGGCGCCGGGTAGCCGGCCTGCGAACCGGCGTGCTCGATGCTGGCGGGCTCCACGCCCTCGCCCAGCATCGCCAGCGCCTCGTTCACGAAGGTGCCGATGACGCGGCTGGTGAAGAAGCCACGGCTGTCGTTGACCACGATCGGGGTCTTGCCGATTGCCAGCGTGTAGTCGAACACGCGGGCCAGCGCCTCGTCAGAAGTCTTCTCGCCCTTGATGATTTCGACCAGCGGCATCTTGTCGACCGGCGAGAAGAAGTGGATCCCGATGAAGTCCTCCTGCCGCTTCACCCCGGTCGCCAGACCGGTGATCGGCAGCGTCGACGTGTTCGACCCGAGCAGCGCGTTGGGTTCGACGATGTCCTCGATCTCCTGGAACACCTTGTGCTTGAGTTCCTGGTTCTCGAACACCGCCTCGATCACAAAGTCGACACCCTTGAAGTCAGCGGCGTCGGCCGTCGGCGTGATGCGGTCCAGCAGCGCCTTACTCTTCTCTTCGGTGGTCTTGCCACGTTGAAGTGCCTTGGCCTCAAGCTTTTCCGAGTAGCCCTTGCCTTTAGCGGCGGCTTCCGCACTCACGTCTTTGAGTACCACCTCGAAGCCGGCCTTGGCCGAGACGTAGGCGATAGCGGCGCCCATCATGCCCGCGCCCAGCACACCGATCTTGTTGATCGGCGTCTTGCCGATGCCTTCCGGACGCGAGCCGCCGCCGTTGATGTGCTGCAGGTCGAAGAAGAACGCCTGGATCATGTTCTTGGCGACCTGGCCGGTGACCAGTTGTGTGAAGTACCGGCTCTCGATGCGGCTGGCCGTGTCGAAGTCCACCTGGGCACCCTCGACGGCCGCGTCCAGGATGGCCCGCGGCGCAGGCATTGGCGCACCTTTGAGCTGCTTTTTCAGCAGCGCGGGGAACGACGGCAGGATGCCGGCCAGTGCCGGGCTGGACGGGGTGCCGCCAGGCATCTTGTAGCCCTTGGCATCCCACGGTTGCGTGTGCGAGTCCGGGTTGGCCTTGATCCACGCCTTGGCGGCGGGCACCAGTTCGTCGACCGAGCCGACCAACTCGTCGACGAGCCCGATCTCCTTGGCCTTGTCCGGCTTGAACCGGGTGCCCTGCGAAAGGATGTTCATGAACGCGTTCTGGATACCGAACATCCGCACAGTGCGCGTCACGCCGCCACCACCCGGCAGCAGACCCAGCGTGACCTCGGGCAGACCGACGACCAGGCCCTTGACGTCGGCGGCGATCCGGTGGTGACACGCGAGCGCGATCTCCAGACCGCCGCCGAGCGCGGCACCGTTGACGGCGGCCACCACCGGCTTGCCCAGTGTCTCCAGCGCACGCAGGTCACGCTTGACCGCCTCGACAGTGTCGAACGCCTCACCGGCGTTCTCGGGCCCGAGTTTGATCATGCCCTTGAGATCACCGCCGGCGAAGAAGGTCTTCTTCGCGCTGGTGATGACCACGCCGGTGATCGAATCCTTCTCCGCGACAAGGCGTTCAACCGCTTTGTGCATGGACTCGGCGTAATGCTCGTTCATCACGTTGGCCGACCCGGTGGGGTCGTCCATCGTCAGCGTGACGATGCCGTCGGCGTCCTTGTCCCAAGCAATGGTGTTCTCTGCCATGGCCTTAAACCCTCTCGATGATGGTGGCGACACCCATGCCGCCGCCGATGCATAGCGTGACCAGCGCGCGTCGCGCGTTGCGACGCTCGAGCTCGTCGACCATGGTGCCGGTGATCATGGCGCCGGTGGCGCCCAGCGGGTGGCCCATCGCGATGGCGCCACCGTTGACGTTGAGCTTCTCGTCCGGGATGTTGAGGTCCTTCTGGAATTTCAGCACCACCGACGCGAACGCCTCGTTCAGTTCGAACAGGTCGATGTCGTCGATCGTCAGGCCGGCGCGGTCGAGCACCTTACGGGTGGCGGGGGTTGGGCCGGTGAGCATGATGACCGGGTCCGAGCCGCTGGTGGCGGTGGCCACGATGCGGGCCCGCGGAGTCAGGCCTTGCGACTTGCCCGCAGCCTCGGAACCGACCAGCACCAATGCGGCGCCGTCGACGATGCCGGAGCTGTTGCCGCCGGTGTGCACGTGGTTGATCTTCTCGACCCAGTGGTACTTCTGCAGCGCCACATCGTCGAAGCCGCCCATCTCGCCGATGCCGTCGAATGCGGTCTTCAGCTTGGCCAGGCCTTCCGGCGTGGTGTCAGGACGCATGTGCTCGTCGTGGTCGAGGATGACAAGACCGTTCTGGTCGCGCACTGGCACCACCGACTTCGCGAAGTAGCCGCCCGACCAGGCGTCGGCGGCCTTTTGCTGGCTCCGCAGCGCGTAGGCGTCGACGTCCTCGCGGGAGAAGCCTTCGATGGTGGCGATCAGGTCGGCGCCGATGCCCTGCGGCACGAAGCCGATCTGGTAGTTGGTCTCGGGGTCAGTCGCCATGGCGCCGCCGTCCGAGCCCATCGGGACCCGGCTCATCGACTCGACACCACCCGCCAGCACCAGGTCGTCCCAGCCGGAGCGCACCTTCTGCGCGGCGGTGTTGACCGCTTCCAGACCTGAGGCGCAGAACCGGTTCAGCTGGACACCGCCGGTGGTCTCGGGCAGCCCGGCCGCCAGTACCGCGGTCCTGGCGATGTCGCCGCCCTGGTCGCCGACCGGAGAGACCACCCCAAGGATGACGTCGCTGATCAGCGTCTCGTCGAGGTCGGGGAAGCGGTTGCGCAGCTCGTCGACCAGACCGACCACCAGGTTCAGCGGCTTGACCTCGTTCAAGGACCCGTTGCGCTGCTTGCCGCGCGGCGTGCGGATGGCCTCGTAAATGAAGGCTTCTTCGGACATGGGTGATTCTCTTTCCACTGGTTTCAGGACCGGGGTTTTTTGGATCTGTCCTTGGGACGCTAGTCCTCTGCCCGCCACCCTAACAGGGCGGCCGATCAACCTGTTGGTTGGGCGGGGGCGGGCTCGAGCGTCACGCTGGAGCGACGCTAGTTGCCCAGCTGGGGGCACCTCCCGCTTGCGGGGGACACGCTGGAGTTGCGCTCGACGGCGCATACCCTCAAGTCCCATGACGGTGTCCCGACTGCAGCCCTATGCGACTACGGTGTTCGCCGAGATGTCGGCGCTGGCGGCCCGCGTCGGCGCGGTGAACCTCGGGCAGGGCTTCCCCGACGAAGACGGACCGCCGGCAATGCTCAAGGCCGCGCAAGACGCCATCGCCGAGGGCGTCAACCAATATCCGCCGGGAATCGGGGTCGCTGCGCTGCGCGAAGCCATCGCCGCCCAGCGCAAAAGGCACTTCGGCGTCGACTACAACCCAGACACTGAGGTACTGGTGACGGTCGGGGCCACCGAGGCGATCGCCTCGGCGGTGCTCGGCCTGATCGAGCCCGGCTCCGAGGTGATGTTGATCCAGCCGTTCTACGACTCCTACTCGCCGGTGGTGGCGATGGCCGGCGCGCAGCAGGTCATCGTGCCGCTGGTGCCTGACGGTCGCGGCTTTGCGCTCGACACCGATGCCTTGCGGCGTGCGGTGACACCGCGCACCAGGGCGTTGATCGTGAACTCGCCGCACAACCCCACCGGCACGGTGCTCAGCGCGGCCGAGTTGGCGGCGATCGCGCAGACCGCGGTGGCCGCCGACTTGCTGGTTATCGCTGACGAGGTATACGAGCATCTGGTGTATGACGGCCGCCGGCACCTGCCGCTGGCCGGTTTCGACGGGATGGCCGAGCGCACGATCACGATCTCGAGCGCGGCGAAGATGTTCAACTGCACCGGCTGGAAGATCGGATGGGCTTGCGGGCCAGCCGAACTCATTGTCGGCGTGCGGGCGGCCAAACAATATTTGAGTTACGTCGGCGGAGCGCCGTTTCAGCCGGCTGTGGCGCAGGCGCTGAACACCGAGGAAGCCTGGGTGGCCGCGTTGCGGGCGTCGTTGCAGGACAGGCGCGATCGGCTGGCACGTGGATTGACCGAGGTCGGATTCCGGGTGCACGACAGCTCGGGCACCTACTTCCTGTGTGCCGATCCGCGTCCGTTGGGTTACGACGACAGCACGGCCTTCTGCGCCGCGCTACCGGAACGGGTCGGGGTGGCCGCGATCCCCCTAACGGCGTTCTGTGATCCCGCCGCCGCAGACTGGACGCAGTGGAATCACTTGGTGCGGTTCACCTTCTGCAAGCGCGACGACACACTGGACGAGGCGATCCGCCGACTTTCACTACTGCGGGATCGAGCGATCTGAACCACGGGCGGCCATGACCCACCGTCGCAGCCCCTCGGTCGCGGCGTCGAGGACCTTCTTGCGCCCCCGGTTGACCAGGAACTCCGGAATCGGCGCCGAAGGCTCGAGGGTGATCTCGAATCGGACCCGCGTCGTGTCCTCAGTTTCCCGCTGCAGCGTGTACTCGACGTGCTGGGCATGCTGCTGCAGAGTCTTGTCGGCATCCCAGACCAGCCAATCCGGCCCCCAGTGGTATTCGAGGACTTCGGTGTCGACGATGCCGACCACCCTGACCGTGACCTTCACGTGGTGCGGGCGACCGTCGGGATAGCTGTCGATGACTTCGGCCCGTTTGTGCACCGAGGACCAGGACGGCACCGAGCCGACATCGGCCAGCGCGTCCAGAATCACCTCCGGCGGCGCGTCGATGACAACCTCTCGCGATGCTTGTACGGCCACTACTAGCAAGTTAGCAACGCAACGGCGTTCGCGGACCAGGTTGCGCGGCTATTTCGGCTGATCAGATCCTATGTCGGAACCTATCAAGCCCATAACCTGATCGCGCAGTCCCGTGGTCGCGGCATCCAACACAATTTTGCTCGCCCGCTTCACGATGAAGGCGGGGACCGGTCCCGATGGTTCGACGGTGATGTCGAAGCGCACCCGGGTCTTGTCGACGCCCACCCGCAACAGGTTGTATTCCACGTGCTGCCCACGCTGTTGGAAGGTGTCGCCGGCATCCCAGACCACCCAGTTGGGACCCCAGTGATACTCCAGGATCTCGTTGTCGACGAGCCCGAAGATTTTGATGGTGGCCTTCACGTGGTGGGGCCGACCGTCGGCGTACCAGTCGAGAACCTCGATCCGTTTATGTACCGGTGACCACGACAACAACGACCCGACGTTGGCCAGCGCCTCCAGGATCACCTCCGGCGGCGCGTCGATGAGGATCTCTCGCGATGCTCGTACGGCCACTACCTCAAAGCTACCAAGGCGACCCGGTTAATGGGCTGATTACCAGCCGATTTCGTCCAGCGGCGTGGTTGCGGGCGGCGGCGACCCGACCGGTCCGGCCGGTGTGCGGGAGAACCGCGGCGCAGGCGCGGCCTGGTCGACGCCGCCCGAGTTGATCACCGTCGCACGTGCGGTCAGATGTGGATCCGCGGCGGCCTCGCTCCACGTCAACACCGGAGTGACACACGCGTCGGTGCCGTCGAATATCCGCGCCCACTCGTCGCGGGTCTTGCCGGCGAACCGCGCAGTGAAAACCTCGAACATCCGCGGATAGGAACCGATGTCGAGCTGACCCGGCACCTCGTCGGCGGACAACCCCAGTCCGGCCAACAGTTCGGCGAAGAACTGCGGCTCGATGGCGCCCACGGCCATGTACTTAGCGTCGGCCGTTTCGTAGCAGCGATAGAACGGGGCGCCGCCGTCGAGCAAGAATGCTTCCCGCTCGTCGCGCAGCGCGCCGGTCGACTTCATCGTCCACATCATCTGGGCGAGCACGCTGACCCCGTCGACCATCGCCGCGTCCACCACCTGACCAACCCCCGATCGCTCTCGCTCGTAGAGCGCGGCCACGATGCCCAGCAGCACGAACATCGAACCGCCACCGAAGTCGGCGACCAGGTTCAGCGGCGGCATCGGTGGCCGATCGCGATAGCCCAGCGCCGACAGCGCCCCGGTCTGGGACAGGTAGTTGATGTCGTGGCCGGCGGTGCTGGCCCGCGGGCCGTCCTGTCCCCATCCGGTGATGCGCGCGAAGATCAGCTGCGGGTTGACCGCCGCGCAATCCTGCGGGCCGATGCCGAGTCGCTCGCAGGTGCCAGGCCGGAAGCAGTCCAGCAGCACGTCGGCCTTGGCGACCAACTCCAACAGCGCCTGCGGCTGCGTCTTGACATCCAAGTCGACGATCCGCTTTCCGCGGTGCAGCAGGTCGCGGTCCTCGGCCGGCATCGTCAGTCCGCCGGGGCGGCGCACCCGCACCACGTCGGCGCCCAAATCCGCGAGCACCATCGCAGCGTGTGGGCCCGGTCCGATGCCGCCGAGTTCGATGACTCGCACCCCGGCGAGTGGCCCCGCTTTTGTCACGACGACTACTTACCCTTCTTCACCTTCAGCACCCGCTGGCGCAGACCTCGGTCCCGCTGTCGATCGTCCCTTTGACGGTACGTTTCAAGACGAAGCCGGGCAGCGGGACGACAGGGTCGACGCTGATCTCGAACTTGACCTTGGTGCGGTCGCCGTCGGGTACCAACGTGTATGAGGCGTCCTGCGAACGCTGCTGGCCAGAACTGACCAAGGTCCAGCTCACTTCGTTATCGCTCCACGTATAGGCCACGACTTGCTCGTCGGTGATGCCGGCCGCCTTCACCTTCATCTTGGCTTTGCTGGGTCGTCCGTCCTTGTTTTTCTCCAGGACTTCAGAGCTCTGGTGTGGCGGCGACCACTCGGTCAGCGACTCCAGATCGGCAATCACATCAAGGATCTCCGCCGGGGTAGCCTCGATGACTATTTCGCGGGTTTCGTTGATTGCCATGCCCGGACGATAGCGAGGCAGCACGGCGCGGAGGGTGTTTTCGACCGCAGACGCGTACCGTCATCCTCGTGACCGCTGATAGTGAATACGCCTACACCGTCGGTGACTACCTCCTCGACCGCCTGGTAGAACTCGGTGTTTCCGAAGTCTTCGGAGTCCCCGGCGACTACAACCTCGAATTCCTCGATCACATCGTCGCCCACCCCGACATCCGGTGGGTCGGGAACGCCAACGAGCTCAATGCCGGCTATGCAGCCGATGGATATGGCCGTCTACGTGGAATGTCAGCTGTGGTAACCACATTCGGAGTCGGCGAGCTTTCAGCGGCCAACGCGATCGCGGGCAGTTACGCCGAGCATGTCCCGGTTGTGCACATCGTGGGAGGGCCATCGAAAGATGCACAAGGCACCCGTCGGGCTCTGCATCATTCGCTGGGCGACGGCGATTTCGAGCACTTCTTCCGGATCAGCCGGGAAATCACTTGTGCCCAGGCTAATCTCATGCCGGCGACGGCCACCAGGGAAATCGACCGGGTGCTCAGCGAGGTCCGAGAGCAGCGGCGGCCCGGGTATCTGCTCCTGCCCACCGATGTGGCCCGCTTTGAAACTGAGCGGCCTACCGCGCCGTTGCCACGCTATACGGGTGGGACCAGCCCACGTGCGCTTGCTTTATTCACCCAAGCCGCAACCGAACTCATCTCCGATCACCAGTTGACTGTGCTGGCCGACCTGTTGGTCCATCGTTTGAATGCCGTCGACAAGCTCGAGGCGCTGCTGGCCGCCGATGTGGTGCCGCACGCCACGTTGATGTGGGGCAAAAGCCTGGTCGACGAGAGCGCGCCCACCTTCCTGGGTATCTACGCAGGAGCGGCCAGCGCCGAACCGGTCCGTCGGGCGATCGAAGAGGCGCCGGTGCTGGTGACTGCGGGAGTCGTCTTCACCGACATGGTCAGCGGCTTTTTCAGCCAGCGCATCGACCCGGCCAGGACCATCGACGTCGCAGCCCAGCAGAGCACGGTCGGCAATCAGGTGTTCGCGCCGCTGGAAATGGAAGCCGCGCTCGAGGCGCTGACCTCGATTCTCTTTCACCGTGGAATCACCTCACCGCCGGTCGCATCGACATCCGACGACGTGCACGTGAGAGCCCCCGGCCGCCAAGAGCCGCTCAGCCAAAAAGTGTTGTGGGACAGGTTTTGCCACGCGCTCACACCCGGCAATGTGGTGCTTGCAGATCAGGGCACCTCGTTCTACGGCATGGCCACTCACCGTCTCCCCCGCGGCGTCACCTTCATCGGCCAACCGTTGTGGGGTTCGATCGGATACACGCTGCCCGCCACCCTCGGCGCGGGGCTGGCGCATCGGGATCGTAGGCCGGTGCTGCTGATCGGCGACGGGGCCGCGCAGCTGACCGTCCAGGAGCTTGGCACCTTCTCGCGGGAAGGACTGTCGCCGGTCGTCGTGGTGGTCAACAACGACGGCTACACCGTCGAACGGATGATTCACGGAAAAGACGAGCCCTACAACGACATTGTCAGCTGGAGTTGGGCCGACATTCCCAACGCGCTCGGCGTGACCAATCACCTGACGTTTCGGGCCCAAACCTACGGCGAGCTGGACGACGCCTTTGTCGCGGCAGCGCAGAACCGTGACCGGATGGTGCTCATCGAGGCGATCGTGCCGCGGCTGGACGTCCCTGACCTGTTGAACGAACTCGCCCAACCGACTTCTCCGGATGGCAGCCCGCGTCGATGAACCTGTTGCGGCTGAGCTACGCACCCTGATCCGCGGTCGACACGCCCAGCAACGAGCGCAGCGTGCGCCGGCAGCGGCCGCAGTCGGCGCCCGCCCCGCACGATGCAGCGATCTGATTGGTTGTCGACGCCCCTTTGGCGATGACGTCGGCCACCACCTGGCTGGTGATGCCGTTACAAAGGCAGACGAACACCGAAGGGTCCGTTCACCCGTCGATCCGCATCATGTCGAAGAACTTGCCCACAAACACCGGCGGATAAGCGCCTACCCCGGCCCTGGCGATCCACGGGGCAGCGGCGTCGGGATGTTCGATCCAGCGGTGCGCAGAGTCCTCGTCATCGAGCTCCTGCAGGATCATCACCTCGTGCCCGTCGTCGAATGCCCGGAATATCCGGGTCTTTCGGACACCTGCCGCGGCGAATCTGGTCAGCCCGGCGCGGACTTCCGCGGTCAGCACGGACACGTCGTCGACTGATGCGATGGCGGCCACCACTACGCCTGGGTCGGTCGGGTTCGGCGGTGGTGACACCTCGAATCGCTCGACGATCTCACCGGCGAAGACCGCCGGAATGTCTTCTACGCCAACCGCGTCAAACCAGTCGAAGAACACGCGTGAGCGCAGCAGTTCCACAATCGGTTCACGGCTGTGCACACCGATCGTCACCAGCACGCGTCCGTAGTCATTTATCGACGTGTAAAGCAGCACATGGTGTGCGCCGATCCCGGCGAGCGCGGATTTGCGGCGTTGAAGCAGCGGCCACACCCGTTCCGGGTTCGGCACCCGATAGTCCGATGCGATCACCATCGAATGCGCTTGCGGATCTGTCGAGTTCACCGAAGTTGGTCCTTCATCACCTTGCCGGTCGCGTTCAGCGGCAGTTCATCGAGAAACTCAACGTACCGCGGAGCTTTGAAACCAGCCATCCGGTCGCGGCACCATGCGATCAAATCCTGCTCGGACACCGCGCTTTTGGTATTTTGAGTCGGCACCACGAATGCCTTACCCACCTGGCCGAGCCGCTGATCAGGCACACCGATCACCGCGACCTGAGCAACCGCGGGATGTTGCAACATGAAGCCCTCGATCTCAGCCGGGTAGGCGTTGAACCCGCCGACGATGAACATGTCCTTTTTACGCCCGTCGATCCGCAGCCGACCGGCTACATCGAGGTTTCCCAGGTCTCCGGTGTGCAGCCAGCCGTCGTCGTCGATCGCCTGCGCGGTGGCCGCCGGGTCGTCGAGGTAGCCCTGCATGACGCCATATCCGCGGACCAGCACCTCGCCGTCGTTGGCTATGCGCACCTCAACCCCCGCGCAGGGCAGGCCCGCGGTGGTGGCCACGTCCTCGAAGGAGTCGCCGGGCCGCGACAAGGTGACGTTGCCCGCCTCGGTGAGCCCATAGCCGGTCATCAGCGTCTGGAACGGCAATTCGCCGTGTACGCGCCGAACCAGTTCGACAGGGATGTCGGCGGCGCCGGTCACGCCTGCCCGCAACGTCGACAGCCTGGTCTTGTCGCGAACCGCGAGTAACGAATGGTACAGCGTCGGCGGACCGGGCAGCATCGTAATACGTTCGCGTTCAATGAGATCCACCACCATGTCGACGTCGAACACCGCGACCGGCAGCATCGTCGCGCCACGGAGGAAGGATGTGATCAGGCCCGCCTTCAAGCCGAACGTGTGGAAGTAGGGGTTGATCTGCAAGTAGCGGTCGCCCTCGCGCAGATCCGCGAGCGTCGCCCACTCTTCGTACATCCGCAGCGTTTGGTGATGGTTCATCATCGCGCCCTTCGGGCGGCCGGTCGTGCCCGAGGTGAAGATGATGTCCGAGATGTCGGTGCCGTCCACGGCACGCTCGAACGGGGAACCGCTGGAAAGGAAGTCGGATTTCAGCTCGATGACCGGTATCCCCGCGGGCGCGGCGTAGTCCTGGCCAAGGAATCCTTTCTGCACCAGGACGGCCTTCGCTGCGCTGCGGGTGATGATGTCGGCCGCTTCCTCGGTTTTGAAGCGGGTGTTGACGGGAACCAGCACGCCGCCGGCGGTCAGCAGCCCGAACGCCGCGATGATCCATTCCGCCGAATTAGGCGCCCAGATTGCGGCCCGATCGCCTTTACCGATACCGAGGTCGGCGAACGCACCCGCGGCACAACGGATTCGCTGGACCAGATCCGCAAAGGTGAAACGCAGCGGACCGTCGACGACCGCTTCCGCGTCGCCGAAGCGGTCCGCTGCGCTCAAAACCATCTCGGGGATGGTCTGCCAAGGCGGCTCCGTCACACGGTGAAGAGCCGACCGAGGTTGCCGCCCATGATCTTTGCCTGATCCTCGACGGACAGGTGCGACAGCGCGTTGACGTAGAAGGTCGGCTCCGCCAGCCCTTCCGGGTGCGGCCAGTCCGAGCCGTACAAGACCTGATCCACACCGACGAGGTTGACCAGATCGTCGATGCCGTCCTCGAAGAACGGGCTGACGTGGATTCGGTTCTTGACCATCTCGACTGGGTCGCTCGGGAAAGCCTCCGGGGCCTTCCGGTAGACCTCGGCCAGGCCGTCGAGCAGCGGCAACATCCACTTCGAACCGGCCTCGACAATCGCGACCTTCAGCTTGGGATGGCGGTAGAGCGCGCCGTGGATCACCCACGACCCCACCGAGTCCTGGATCGGCCGCCACTCGTTGAGGATGCCCATCGCATTGGTTTGGAACGGCAGCATCTCCTGCTCGGCACCGTCCCATTCGGAGGTGTATCGGGAGTAGCCACTGTCGCTGGAGTGCATGCCGACCAGCACGTCGTACTCGACGACCCGTTCCCAGAACGGGTCGAACTCGGGCACCGCGAACGACCGCGGGCCACGGAAGCCGGGGACCGGAGCCGGACGGACCAGGATGCAACGCGCACCACGCTTGACCGCCCACTCCAGCTCCTCGATCGCCTTCTCGACGATCGGCAAGGTGATGACCGGGGTGGTGAAGATCCGGTTTTGGTAGTTGAAGCCCCAGACCTCATCGAGCCACTGGTTCAGCGCATGGATCAGGACGTGGATGGCGACTGGGTCGTCGCGCAGCCGCTCCTCGAGCAGGCTGGCCAGCGTCGGGAACATCAGGGTGCGGTCCAGACCCAGCTCGTTCATCTTCTCCAGGCGCGGGCCGGGCTCGAAGAACGCCGGGATCGCGCGCATCGGCTCACCGAACAGCTCGCGCTTGGTTTTGCCGTCCGGGTTGCCGTACTTGAAGTACTCCTCCCAGGCACCCGGCCGGGCGACGACCTCGAAGGTCGGGTTGGGAATGTAGTTGCTGATCTGGCCGCGGATCGCGATTTTGGTGCGCCCATTGATCTGCACGTACTGGACGAAGTCCCGGTACTCCTTGGGGAGGAACTTGGTCAGCGCTTCCGGCGGCTCGTAGAGATGGTTATCCGCGTCAAAGATTGGAAACGGAATGTCCTCCCGATGCGACAACTGGCCCATGGAATCCTCCTTCGCAATTTGTGAGAATACTATTCTCACCCCGAGGCTACCGCAATGCCCTCCCGCACCAGACGTTTCTGCACCTTGCCGCTTGCCGTGCGCGGATAGTCGCTGACTTCGAGCAAAATCTCCGGCCATTTCTGACGAGCCACCCCCTGGCCGGAGAAATGCACCCGAACCTGGTCTTCGGTGGGCAATGCGTGGCCCGGTTTGAGCCGCAGGACGGCGGCGACCCGCTCACCAAGACCGGCGTCGGGGGCGGCGACCACCACCGCCTCCGCGATCCCGGGCATCCCGAGCAGCACCTCTTCCACTTCCACGGCGCTGATGTTCTCCCCGCCGCGGATGATGACGTCGGCTTTGCGGTCGGTGATGGTGAGGTAACCGTCGGCATCCAGCACGCCGACGTCACCGGTGCGATACCAGCCGTCGTCATCAAAGGCGGCCGCGGTCAGCACATCGTCGGTATAGCCCAGGAACAGGTCAGGCCCGCGGCTGAAAATCTCGCCGTCGGCGGCCAACCGGATCTCCACGCCGGGCATCGGACAACCGTCGGTGAGCAGGCGTTTGTCTTCCGGCGCGTCCAGGGTTGACCCGGTGATCGAGGGATGCTCGCTGCTGCCGTAGGACCGGAAGACGATGATGCCCATATCCGAGAGCCGTCGCGTCACCGCCGCCGGCACCGTCGACCCGCCCAGCCCGAGGGTCCTGATCCGGGCCCGATGCGCGGGCGTGCAATCGGGGTGATCGAGCAGACTGGTGACGAAGTAGGGCGGGCCGCCGCCCAGCGTGAGACCGTCGCGGTCCATCAACGCCAGCACTTCGCCCGGGTCCCAGTTGTCGATCAGATGGACCGACCCGCCATTGAGGACCGGGATCAGCAAAGCGGCAAGCATGCCGATGAAGTGCCCGACCGGTGTCGCGGTCAGCTGGTTGTCGCCGATTGACCGGATCTGGCCGGAGAGTTGGCGCGCTTCGCAGACCAGGCTGCGATGGCTGTGGATGACGCCCTTGGGCGCGCTGGTGGTGCCGGAGGTGAAGGCGATCAAAGCAGGTCCCGCCGGGTCGGCGGCAACCGTGCCGGCCATCGGTTCGTCGGCCAGCAGATCGTCGAAGTCCCGCCCGACCAAGCCGACGATTGGAATGTCGGAGCACAGATCAGGCTGATAGGTCATCCGGCCGAATTCCTCGGCGCTGATGAACACTCGCGGTTTGGCGGCGGCCAGGATGTGCGCCAGCTCCTTGCGGCCGTAGAAGTGCACGATCGGCACCAGCACCGCGCCCAGGAACGCCGACGCCCAGAACGTCGCGGCGGCCTCCATCCAATTCGGCAGCTGAAACGCGACGACGTCGCCGGCGCCGACGCCGCGGGCACGCAACCCGGCCGCAAGCCGACGGGCCACCTGCTCGACCTCGCGGAACGTTCCCGACCATGGTCGTACCGCCGAATACGCCCGAAACTGCGCGTCCGGAGCGGCGTTCAGCCCGCCGGCCAGCACCTGTCCCAGGGTCTCGCGGGTCCACCAGCCCGCGTCCTCGTATTGCGTGACCAGTTCGACGGGAATATTGCGCATTGGCTCAAGCCTCCGACCGGCAAACGTTAGGGTCCTTCGAAGGGCTATCGACTTGACGGGCCGATGCTATTCTCCGCTGAGGAGAATGCCAATATCGCGCGATGGGAAGCGGCGCATGGTGGACCTGGAGTTCGACCAAGGGCTTGCCGTGCTGACCATCGACCGTCCGCACGCGCGCAACGCGATCTCGCTGGACACCATGGACCAGTTGGAGAAGGCGCTCGACGCGGCCGAGGGGGCCAGTGCTCTTGCCATCACCGGCGCCGGCGACCGGGCCTTCGTATCCGGCGGGGACCTCAAAGAGCTCAGCAAAATCCGGACCGAGGAAGACGCGGCGGCGATGGCCTGGCGGATGCGATCGCTCTGCGACCGGCTGGCCAACTTTCCCGCGCCGGTGATCGCCGCATTGAACGGTCACGCTCTCGGCGGCGGCGCCGAGGTCGCAGTGGCCGCCGACATCCGATTGGCCGCCGACGACGTCAAGATCGGGTTCAACCAGGTGGCCCTGGAGATCATGCCGGCCTGGGGCGGAGCCGAGAGGCTGGCCGAATTGGTCGGCAAGAGCAGGGCATTGCTCCTAGCCGGAACCGGCATGGTGCTCGATGCCGCAGACGCCGAGCGGATCGGACTGATCGACCAGGTGTTGCCGCGGTCGACCTTCGACGAGGACTGGCGACGAGTGGCCCGGGCACTGTCGGCGCGTCCCGCGGGCGAGATCAAACGGGTCATCGACGGGGTCTCCCCCGACGAAGCCGTGAATGCGTTTGCGCGGCTATGGGTTCGCGACGGCCACTGGCAAGCCGCCGATCGGGTGATGAACCGGAGCGCCAAAGTAGGAGGTGCGATGTGAATACAGTCGGTAGGTCTCTGCTGGGCACGTCGGCGATCGCGCTGGCCGCCGTCGGCTTCGCGGTGCCGTCGCGGGCTGATGACCCGGTAATGCATCCAGTCACCTACGTGATCACGTCGGCCAGTCCGATCTATGCCGACATCTATTACCTGGACCAGCAGCCGCCGAAATTCTCCGACTACAGCCACAACACCTACCAGTACACGCCCAATGTCCGAGCCGACATCGCGCCGGGCCACCCATGGGTCTCGCCGACGGTGATGCTGTCAGATCCCAACGACTACGCCATGGTCACAGTTAGCACCGGTACCGAACCGGGCACGCCGATGTTTCACTGTGCTCTCGTCGTCGACGGGGCGGTGGTCGTCTCGAACGACGGCGCCAAGGGCGTGATCTGTTCGCTGCGTAGCTGGTGAGCCGGCAGACCCTCAGGGTCGCCCTCCAGTCGGTGGAGGTAGCGCTCGACGAACTCGACGGTCTCGGCATGCCCGGCGGACATGCCGAGCGCCTGCTCCATCACCAGCACCCGGGAGACACTGGTTATCAGCACCGACCACACCAGCGGCGGCACCTGGGCGGGGTCGACACCGTAGCGCTGCAGAACCGTCGACAGCGCCTTTTGTTGCTCTTCGCGAAAACGCTCCGCGTAGTAGGCAATTTCGGTTTTGAGCGCTTTGCGGTGATTGGCCAACGCGACGAATTCCATCGTTATCGCGGTGGCCGCCGGATCGGTGCTGAACCGCCACAGCGCCCACAGTGGTTGCGGCGATTGCAGTGCCTGCGCCTGTACCTCAAGTCCTTCTTCCGCGCGACGGCGGAACGCGGCCAAGAAAAGATCGTCCATGGTGCGGAAGTAGTAGTGAACAAGCTGAGGCTTCAGCGCGGCCTTCTCGGCGACACGGCGGGAAGTGACTGCGGCATAACCCTCTTCGAGCATCAACTGCTCGGCGGCGTCGAGCAGCACGCCCCGGTTCTTGGCATCGGGCGCCCCGATCCTGCGTGCCGAAGTCATGCCTTAGCTCCAAACTCCTGCCGATCGCCTGCTCAACATGGGTGATCGTAGCGTTGCGCAACGCCGTGACCTTGACCACGACATTAGCGCCATGCTAAGCAGGTGCTCAGCACTTTTCTCGATCTTGTATCAGGACGGCGCTACGTCTCGCCCTGAAACCACGGGTACATCAGCCTCGGGAGGCCCGTAACGACATGGCAAGCCTTGACTCAACGTTCGGTTCCATCGACTTTTTCACCGACCCGTCCCTGGTTCCCGATCCGCACCCTTACTTCGACTACCTGCGCAGCCAAAACCCGGTGATGCGGCTGCCCCACCACAACGTCGTCGCGATCACCGGCTGGGAAGAGGCCAACGCGGTCTATAAGGACCCCGACACGTTTTCCAACTGCGTCGCGCTCGGCGGCCCGTTCCCGCCGCTGCCGTTCGAACCCGAGGGCGACGATCTCAGCGCTCAGATCGAGGAGCACCGCAGTCAGTTTCCGATGTTCGAGCACATGGTCACCATGGATCCGCCCGACCACACTCGCGCACGCTCGATACTGAGCCGGTTGCTGACACCGAGCCGGCTGAAGGAAAACGAGGAATTCATGTGGCAGCTGGCCGACCGCCAGCTCGAGGAGTTCCTCGACACCGGCGAGTGCGAATTCATCGCCGAATATTCAAAGCCCTTCGCAACGTTGGTGATCGCTGACCTGCTCGGTGTCCCCGAAGAAGACCACAAGCAGTTCCGCACGGTGCTGGGCGCCGACCGTCCCGGAGCGCGGGTCGGGGCGCTGGATCATGAGTCGGTCGGCGTCAATCCGCTGGAGTGGCTCGACGAGAAGTTCTGCTCCTACATCGAAGACCGGCGCAGCAGTCCCCGCGACGACGTGCTGACCTCGTTGGCGACGGCGAAGTACCCGGACGGATCCACGCCCGAAGTCATCGAGGTGAGCCGTTCGGCGACCTTCCTTTTCGCCGCCGGGCAGGAGACCACCGCCAAGCTGCTGTCTGCGGCGCTGCAGGCACTCGGCGATCGACGCGATATCCAGCAGAAGCTGCGCAATGACCGCAGCCTGATTCCCAACTTCATTGAAGAATCGCTGCGCATGGAGAGTCCGGTCAAAAGTGACTCCCGGCTGGCCCGCAGGCCGGCCATGGTCGGCGGCGTCGACATTCCCGTCGGCACCATCGTGATGGTGTTGCCCGGCGCCGCCAACCGTGATCCGCGCCGATTCGACAATCCACATGAGTTCCAGCTCGACCGCAAGAACGTCCGCGAACATATGGCGTTTGCCCGCGGCGTGCATTCCTGTCCCGGTGCACCGCTGGCCCGCGTCGAGGGTCGGGTCTCGATCGAGCGCATTCTGGACCGGATGTCCGAAATCGGCATCAGCGAAACCAAACACGGACCGGTTGGCGAACGCCGTTACTCCTACGAGCCGACGTATATCTTGCGCGGCCTATCCGAATTGCACCTGACCTTCACGCCCCGATCGGCGCTGGCGCCGGCCGGCCGACCGCTACTCATCCGACGATGACAGGTAGGCGTGCCCACCCGCGCACGCTTGCGGTGTGCGCCCGTTCCGCGTTGGCGTAGTCGACTTCCCAGTCAGGCCAGCGTTTGAGGACCTCTTCGAAGGCCACCCGAGCTTCCAAACGGGCCAGCGCCGAGCCGAGGCAGAAGTGCAGTCCTTGCCCGAAGCTAAGGTGGCTGCCACGACGGTGGATGTCGAAGCGGTCCGGATCGGGGAACTGATGTCCGTCTCGGTTGGCAGAAGCGTTGAGTAGCAACATGAACGACCCTTCCGGTACGACGCGGCCGTAGTGCTCGGCATCCTGAGCGACGTAGCGGGCCTGCACCGGCGACGGCGGCTCGAAGCGCAGTGACTCCTCGACCGCGCCGGGGATCAACGACGGGTCGACGACGAGCTCGCGCCGTTGATCCGGGTGATCCGAGAGCAGCTGTCCCATGAAACCTATGAGCCGGGCGGTGGTCTCGTTGCCCGCACCGGCGATCATCGCGGTATAGGACAGCACCTCAGTGCGTGACAGCGGCCGTCGCGTCCCGTCGGGTTCGTCGATCTCGGCGGCTAGCAGCTCGCTCATCAGGTCATCGGAGGGATGCTCGGCCCGCCATTCGATGAACTCGCCGAACATCACGATGGTTCCTTCAAATATCTTCTGACTGACCTCGCCGGGCTCGCGGCCCTTGGCGACGTCGATATAGGCGGCGTTGCGATCTCGGATGCTTACTTGATGCTCTTCGGGTATGCCAAGGAGGTAGCCGATTGTCCGCATCGGCATCATCGCCCCGAGATCCGCGATGAAATCGAAACCCCCAGAACCAATTAGCGGGTCCAACTCTTTGACGCAGAAATCGCGAACCAGCGACTCCACCGCAAGCATGCGCCGGGGAGTGAAGACCCGGGACAGCAGGCGACGGTGCAGATCGTGCAGCGGGGGATCCTCGAAAAGCAAAATGCCGGGCGGCACCTCGATGTTGTTGAACAAGATATCGGCGGTGGTGCCGCGTCCCGATCGATAGGTCTGCCAGTTCGGCAGCTCGCGCGCGACGTCCTCGTACCGACTCAGCGCATAGAAGTTGTACTTTTCGTTGTAGTACAGCGGCGCTTCTTCGCGCATCCGCTTCCATACCGGGTATGGGTTGTCGTCGATGTCGGGATCGTATGGGTCGTAATACAACTCGACCGCCTTGGCGCCTGTCATCTTCTTTCGAGTCCCTTCCAGTGCAGCGTTGGCTGTTCAGTCGTTGCGGTGCAGGAAGCCGTGCAGGATTGCCTGGATGAGTTCGTCAACGATCACCTCCCTCGACGGCGGCTTGGTGCCGAAGTAGGTTGACCGCAGCGCAGCCATGCCGGCGATCATGGCTACCGTTGAGTGCGCCGGCAGGTCGGGATGGTCGGAGCGCAGCCCGCGTAAGTTCATGCCCTCGGCACTGATTCGACCGAGGACCCGCAGTGCCCGCCTGACGTCGGCAATCCCGGTGTCGGCCAGTTCATCCTCGCTCAGAGCCTCCGATGCCATCAGCGTCAACAGCAGACCTTGGTGTTTCACGAACACGTCGTAGAGCTGTCCGACGAATAGCCGGGTCAGCTCCTGCTCGTCGGTCTCCTCGGGGACCACCGACTGCCACGTCTGGCCGAATTCGTCGACGAAGCTGGTGAACGGTAGGACAAGGGCCTCGCGGAACAGCGCTGCCTTCGAACCGAAGTGGCGGAACAGCAGATGCTCGGTGACACCGGCGGCCGCTGCGATTTCACGGGTCGTGGTGCTTCTGTAGTCCTGACGGGCGAACAGCGTTCGGGCGGCGTCGAGCAGCAGTCTGCGCGGTTCGCCACGGGGCCGGCGCATCGTCGCGGCGGCAGATCGCTGGGGCACGACGTTTAGGATAGTATGCACTATCCTAAACGTCGAGTGCGTATCGAAAGGGGTGCGGACATGGGCGCGGTGATCATGCTCGGCACGCTGTTCGGACTGATCGTGTTGATCTTCGGGCTGGTGCTGCGTTTCGACCCGGAGGCACGTCAAGGGCGCGACCAATGAGTGCCCAGATGACACCCGTGATGCAGGCGGCCAGCGACTTCGCGCTCGTCGGGGGCATCGCATTTACCGCCAGCGGTGTGTACCTCAGCGTTCGCCAGCGCCGTGTGCACCCCCTCCTGCTGCTGTGCATCTCGGCGATCTCTTTCTCGTGGATTGAGGCGCCCTACGACTGGGCGATGTACGCGCAGTTTCCGCCCGCGATTCCCCGCATGCCGTCGTGGTGGCCGCTGAACATGACGTGGGGTGGATTGCCCTTGTTCGTTCCCATCGGCTACATCTCCTACTTCGTGCTGCCGGCCGTGACAGGCGCCGGGCTGGGGCAATGGTTGAGCGCAAAGTTCGGTTGGCGCAGGCCCACAACACTATTGACGGTCGGCCTGATTGTGGGCTTCTGCTGGGCGCTTCTCTTCAATGGGTTTCTCGGAGCCAAGCTCGGCGTTTTCTATTACGGCCGGGTGATTCCCGGCCTGGCGATACGTGAGGGAACGACTCACCAGTACCCGCTTTACGACTCGCTGGCGATGGGTATTCAGATGATGGTCTTCACCTATCTCCTCGGTCGCACCGACGCGCAAGGACGAAATGTCATCGAGATGTGGGCCAATAAGCGGTCGAAGAGTCGACTTGGATCGTCGATTCTGTCCATCGTCGCCGTCGTCGTCATCGGAAACGTTCTCTACGGTGCCGTCTTTGCGCCCCATCTGGTTACGAAGTTGGGCGGTTGGGTGACCGCCGCGCCGCCGGGCCAGTTGTTCCCAGGCGTGCCGAACCAGCCCAAGTAGGCACTTCCGTGAACTGCTCAGTCAAAAGCGTGCCGCGGCAGGGTCATTGGGATGTCCAACGAGCTCAGCAGCCCAGGCGCCGCGTCGATGACATACGGGATCGCGTTGACGACGCGCATGGCCGTGGACGCCATGGCGGCCCGGCCCGCGCCGTGGCCTTCGGCCTCGCCGAGCGCCATCTCGCAGTGGATGTCAGGATCGCCGACGATGTCGACCCGGTAGGTCGCGTCGAACTCCGACTGCGGCCAGTCGGGTGCGACGTCGCGCGCCATCCGGATGACGTGTTCGATCACGATCGCTTCCCGGCCGTTGACCACGCCTGCGGCGCGGGTGCGGACGGCGCCGCAGGTGCCTGCCGGGATGGTGCCGAATGCCACCTCGATCTCGCGACCGGTCGGTTGCCGATCGAAGGAACTCCGCATCTCCTCCACCTCGACGCCGAGGCCTTGTGCCATCAGGTATATCGGTGCTTTCCAAGCCATCTCGATGAAACCCGGTGTCTTCATCATCGGTTCGAAGTCCAGCGGCCGACCGAAGCCCAGTCCGTCCATCATCACGTCCGCGACCGGGTAGTGGTCATTCAGCGCGACCTCGCTGGCCGTGATGCTGCGAATGTTCTTCGACTGGGTGCTCATCAGCAGCGCAAGCTGGTCGGATGCGAAGCCGGGGAAGATGCCCGATACATACAACGACGCGTGGCCGGCGGCGGCGGCCGCCTCGAGTTGCTTTCGCCAATCCGGGGCGAAATACGACGGCGGGTGGACCAGGCTGGTCGACGACGTCGACACGACGTTGATGCCGGCCTCCAGCAACCGCAGGTAGTCGCGCACCGCGGCCGCGTCCCGTTCGGGTCCGCTCGCGGCATACACCACGCAGTCGGGCGCAAGCCCGATCAGCGCATCGGCGTCGTTGGTTGCGGTCACACCGATCGGTTCGCCACCGGCCAACTCGCCGGCGTCCTTACCAACTTTGCCAGGCGAATACACCCATACGCCAACCAGTTTCATATCGGGACGGCGCCTGATCGCATCAATTGCGTGCGCGCCGACTCCCCCGGTGGACCATACGACGGTACGAGCGGGTTCAGACACCGAAGACGGCACAGACGTTCTCCTCTACTCGGACCGCGCCCGCGCGGTCGCCGCGGCCGCAAGCTCCAGATGGTGCCACGCCGCAGCGGGCGGAATGCCGCCGCACAGCGGGTGCAGCGGCAGCGGTCGCCCGCTGCGGATGTAGTCGGTTGCCTCATCTGGGGTGAATATCCGGTAGGGACCTTCCTCTTCCCGCAGGGCCGTCACGTTGTCGGCACGAGTGATGCTGCCCACCGAGTCGTCGTGCGGGCGGTACGACGCGGCGGTCACGGCGTCGTGCACCAGGTGCGGTCCCAGCACCTCCCACGCCTGATCGACATCGTCGGCGACGAAAACCGTTGTGGGAGTGCCTGGCACCGGAGACTGAACGATGCCGGGCTCGTGCCCGGCGGCCCGGCATTGCGATTCGTAGTACTCCCGCAGATCCGGGGAATCGGTCTGCGAGATGAACCCGAGGCCGTGCGTGGCGGCGCGCCGAGCGGCCGCCTTGCTGCCGCCGGCGATCATCATCAGCGGTCCCGTCGCCGACCCGCACGACGGGGTGACGCGAACCCGGCGGCCGTGATACTCGACAGGTTCGCCTCGCACCAGACGGCCGAGCACGGCCAGCATCTCGTCGGCGACCCGGCCACGCGTGGTGATGTCCAAGCCGAAATGGTCGTACTCCTCGCTGCGATGACCGACACCAAAGACATACGACACGCGGCCTCTGCTGATGAGATCCAAGACCGTCATCTCCTCGGCCAGCCGTATCGGATCCCAGAGTGGAATCGGCACCGCGGCAAGCAGAATCGCCATCTGCTTGGTTCTGGCGGCGATCGCCGAGGCCAAGATCAGCGGGGTCGGCAGATGGCCGTCGTCGGCGCCGTGGTGCTCGGACAGGACGGTGAGGATCGCACCACGGGTGTCCGCCCAGGCGCACATGTCGATGGCCGCGGCATACAGGTCGGTGGCGGGCGCGGCCCAATCGGGCGCTCGCATGTCGAACCTCAGCGTGAACATCGGTCACGTCTCCCGCATTGTTCTCGTGCCGGCCGGCGGTATGAGGACCGCCGCGTGTGGGCACCTTATCAACCTAATATTTGTTCTTTGGATCTTTTGTCCAGGTTCGCGATACTACATATCAATGCTTTCGGTAAGAAGGCGTCTGCCCCACCCACCCCGATCACGGACCAAAAATTAGGTAGCCTCAACACTTAGTAAGAGAGGATCGAAATGACGAACAGCCCTTTACGTGTGGTGGTCTGGGCGACGGGCGGCATCGGATCGATCGCCATCCACGCCATCCAACGTCGACCCGACATCGAGCTCGTGGGCGTGTGGGTGCACTCGGATGAGAAGGTCGGAAAGGACGCCGGCGAGCTGGCCAACGGTGAGCCGATCGGACTTGCCGCCACCAACGACGCGGATGCGCTGATCGGCCTGAAACCCGACTGCGTCATCTACGCGGCCAGCGGTCCCGAACGCGACTCGCTGGCCATCCCTGACTACGTCAGGTTTCTCGAGGCCGGTGTCAATGTCGTCACGACAAGCACCACGCGGCTGGTCAATCCGCGCGCCTACGAACCCGCGGAGTGGCGCGACCAACTCGCCGCCGCAGCCAAACAGGGCCAGGTCTCGCTGTACGCGTCGGGAATTGAGCCGGGCTTCGCCGCCGACTACTTACCTCTGGTGCTGTCGACCCAGTCGTCGTCGATCGAGAAGATTCACGCGTTCGAGATCGGGTTGTACGACGACTACGGAGTTCCCGACATCATGATCAACGGGTTGGGTTTTGGTCAGCCCCTTGACTATCAGCCATGGATCAGCTTTCCCGGCGCGATTGCCGGCGAATGGCAGGGGCAGATCCGATTAATCGCCGATGCACTCGGGGTCGAGGTCCAAGAGGTGCGCGAGAACTTCGATCGCGCGGTGACGAATCGGACCCTGGACGTCGCGATGGGCACCGTCGAGGCTGGGACCTGCGGCGCACTGCGAATGCGGGCGATCGGTGTGGTGGACGGTCGCGAGGCCATCGTCATCGAACACATCACCCGACTGGCACACGATGTCGCGCCGGATTGGCCCACCGGCATCGGCGATTTGAGCTACCGCATCGTCATCAGCGGTGATCCCGACATCGAATGCACGCTGGCGGCGACGCTCAAGGATCCGCAACGGGCCGGAGTGGCGGGAATGACGTCAGGCGCGGGCGCGATGGTCGCCACCGCGATGCGAGTTCTCAACGCGGTGCCCTATGTCGTTGCCGCAGAACCTGGACTGCTGAGTTCGGTCGACCTACCGTTAACAATTCCGCGCAATGCGTTTGTCAGGCAATAACTTTTACGTGTCGCCCCGCGTCCAGAAGGTCTGGCCCGCCTGCGCTATGCAGACCAGGAATAGCCCGTCGGGCGACTGCGCAACGTAGTTCAGCCACTGCTTGCAGTCAGCATTTTCTTCCTTGATTCCCGCCATCGGAGGCGAACGGAACCACCGTGGCTGATATCTGCGGGGTGAGCCGCAGAACATCAGCCGTCCGGGCTGCGAGGAAAAAGAAGTGTAATAGTCTGTGACCCCAAACACGTAATAAGTGGTGTTGTCACACGGTGCGCCGAGGACCATGTGCGGGGCGACGCCTGGGGTGCAGTCCGGATAGTCGCAAACAGTCGGACCGGCGGCAGCAGTCGGCGGCATCAACGCGCCGACTCCGATCAGCGCAGCAACCACTGCCACGATGAGACGCACCGA
>NZ_DASPSP010000266.1:0-15568 GCF_035623875.1 Mycobacterium sp. | reverse complement strand
CGCGGGTTGGCGGGGAGGCAGCCCTTTGCGCAACGTGCTCAGCAATTCCCGGGGCGGGCCGACGAGGTAGACGGTGTCGCCGGCTCGAAGCCGCTCGTCGCGGCGTGGGCGCAGCTGGACCGGTGCGTCGTCGCGGGTGATCGCGATGACGCGGGTGTGGGTGGACATTTCTAACATCGTCAGCCCATCGAGCTCGCTGCCAGGCGCCACGTGCATCGCGCCGACCATGAACGGGTTTTGCCCGATCGAAAACGTCCCCAGCACCTCCAGGCCGATCGCGGCGCCGACGAACCAGGGTGCGGCCAACCCGACAGTGGAGCGCACGTTTTCAAAACCGAACCGCTGGGCGACTGCGACGCCCAGCGCGCGGTCGTATACGCGCAGCACTAGCGAAACGTCGGCCAGCCGGTTGACCTCGGGCATCACCCGGGGCCCCAACATCTCGGTCAACACGATCCCGGTCTCGATGTTGACCATGTCGTCGCGGGTCACTACCGCCACGGCGCGGGCGCGATCCACCCGCGCTGATTCCAGCGTCTGAAGCAGCGTCGCGTCCCCGAAGATCACCGGCACGTCGAGTTCTCGCGCCATCGACAGGAAGCGGTTCTCCTCGTCGCGCTCGATCACCGCCACTTCGTGTCCGGCGGCGACCAGATCGGTGACCACACGGATCCCGAGCTCGCTGAGCCCGACGACGATGATGTGATTACGCAGATGCCGCACGCGCGGTCGTGCGACCGCGAGGACGAAGCGTTGCGACAACAGCACGTCGGCGATGAACGCGACCAGCAACGCGATGGTGGTCGCTCCGCCGAACATCAACATGGCCGCGAACAGGCGTAGCCATACGACCTGATGGCTGAAGCTGAAGTCGCCATAGCCGGTGGTCGTGATCGTCTCGACGGTGAAGTACAGTGCGTCGATCCACGACATCCTCGGGCGCTGGTAGTTGAAATGCAACACACACATCGAGGTGACCAGCAGAGTGGCCGCGGCCGCCAACGCCGGATAAAACGCCGGGTTGAAGTCGTTGAGCACCACCCGTACGGCGTCGAGCACTCGCCGCAGCCGAGGGCGCCGAGCACGTGTTCTGCTCGGCTGCCGAACCTTGACGCCGCGGCCGGCCGCCTCGTCGGCGGTCCCGATCATCACTGCCCAGTCACCGGCGTGCACGTGATGATCCCGCCCCGGGCATGCCACCACCTCGCCGGGTGTGGAGGAGCTCTCGCCCTGAATGATCGCTACCGGTGCCAGGTCGCCGTAGAGTTCCCGCAGCGTTGCGTCGCGGGATACTTCGCTACCGGCGGCGACGAATTTGATGCCGGCGGCTTCGAACGGGTGGGTGGTCTGCGCCAAGCAGGCTTCGACGACGGACGGCGCCGCGAGTTCGGCAACGTTGAAGATCCCGCCGGGCCCGTTGCCGTCAGCGACTGCTTCGCGCAGCACGTCGTTGGCCACCCGCGCGACCACTCGCAGGTTTGGGTTGGCTCTTCTTGCCAGCAGCGCGATTTCGAGGTTTGTGGCGTCGTCATCCCCGGCGCAGACGACGGCGATCGCGTGTGCGACTTCGGCGCGAGCGAGCTCGCGAGCTGCGCCAACGTCGAGTGCTGACTGGTCGAGCCTGGCAACATGCGCGCCAGCCCTTTTCAGCTCGTCTATGACTGTCATGGCCAGCGCATCGTCACCGCTGACAATGATGTGATGATGCATGCTCTCATCCGCCACTCGGGAATACCTGATCGCGATGGAGTCCACGACTCAGCGCGAGAAGACACCCGCTTTGCCGATGCCGTTACCGGAGAAGGTTACACGACGGCTTTAAGTAGTCCGGCCTCAACAGCCGATTTTGCTGGCGCTGAAATCCACTCGTCACGCTAAGGCGATTAGCCGGCGCCCGCGGATCGTGGCACCGGAACGGTGACTAGAGCCTGAAGTCGTTCTCGCGGAGAGTAATTCACCGAACGCGAAGATTTGTATCGACGTGTCACCAACGGCGCCCGCAACTTAACGAGAACGTAATCCGATCACGCCTCGAAGCGATAGCCCATGCCCGCCTCGGTCAGCAGATGATTGGGGCGCGACGGGTCATCCTCGAGCTTGCGTCGCAGCTGTGCCAGATAGACACGCAGGTAGTGGGTTTCCTTTGCATACTTGGGTCCCCACACCTCTCTGAGTAGGTCCTCACGCCCGACTAGCTTGCCGCGATTGCGCACCAGCATTTCCAGCATCCCCCATTCAGTGGGCGTCAGATGGACCTCTCTGCCGTCCTTGATCACCTTCTTTGCCGACAGGTCGACAGTGAATGACCTGGTTTGCACCACCGGCTCGTCTTCGTCTGCCGACACAGCGGCCCGGCGGACCGCGGCGCGTAACCGTGCCAGCAGTTCGTCCATGCCGAACGGCTTCGTTATGTAATCGTCGGCGCCTGCGTCGAGCGCTCCTACCTTGTCAGCGGAATCGGTGCGTGCCGACAGCACGATCACCGGGGCGCTCATCCAGCCGCGCAGCCCGGCCAGCACCTCGATGCCGGATATGTCGGGCAGACCCAGGTCCAGGATCACCACATCGGGGTGTTGGTCGGCGGCGGCTCGTAGTGCAGCCGATCCGCTTGCGGCAGTGGTTACTTCATAGCCGCGCACCGACAGGTTGATTCGCAGCGCCCGCAGCAGCTGCCGGTCGTCATCGGCCACCAGCACCCTAGTCATGAGCGCCGCTCCTCCTCATCGCTTCGCTCTGCATCGTCGCCGGCGCGTGTCATGCGCGCCGCTCTCCGTCAACAGTGGGTAGTGCACCCACTGCATCGTCGCCGAGGCGCGTTAAGGCCGTGGATTCCTCCGGCGGCGCCGCCACCGGCGGCGCCGCCAGGTCCACCAGAACGGTCAGTCCTCCGCCAGGGGTGTCGGTCGCTTGGATGCTGCCGCCCATCGCCTCGACGAACCCCTTGGCGACCGACAGGCCGAGGCCCAGACCGGTGGTGTTGTCGGTATCGCCAAGTCGCTGGAACGGCTCAAACATCTGCTCCGCGGCGCCTTTGGCGACTCCCGGTCCTTCGTCAACGACGTTGATCAGTACCCGCTCCCCCACCTGACCCGCATTGACTCGCACCATGCTGTTGGGTGCGTAACGCAGCGCGTTGTCGATGAGGTTCGCCAGCACCCGTTCCAGCAGACCTGCGTCGGCCATCGCGACCGTCCCGCCGACCTCCACCTTGACCCGGTCGAGGCTGCCCCGGCCGACGACCGTAGTTCGCTTGCCGATACTGACAAGCGCGCGTTGCACGACCTCCTCGAGATAGACCTCGGAGAGCTGCGGCCGGACCACGCCGGCGGCCAGCCGAGACGAGTCCAGCAGATTCGCCACCAGGGAGGTCAGCTGGTCGATCGACTCTTCGACGGTGGCAAGCAACTCGGCGGTGTCCTCGGGCGAGAACCAGACGTCTTCGGCGCGCAGGCTGGATACCGCAGCCTTGGCGGCGGTCAGCGGAGTCCGGAGGTCGTGGCCGAGCGCCGAGAGCAGCAAGCGGCGCAGCTCGTCGGCCTCCGCGAGGGATTGAACCTTGCCGGCCTCTTCGGCGAGCTCACCCTGTTTGACCAGACCTGCGGCTTGCGTTGCGACGACTGACAGCACCCTGCGGTCACGGCCGGTCAAGGCGCGGCCAGACAACAGCAACCAGAATTCCTCATCACCCACTTTCACCGCGGTGTCAGCGGAATCGACTGTCGCGCATGGGTCTTTACCCACACTCGCGACCAGCTTCGGGTGACCGTCGACGTCACGCACCAGGCACACCGCGCGCTGGGAGTAAGCCTCACGTACCCGCTCCAGCAGCGTGTTGAGATCGGCGCCGCCCAGCACCGACCCGGCGAACACCGCCAGCAACTCCGCTTCCTGGGTCGCCCGCCTCGCCTCGCGGGCCCGGCTGGCTGCGGCGTCCACCAGCACGGCGACCGCCATCGCGACTCCCAACAAAACCACTATGGTGACGGCGTTGCTGGGATTGTCGATGGCGAAGGAATATCGCGGTTCGGCGATGAAATAGACCAACAGCGCCCCGGACAGCATCCCCGACAGGACGGCCGGTGCCACACCCCCGAATAGCGCGACGGCAATCACCCCGGCGAAGAAGATGGCGGTCTTTCCGCCGATGTCCAGCAGCGGGTCCAACCAGCGTGTCGTGATCGCCAAGATGGCCCATGGCACGGTGATAGCGGCCAGCCAGGACACGATTTGGCGAGCGCGCGGCGAAATCAACACAAACGGCAAGCCGCGGTTGGCCTGCTCATGGGTGACCATGTGGACGTCGATCTTCCCCGAGTCCTTGATGGTGGCGGCGCCGATTCCCTCCCTGAAGAGGCTCGCCCACCGGGACCGCCGGGAGCTGCCGAGCACCAGCTGAGTAGCGTTTGTCTCGCGTGCGAAGTCGAGCAATGCGGTCGGTACGTCGTCGCCGACCACGATGTGAACCGTAGCGCCCAGGCTCGCGGCGAGTTCGCGCACTTTGCCCATTTCGCGAGGCGACACACCCGAGAGTCCGTCGCCGCGGACGACATGCACGACCATGAGCTGGGCACCCGACCTCGATGCGATGCGTGAGGCGCGGCGCACCAATGTTTCCGATTCCGGGCCGCCGGTCACGGCAACGACCACCCGCTCGCGGGCCTCCCAGATGTCCGTAATCTTCTTGTCGGCACGGTATTTCGCCAGCGCCGCATCGACCTGATCAGCAAGCCACAGCAGCGCGATTTCACGTAGCGCGGTCAGGTTGCCGGTGCGAAAGTAGTTGGACAGCGCCGCATCAATCCGCTCCGGCGGGTAGACGTTGCCGTGGGCGAGCCTGCGCCGCAACGCCTCCGGTGTGATGTCGACCAACTCGATCTGAGCTGCTTTACGGACGATTTCGTCCGGCACGGTTTCGCGCTGCTCGACGCCGGTGATCTGAGCAACGACGTCGTTGAGGCTCTCCAGGTGCTGGATGTTCAGCGTCGAGATCACGGTGATCCCCGCGTCGAGCAGCGTTTCGATGTCCTGCCACCGCTTGGAATTGACGCTGCCCGGGATATTGCTGTGCGCATATTCGTCGACCAGCACCACTTGCGGCCGACGCCGCAACACTGCCTCGACATCGAGTTCGGGGAACAAGGTTCCGCGATAGGAGATGTAGTGCGGCGGAATGACTTCGATGCCTTGGATGAGTTCGGCGACCTTCTTGCGACCGTGAGTCTCCACTACCCCCGCGACGACGTCGGTGCCGCGCTCCTGCCTGCGATGCGCCTCGCCGAGCATCGCGCAGGTCTTGCCGACTCCTGGGGCTGCGCCGAGATAGATGCGCAAGTCGCCGCGTCGTTGCGTTGGCACGCTATGGGCAAGCGGCTCATCGGGGCTCCCCGCTGGTGGCGGTAACGACTCATTCGCGGAAGTCACATGGACATCATTCCACCGGAAACGTCAAGACTTCACCGGATACTTGCGGTCCAGTTCGAGATTGAGTTGCAGAACGTTAACCACCGGCTCGCCGACGAAGCCGAGTAGACGGGCATGCTGGTTGTCATGAACCGCGTCGCGCACCTGGGCAGCGGTGATTCCGCGCGCGCGGGCCACCCGGGCTACCTGGATATCGGCATAAGCCGGTGAGATATTGGGGTCCAGGCCGCTACCGCTGGCGGTGACGGCGTCGGCGGGCACCGTCGGGTGATCAGACGCAGCGCCCCGAATCGGAACGATCTGACCGACCGAGTAGTCCTGGCCATACTGAGCGCATTCCACCCGCACCCCCTTGTAGAGCTGCTGGAACACCGTCGCCTGCGCGCTCCCGGGCTTCGAGCAGGGTTCGTTCACGCTGACCACCTGGGTCGGATGGATCACGTTGCCGGATGAATCCCGCGGCCCGATCACCGACAGCACAGCTCCTACGCCGCCACCGGTGCAGAACGGGCGTGAACTGTCGACCTTCTCGAGCTGGCCGATCGCGAAACTGCGCGAGCACACCTGGGTCAGCAGGCTGGGTTTGAATCCGGCGGTGGACGGATCGGCACCCGGAGCCAGCTTGCTGGGATCGGCCGGTGTGTCGACGATGCTTTCCGGGCCCAGGTTGCTGGCCCCCGATGCCAGTGGGTCATAGCCCGCTCCGGCTGCCGACGGCCTGCTCTGGAAGTACTGCGGCAGCGGGTTGCCGTCCTTGTCGGTGAACGACTGGCCGATCAGTTTGCTGCCGACCGGCTTGCCGGAAACCTGGACTATCGAGCCCTCCGCCTTGGCGTGCAACCCGGGAATTAGCGCGACTCCCCAGACGACCAAGGGGTAGGCGAGGCCGGTGATCACGGTCAGCACGAGCAGCGCGCGCAGCGCCGCCCAGTGTTGGCGAATCAAGTTGGAAAGGTTCATTTGCGTCGCTCCTCCTCATCGCTTCGTCCCCCTCGCCGCTGCGCGGCTGGGGGTGCCCCCACTGCATCGTCGCCGACGCGGTTCATGTCAGCCCATCCCGGGGATAAACTGCACGACCAGGTCGATTAGTTTGATGCCGATGAACGGGGCGACAATGCCGCCCAGCCCATACATGTAAAGGTTGCGGCTCAACAGTTTCGATGCGCTGCTCGGTGTGTACTGAACACCGCGCAGCGCCAACGGAATCAGCGCGACGATGATCACCGCGTTGAAGATCACCGCGGAAAGGATCGCCGACTCCGGGCTGTGCAGCCGCATCACGTTGATCAGGTCCAGTCCGGGGAACAGAGCCACGAACATGGCCGGGATGATCGCGAAATACTTGGCGATGTCGTTGGCGATCGAGAAGGTGGTCAACGCGCCGCGCGTGATCAACAGCTGTTTCCCGATTTCCACGATCTCGATGAGCTTGGTCGGGTCGGAGTCCAGGTCGACCATGTTGCCGGCCTCTTTGGCCGCGCTGGTCCCGCTGTTCATCGCCACCCCGACGTCGGCCTGAGCCAACGCCGGCGCATCGTTGGTGCCGTCACCGGTCATCGCGACTAGCCGGCCACCCTCCTGCTCACGCTTGATCAGTACCATCTTGTCTTCGGGGGTGGCTTCGGCGAGGAAGTCGTCGACCCCCGCCTCGTCCGCGATCGCTTTGGCGGTCAACGGGTTGTCACCGGTGATCATCACCGTTCGGATGCCCATCTTGCGCATCTCGTCGAAACGCACACGCATGCCGTGCTTGACCACATCCTTGAGGTGGATGACGCCGAGCACTTCGGCTTTCTTGCCGGCTTCTCCGTTTGTGCCATTGGTGACCACGCCGACCACCAGCGGGGTTCCGCCGGCGGCCGAAATGCCGTCGACGATTTCGCCGAGGCTGTCGGGAATGGTGCCGCCTTGGTCGCCTATCCATTTGGCGACCGAGCTGGCCGCGCCTTTGCGCAGCTGTCGCCCGTCGAGGTTGACGCCCGACATCCTCGTCGTCGCGGTGAACTCGATCCAGTGGGCGTGGCTGAGTTCGCCGGGCGAGCGCTCCCGCAGCCCGTAGGCCTGCTTGGCGTAGACGACGATCGAGCGGCCCTCAGGGGTTTCGTCGGCGAGGCTGGACAGCTGAGCGGCGTCCGCCAGGTCCTCGGATGTGACCCCCGTAACCGGGATGAATTCCGACGCCTCCCGGTTGCCCAGCGTGATCGTGCCGGTCTTGTCCAACAGCAACGTGTTGACGTCCCCGGCCGCCTCGACCGCGCGGCCCGACATGGCCAGCACATTGCGCTGCACCAGGCGGTCCATGCCGGCGATGCCGATCGCCGACAGCAACGCGCCGATGGTGGTGGGGATCAGGCACACCAGCAGAGCCACCAAGACGACGCCGGTGACGCCGTTCCCGGTGAGGGCGGAGGTGTTCGCCACACCGGGGCTGTTGAGCTTGGAGTAGATTGCCAGCGGCTGCAGCGTCGCCACCGCGAAGAGGAAGATGATGGTCAGCGCTGCGAGCAGAATGTTCAGCGCGATCTCATTCGGCGTCTTCTGCCGGTTGGCGCCCTCGACCAGTGCGATCATCCGGTCGATGAAGCTTTTGCCGGGCTCTTGGGTGATCTTGACGATGATGCGGTCCGAGAGCACGGTGGTGCCGCCGGTGACCGCGGAGCGGTCGCCGCCGGACTCCCGGATCACCGGTGCTGACTCGCCGGTGATGGCCGATTCATTCACCGACGCAATGCCTTCCACGATCTCGCCGTCGCCCGGGATGATTTCGCCCGCCTCCACGACGACAATGTCGCCTTTTTGCAGCTCCGGTGCCCGGACGTCTTCCTCCGTACCGGCGGTCTCGGGTGACCAGCCGTGTAGCCGGCGCGCAATGGTGTCGGCCTTCGATTTGCGCAAGGCGTCGGCCTGTGCCTTGCCACGCCCTTCGGCGAACGCCTCGGCCACGTTGGCGAAAAGCACTGTCAGCCAAAGCCAGAACACGACGAGCCAGCCGAACCACGACGAGTCGCGGATCGTCAGCACGGTCGACCAGACGGCGCCGATCTCGACGATGAACATCACCGGGTTGCGCCACAGGGTGCGCGGATCGAGCTTGCGCAACGCGTCGGGCAGCGATTTGGCCAGCAACGTGGGGTCGAGCCGTCCGCCCTCAACCCGCCCGCCCGGCGCGTGGCCGCTGTGGCGGTGGTGCGCCGAATGGGCCGAATGGGGTTTCAAAGCCTTAGTAGTTGGCATTTCAGTGAATTCCTTCAGCGAGGGGCCCGAGTGCCAGCATCGGCAGGAAAGTAAGGGCAACAAGAATCACCGTGACGCCGGCGACCATTCCGACGAACTGCGGACGATGGGTGGGCAGGGTGCCGGGGGACTCCGGCTTATGCCCTTGGGCGGCCAGCGAGCCGGCCAACGCGAGCACCAACACGATTGGCAGGAACCGGCCGAAGACCATCGCCAAGCCTATGCCGGTGTTGAACCAGTTTGTGTTGGCGTTCAGGCCCGCGAAGGCCGAGCCGTTGTTGTTCGCGCCGGAGGTGAACGCGTACAGCACCTCCGACAGCCCGTGCGGTCCGGTGTTGAGCATGCTCGCGCGTTCGCCCGGCAGCCCCATTGCGATACCGGTGCCGATCAGCACGATGAGGGGAGTGACCAGGAAATAGCTTGCGGCGAGCTTCATTTCGCGGGGGTTGATCTTCTTGCCGAGGTACTCCGGCGTGCGTCCGACCATCAGCCCGGCGACGAACACGGTGATCACCGCAAGAACCAGCATGCCGTACAGGCCAGATCCGGTGCCACCGGGCGCCACCTCACCCAGCTGCATGTTAAAGAGCGCCATCATCCCACCGAGGCTGGTGTAGGAGTCGTGAAACGAGTCGACGGCACCACAAGAGGTCAGCGTGGTCGAAGCGGCGAACACCGAGGAGTTGGGAACACCGAAACGTTGCTCCACACCCTCCATGGCCGCCCCGAGCGCGGTCGGCACCGTGCCGTGGTGCAGCAACTGCGTCCACATCATGATCGTCCAGCTGATCGCGGCGAGCGTCGCCATGATTGCGGCTATCGCGTAGCCCTGCTTCTTGCTGCCCACCATGCGCCCGAACGTGCGCGGCAGCGAGAAGCTGATCACCAGTAGCAGGTAGATCTCCAGCCAATTGGTCCAGGCGGTCGGGTTCTCAAACGGATGTGCGGAGTTCGCGTTGTAGAAGCCGCCGCCGTTGGTGCCGAGTTCCTTGATGGCTTCCTGGCTGGCGACCGGTCCTCCGGTGATGGTCTGCTGGGAGCCGCTCAGCGTGGTCACGACCTGGTCGTGCAGGTGGAAGTTCTGGATCATGCCGCCCGCGATTAGCACGATCGCGGCGATAAACGAGATCGGCAGCAGGATGCGCAGCGTGCCCCGGACCAGATCCACCCAGAAGTTGCCCAGTTCCTCGGTCTTGTTCCGGGCGAAGCCGCGAACTACGGCTACCGCGACGGCCATGCCCACTGCGGCGGAGACAAAGTTCTGCACGGCCAGGCCGGCCATCTGTACCAGGTGGCCCTGGGTCGACTCGCCCGAGTACGCCTGCCAGTTGGTGTTCGTCACGAAGCTGATCGCGGTGTTCCACGCCAGCGCGGGCGTCATCTGCGTCGCCGGATCGTGTAGGTGTAGCGGCAACTTGCCCTGCACCAACTGGAAGAAGAACAGGAACAGCACGCTGACCGCCGAGAATGCCAGCACGCTGCGGGCATAGCTGCCCCATGTTTGTTGGGCTTTACCGTCGGCACCGATGATCCGGTAGATGACCTTCTCGATCCGCCAGTCCCGCGGCGAAGTGTAGACGTGGTACATGTAGTCGCCCAGCGGTACGTGTACCGCTACCAATGCCAGCACGAGCAAAGCGAGGAATGCGATCCCCGCGGCAGAAGTGCTCACCTAAAACCTTTCCGGAAGGAACAAGGCCGCAACTAGATAGACCGCCAGCAGTGCCGACAGTACGAGGCCGACGATGTTGTCGTAGTTCATAGCTTTTCGACCAGCTTTTGCGCATAGCCGAGGACGGCGAAGACTGCCACCGTCAGTAGGACGTAGGCAACCACGGACATAGTTTCCTCCGTTCGTGACAAGCCGGTCCGACCGATGGTCGATCAGGTTCAGCTGCCCGCATGCAATTTAGTCCTCGACGGTGAGGATCTGGGACGAAGCTATGCTTTCGCCGGTGCATAAAGCCTTGTCGTTTACGCTTTCTTTACGGCTGGTCGGCCGATGTGAGTTTGCCGACCAGAAGAGGGTCTGACCTGCGGAACTCGGGGCAGACCCGCCGAGCAGCGGATGTCTGGGGTCACGGCGTACCCGAGCCGGGGACCGCGAACCGCGTGGTCTTTGCTGCGGCGGCTGTGATCTGCTACTCAACGATGGGCAGGCGCACCCGGAAAGTGGTTCGGCCGTCAGCGGATTCGGCGGTGACCGAGCCCTGATGAGCCTTGACGATCGAGTCGACAATAGCGAGGCCCAATCCATTTCCCGACCCGTCGAATTGGGCGTTCTTCGCGCGGACGAATCGCTCGAACAGGTGTGGCAGCAGATCGGGGTCGATGTCGGGCCCGTCGTCGGTGACTGTCAGCTCGGCATATGACGCCTCGGTGCCGGAACGGTGGCAGGAGATTGCCGTCGTCACGGTCACTCCGGGCGGGGTATGTACCCAGCCGTTGGTCAGCAGATTGCTGACGAGTTGGTGGAGCCGGTCACGGTCCCCGCGCACCCAGACCGGCTCGACGGGCAGGTCCTTGACCCAGCGATGGGTGGGCGCCGCCACTGCGGCGTCGTTGACCGCATTGAGGACGAGGTCACCGAGGTCAACCTCTTCGGTGCGCAGGTCCTGACCCTCGCCGAGGCGCGAGAGCAGCAGCAGCTCGTCGACGAGCGACGTCATCCGTCGGGCTTCCGACTCGATACGGGCCAGCGCGTATTCCGTGGTCGGGGGCAACGCGGCGCTGTCTTGGCGGGTGAGCTCGGAGTAGCCCTGTATCGATGACAGCGGGGTGCGCAGTTCGTGGCTGGCGTCGGTGAGGAATTGCCGCATCCGCCGGTCGGATTCGGCGCGGTGTGCGAGCGCACTATCCACGTTGTCAAGCAATCGGTTCAAGGTGTGTCCGACGATTCCCACCTCGGTGTCCGGATCGGTGTCCTCCGGTTGCACTCTGGCAGTGATGCGATGGTCGTCGCCGATGAGTGGCGTACCGGCGACCTCGGCGGCGGTCACGGCGACACGGCGCAAAGGGCGCAGCGCGTAGGTGACCACCAGCATGGTGAGGCCCGCCGTTACCAGCATCGCGGCGATCAAAAGCGTTGTGGCGCTGATGATTCTGCGCGTAATGAGTTTGTTTGCCAAATTCAGCGACACTCCGACGATCAGACGGTCATCGGCACCGGCACTTTGACTGGCTACCCGGAATGAGCCGAGGCTGCCCAGCGTCGCGGTGCGCAGCCGGTCGTCCTGCCAGGGCTGTACCTTGATGGCGGCGACGACATCTGGTGGGGCGGGGCGAGAGTCGTCTTCGTAAAAGACCGCCGAGCCGATCACATCGCCGTGGTGCAGCACGGCGATGACGTTGCCCTGGTTTTGCCCGGTGAATCCCAACATCACATGCGCGAGATCGCCGTGATGCAGCGATTCGCCTCGGTGATACCGAGTGTACGAATGATTCAGTGCGTCAAGCGATTCATCGACTTCCGCGTCGTTCAGTGTATTGACGTAGCTGCGAAAGCTCAGTGTGGTGACCACGCCGACCACCAGCACGACAACCGTGACCACGGCCGAAACCCCTAGAACCAGCTGACGGCGCAAGGTGCGCGGGCGCCACCAGGGTCCGGTTGGGGCCCTGGTCATTTCGGCGTCATTTCGGTGGTCGCAGCATGTATCCAACTCCGCGCACGGTGTGGATCATCGGCTCTTTGCCGGCGTCGATTTTCTTTCGCAGATATGAGATGTACAGATCGACGATGCTGGTACGTCCCGCAAAGTCGTAATTCCAGACGCGGTCCAGGATCTCGGTGCGGGTCAGCGCGCGGCCCGGATTGCGCATCAGGAAGTGCAGCAGTTCGAATTCGGTTGAGGTGAGCGAAATCGGTTCGCCGGCCCGCGCGACTTCGCGGCTGGCGCCATCGAGCGTGAGGTCGCCGACTTTGAGACCCTCCTCGGCGGGTGCGGCCAGGTAATTGGAGCGGCGAAGTAGTCCGCGCAGCCGGGCGACCAACTCCTCCAGGCTGAACGGCTTGGTCATGTAGTCGTCGGCGCCCGCCGTCAAGCCGGTGACCCGGTCCATCACCGAGTCGCGGGCGGTGAGGAACAAGGTGGGGGTGTAGGCGTCGGCCTCGCGGATCCGTTCCAGGATCTGCAGGCCGTCTACATCGGGAAGCATGATGTCGAGGACGAGCACGTCGGGGCCGACCTGGTCGAACTTCGTCACGGCCTCCCGACCGTTGTGCGCGACCTCGACGGTCCAGCCTTCGTAGTGCAGCGCCATTTTGACCAGGTTGGTCAACGCCGGTTCGTCGTCGACCAGCAAAACCCGGATCGGTGACCCATCGGCGCGGGTGATCCGGGGCAGCTGACCGAGGATGGCCTGACGTGGCCGCTGTTCACGCGCGGAACCCGACATTATCGCCATGTCCCTTCATTCTTCCTCGCTCACACGCCATTGTCACAAAACTGTCACGGAACTCATATCGTTCTCAAATGTGTCGGCGATCCGCCGAGCATCCGCCCAGGCTGTCAGATATGGGTTCTCTATGCATCTCACCGGTGAGCTTGCAATCCCGTTGTGCCCCAAAAACACTGGGTAACAGAGCTCTTGACCAAGGAGAGTGCAGACCAAAAGTGAGGCTACACCGCTAACCGATTGTGCGTGAAGGCTTTACGTAACTTTGCCGTAACAATATCCACTCAAGAGCAGGCTCCGCGACCACCGATGAGCGCGGGCAATTTTCAAAGAAAACTTTGGAGAGATCAATGTATTTCTCGTCTTTCGTCACCACGCATCCGGAGATGCTGTCCGCGGCGGCCGGCGATTTAGGGGGCATCGGTTCGGCGATGGCTGCCGCGGATGCGGCCGCAGCCGGCCCGACTGGTGGGGTCGTTCCCGCGGCGGCTGACGAGGTGTCGGCGCTGACGGCGGCTCAGTTCGCCGCGCACGCGGGCAGCTATCAGGCCATCAGCGCGCAGGCCGCAGCCATTCATTCGTTGCTGGTCAGCACCCTGCAGACCAACGCCGCGTCCTACGCGGCCACTGAAGCCGCCAACGCGGTCGCCACCGGCTGACCCCAAAAGCGCAACGGAAAGGAAAGAAGGTTCAGGGCAATGGACTACGGGGCGTTTCCGCCGGAGATCAACTCGGCTCGGATGTACGCCGGTCCTGGCGCAGGGTCGATGCTGGTGGCCGCAGCGGCCTGGGACGGGCTGGCGGCTGACCTGAACTCCACGGCAGCCTCCTACGGTTCGGTGATTTCCGGGCTTGCCGGTGGGTCTTGGCAGGGTGCGGCGTCGACGTCGATGGCCGCCGCGGTTGCACCGTATTTGACCTGGATGAGTGCCACCGGGGCTCAAGTCGAGCAGGTGGCAAACCAGGCCAGGGCGGCAGCCGCCGCCTACGAGGCGGCGTTTGCGATGACGGTGCCACCAGCGGTGGTCGCGGCCAACCGGGCTCAGCTGATGGCGCTGACCGCGACGAACTTCCTGGGTCAGAACACTCCGGCAATCATGGCCACCGAGGCCCACTACGGAGAGATGTGGGCGCAGGACGCCACAGCCATGTACAGCTACGCCGCCAATTCGGCGGCCGCCTCGACGTTGGCGCCGTTCACGCCGCCCAAGTCGACCACGAATCCGGCAGGCCTGACCGGTCAGTCCGCCGCGGTGGCCCAGGCCGCCGGCACAGCCGCCGGCAGCCACGCGCAGACCGTCGCTTCGACATCGCTGTCGGCGGTGCCTTCGACGTTGCAGGGGCTCTCACAGCCGATGCAGTCGGCGTCCGGCCTCTCGGCACTGCTGACAGGCAACGGTGCGGCGCTGACATCCTCTACCGCCTCAGGAGCAACTGGGCCGCTGACTGCGCTTTCGAGTCTGGCTGGCTCGGCGGGCAGCGGCGTCGGCAAAAGTGCGGGCACGAGCGCCAGCTCGGGCCTCGGGGCACTCGACAGCCTGGTGGACATCGGGTCGTCGTCGTCGAGTGGAGTCGCCGATTTGGGTTCGGACGCAGCCGGTTTGGGTTCCGGTGGCGTCGGCCTGGACGCCGGCGCCGGCGGCCTCGGGACGGGCTTCCCCGGCATGGCGCTGAACTTCCCTACCGCCGATTCGCTGCTCGCGTCCGAAGGTATGGGATCGTTCGGCGGCGTGGGCGGACTGGGTATGGCGCCCGCTCTGGGCGGTTCGATGTCGATGGGCCACCTTGGCTTTGGTCCTGCGGGCACGGCGGCGACGATGGGTCAGGCAAGCTCGGTCGGGGCGCTGTCGGTGCCGCAGACATGGACGCCGGACGTCGGTCCGGCCGCTGCGTCGATGGGCCCCGCCGCCGCAATGCCCGTGCCCGCCAGCGGCTTTGGCGCGGCGCCGGCTGCGTCGGCCAGTGCGCCGGCTGCAACCAAGGTGACGTTTCCGCAGCTGGGCGAACACGAGGTCGATGGGCTGCAGCGAATCGGGCTGCGTACCAACATGCTTCCGCCGCCGCTGGTCGGATAATCCCGGCAGGACCCTAGAAAGGTTGTGGCCCGCACACCAGGTGGTGTGCGGGCCACAGGGGGTGGTGTGGGTTAGGCCCAGCTGGAGCCGACGGCGCTGTCGGTGGAGTTCATGTTGTTGCCGGCGGTTTGCACCTTGGAGCCATGAGCGTTGGCTTGTTGGTAGATGACCTGGAAGTTGCGGCCCAACTGGGTGATGAACTCCTGGCAGGCCACCGAACCCGAACCGCCCCAGAAGTCACCGGCGGCCAGCACATCACGCACGATGGACTGGTGCTCGGCCTCCAACGAGGCGGCCTGGGAGCGAATCAGGGCGCCGTGAGCGTCCACGTCGCCGAACTGGTAACTGATCGACATAGCGTTCTCCTAAAGATGTTGGGGTGTCGGCTAGCTGGACAGGATCTGCTGGGAGGCCTGCTCTTGCTGCTCGTAGTTGTTGGC
>NZ_DASPSP010000263.1:0-7730 GCF_035623875.1 Mycobacterium sp. | reverse complement strand
CGGTGTTGATCCCGATGCCGATCCGTAGCGCGCCGCCGAATCGTTCGGCGACGAGGCGGTGGATCAACACAGCGGCGCCCACGGCCGCGTCGGCATGATCCGCGAGGTCGTTGGGGGCGCCAAAGACGGCCAGTGCACCGTCGCCGAGGAACTTGTTGACGTGCCCCCCGGCGTCGACCACGGCCGGCACCACGATCTCGAACAGGGCATTGAGCCGGGCGACAGTGTCCTCGGCGCTGTTGGCCTCGGCGAACGGGGTGAAGTCGCGGATGTCCACAAACATCACCGTCACCTCACGGCGCTCACCGGCGAAGACGTCGTCACCCTGCTCGAGCAGCCGCGCCGCCAAGGCCGGGTCGACGTAGGTCCCGAACGCGGCCTGAAGTCGTTGCCGCTCGGCCAAACCGGCCTGCATGCGGTTGAACGACGCCGCCAGCGCGCCGAGGTCATCGTCTTGAACCACCGGCAGGCGTCTTGTGACGCACGGGTTTCCTTGCCCGAGGAGCTGGCGGTGGGCGCGGGGTGGGACAGTGATCGCGCCTCCGCCAAGTTGGCGGAGGGTTAAGGGTCGCGCCTGGAAACTGCGGGATTTCCGCCCGATGTATCCTCGCCCGATGCGACTCTTCGGTAAATATCGCGTGGCGATGGCCCGCGAGAACGGTCCCAACGGCAAGCGCCTGGGGGTCGATGTCACCGGCCGGACTGCCGAACAGCGTTTTCGCACTAAGTCCTACGTCCGCCACAATGCCCGCCGTCAGGAGCACCTGGCCACCCTCGGGCTCGACCTCAGCAATAAGAGCGTGCTGGAGGTCGGTGCCGGGATCGGCGATCACACGACGTTCTTCCTGGACCGCGGGTGCAAGGTGCTCTGCACCGAGGGGCGGGAGGAGAATCTGAACGTCATCCGCCGCCGCTTCGAGTCCGCCCCTAATGTCGCAGTCGAGCAATTAAATCTCGACGGCGCTCTCCCGGCCGCCACACCCCGCTACGACGTGGTGTACTGCTATGGCCTTCTCTACCACCTCTCGCGTCCCGCTGAGGCGCTGGCGTGGATGTGTGACCGCGCAGCGGGCCTACTTCTGCTGGAGACATGCGTGAGCTTCTCCAGCGAAGACAAGCCCTTCCCGGTTAGCGAGATCGCATCCTCGCAGACCCAAGCGATAACTGGCACGGGGTGTCGGCCTTCGCGCGTGTGGGTCATGAACCGACTGAGGGAGAAGATGCCGCACGTATATGTGACCGCAACGCAGCCCCGGCACAAGGAGTTTCCGTTGGATTGGACGGCACCACGGCCGACGAGTTCCACAGGTCTGGCCCGTGCGGTGTTTGTCGCCTCGCGCGCTCCGCTGAACCTGCCCACCCTGGTCAGGGAGCTGCCGATGGTGCAGCGCCGGTGCTGACGGTGACTGCAGCCAGGGGTATCCCGCAAGAATTCCCGCGCCATCAGGCAGTTGTTTATCGCGCCAGCCGGTGACGTCGCTCCAGAAAGTCTTGAGTAAGTGATGTTACCGACTGGCTGAAATACGTTTCACCAGCGATCTCGGCGACCCCGCCGCCAGAATCTCCGCGCATAGCCGCGGCGCGCTTCCTCCTTGAGGCGGTAGGGCATCATCGCCTCCCGGTCGACAGACCGCCGCTGGGCACAGACTGGATCGGACGGGACCAGCGCGGCCGTTGGAACGCAAAGGCTCGGGAACAAGCAAGGCATTGCTCGGGGTGCTGACGTAAATCTGCCCACATATATTCGAGGTTATGCGCGCAGCCGTCTACACCAGAATCAGCCAAGACGCCACGGGACAGCGCGCCGGTGTGACCCGCCAGTTGGAGGACTGCGAGGCACTCGCCGATCGGCTCGGATGGGAGGTCACCCACCGCTACGGCGACAACGACCTGTCCGCCTACTCCGGTCCCACCCGTCCCGGCTTCGAGGCCATGCTGACGGCGTTGGCTGATAACGAGTTCGGCGCGGTGATCTGCTGGCATCCCGACCGGCTCGTCAGGTCGATGAAGGACCTGGAGCGGTTGATCGCCATCGCCGATGGCGGCCGAGTCAAGTTGCGTACCGTCAACGCTGCGGTGGCGGCCGATTTTCGCCCACCAGGTGAACGCCGAGCGGTGACCGGCTGCCCGGCGGTGACGCCGGTGTGCGAGCCGGTCGTCAGCGGCGCCGACGCTGTCGCGGCAGCGTTGCGCAGCGGTGACGTCGCCGGCGCGGTGGTCCAGGCGGATGGCGTGGCGCGGCCGTGGTTGACTGCGCCCGGCCGTGACGTTATCGCTGCTGCGTTGACGCCGCGCTGGTCGCGGTGGGCGGCGGAACGGTGCCGCCCGGCCGCGGCAGCGATGTTCGAGATGGTCGCCGCCGGTGGGCAGGTGGATGGCGCTGACGTCGGCGAAGCGGTGACTCGGGCGATCCGGTTGGCGTTGTTCGGAGTGGAAAACCAGGACGGACTGTGGGCGGTGGTCCAGCAGCGCCAACCAGTCGGCGGCGACGACCTGGTCGGTCGGCTGGCCCGAGCCGCGCCGCAGTGCACCGACGAAGAGATTTTCTTGTTGGCGGGGTCGGTGCACGGCAGCGGTGAGCGCGGCGGTCTCGGCCAGATCAGCGACACTTTCGTGTGGGCGTTGCTGCATCTTGCGTCCGACACCGGGTTGGCGGGGAGGCTGCGCGAAAACCCCAACGACATACCGGTTTTCGTTGAGGAGGTCGTGCGGCTGCATTCGACGACCCAATACCTACCGCGGGTCGCCCTGCGGGACACCCGTATCGGCGACCTCGATTTGTCGGCCGGTGACACGTTCTGCATAGCGGCAGGTGCGGCCAGCCGGGAGGGCGACGGCGGCGACCAGGTGAACGAGCGGGTGCGTACCCATTGGGGGTTCGGCGCGGGCCGGCATCGTTGTCGCGCTAACCATCTAGTCCGGGCTGTGCTGCGGATGCTGGTGGAGGAATGGCTGGCACAGATCCGCCAGTGCGCGGTGCCGGATGGGTTTGTGCCGCAATACATCCCGGGCCGGACGGCGCTGGTGGAGCTGCCGTTGACGTGGCAGACATAGAACCCGCCTGCTCGATCTTGGCGAACGACAGCGGCCCCCATGCGGTCAAAGTCTCGGCCAACTCGGAATCGATTGCGGCCAGTATGTCGGGCTCAAGCGCGAGAAAGGTGCGGGCCACGATCATCCGGACGGTCCGGTAGGAGATCGCGCCGGTGGCGAACAGCGCCGCGACCTTGGGCAACCGATCGTGCAAGCAGATTGCGCTGTGCAGCTGCGCACCGGCTGCGGCAGCCGTGATGCCTTGCGCGGCGGCTACTTCGGCCGCGACTGCCTCCCAGGGGTCGATGCGCCATAGTTCGCGGCCTTTGCCGTCTTCCACCGGAATCTGGCGACGTTCGTAGAGTTCGGCAATCGCGGCAGGCCGGCGGGCGCAGGCAGCGTTCTCGGCGCGGGCCGAGTCGCCGATTGCTGCCACCACCGCAGCGTCCGGAACCTCATCGAACATAATTTCGACTATAGGAGCCCGCGGTGACAGGCAAGAGCGTCGGCGACTCAGCTGTGGACGAACTGCTATCTGTGGATAACTCGCGCCGTGCGTTCCCCGGAATCAACGCGCGGTCAAGAAATCGCTGTTGTGTTCGCCGACGGCCGGCGGGGGAGCGGCGGCGGCCGCGGTGAACGTGGAGTAACGAGCCGGTGTGCGGATCAGCGTGACGGCCTCTTCGCCGCTGCCGACCTCGAGCGCGAGCCCATTCTCGGCGAAAAGCGGGGTATCGACGACCTGCTTCCAGCTATATGGCAGGCACGCCATTAGCCCGTTGCTGCGCAACAGTTTCACCCACTCGGCGGCCGGTTTGGTGGTTAGCGTCGACTCCAGTTCGTCGCTCAACTCGGCATAGTTGACCGCCCGCGAGCGCTGGTCGGCGAACCTTTCGTCGTCGAGGAGGTCCGGACGGTCAATGGCCCGGCACAACAGCTCCCAGTGCTTAGGGATGTACGCGCTGATGACGACATATCCGTCGGCGGTTCGGAACGCGTCTGAGGGTTGCGTCGCAAAGCCAACGCTCTTGCGCTGCTTAGCTTTCGGCGTCGACGTGGGCTCGCTTGGCCGGTTCAAGTGCACGGTGAGCTGGTTGGCCTGCAGCGACACTGCGACGTCGTACATGGCGACGCGGACGATGTCGGCGACGCCGTGCCGCTCGCGATTGAGCAACGCCGCCAGAACCGCCTGCGCCAGCACGTGTCCGGTGGCGTTGTCGACCAGCTGGAACGGGATGATCTGCGGCTTGCCGTCCGGCGTGCGCATTCCGGTGGTCATGCCGGCCTCGGCAGCGACCATGAGGTCTACTCCCGGCCGGTCACCATGCGGGCCGTTGCCGCCGAACGCCGACACGCGGGCATAGATCAGCTTGGGGTTGCGTGATTGTAAGTCGTTGGGGCCCAGCCCGAGCTTCTCCATTACGCCGGGGCGGAACCCTTCGAGAATCACGTCCGCGGTGTCACTGAGCAGCAGGACTTGTTGCTTGCCCTGCTCGGTTGTCAGATCGACGGCCACCGATTTCTTGCCCCGGTTGTTGGGCAGAAAATACGTCGCGAGCGGCGGACGTCCCGGGAGCACCGAGGTGATGTGCCGTGCGGCCTCCCCGCCGGGCGCCTCCACCTTGATGACTTCTGCACCCAGGTCGGCGAGTACCTGTCCGGCGAGCGGTCCTGCGACATTCTGGGTGAAATCGAGCACCCGAAAACCGTCGAGGGGCTTGGGGCCGGGCATCAGAGCGCATCCAGTGTTGCTGTGCAGTAATGGTTTTCGCCTTCACCGTCGTTGCGTACCGGCAGGGGTAAACCGGCGTCGGCCAACAACTGTCCGGCGAGGGTCCGGACGGTGTGCCAGCCGCGATCGGTCAGGTATGTCGCGACGTCATGACGCTCGCCGCCGTACCACAGGTCATCGATGTGGGCGTCCAGTCCGTGCTCGTACCACTTCTGAGCCGCGGTGTGCATGATCTGCAGCGATTCCGGCGAGTTCAGGAAGATCTCCGCGACCAGTCGGCTACCCCCGGCGCTGAGGCTGGTGATGTTGTCCAGCAAGCGATCCTGGGCCTCCGGGGGGAGGAACGCCAGTAGGCCCTCGGCGATCCACGCAGTGGGCCGCCGGGCGTCGAAGCCCTCCTGCCGAAGCGCTGCCGGCCAATCGTCGCGCAGGTCGATTGGTACTTCTTGCAGGTCGACCGTCGGCTTGACGCCCAGCGGCTGGTCGATCTCGAAGACCGTCATGCCTGACGGCCAGGACAGCCGATAGCCGCGGGCATCCAGGCCAGAGGCCAAAATCACCACCTGCCGCACGTCGGCCGCCGCCGCATCGGCGACGAATCGGTCGATGAAGCGGGTGCGCACCGCCAGCAGATCGGTCATCGGCTGCACACCCCAGGGGTGCTCGGGGATGTCCACGTCGACCGGGTCGATTTCGCCCGCCGCCCAGCAGGTGAAGAAGTCGACGGCGACCGCGCGGACCAGCGGTTCGGCGATGCTGGCTCGGGCTCTGCCGACCGCCACCATAGTGGCGGTCGCCCCTACGCTGGTCGCCAGATCCCAGGAGTCGTTGTCGGTACGCGGCATCATTTGAACCTTCCGTTGCGGGGAGCGGTTAGTGCACACATCCACTCTACGGCGTTGCGCTGGCAGCGGTTTCGCGTAGACCCGCCCGTTCGACGCTCAACAGACTCGCTGTTTGATGTTCTTCTCGGTACGCTTTGCCGCCGCCGTTCAGTCCGAACAGCCGTTTGCTCCACAGCAGCCAGATGACCGCAACGATGTTGATTACAAGCGCAATTAGCCGAAGCGCGGTGATCTTCTCAGTGAGCTCGTAGATTTCCAGCGGAAGGAAGACACTCGTCGCGATCACCGCGAAGTACTCGCCCCACCGTTGCACCAGCCACAACCCAACAGCTTCGACGAGCTCAATCGCCGCGTAGGCGCTAAGCCCCACTGCAATCCACGTCAGCGTCGACGACGACAGCGCGAATGCGTGCGCGACATGGTGAATGATCTTGGAGTTGTCCGGATTCCATCCTATCTGGTTCGCCAACAACTTAAGTAACGGCAGGTCCTGCTCGAACGCATGGCGCAACCGCTCGCGTGACCCGTTGACCTTGAACACGCCGGCCGCCACCAACGAAAAGATCACACAGCGAATCGCGCGTTCCACGGCCAGCGCCCGCATCAGCGTCCGATCGCGCAGCATTCGCCCGCGTGGAATCTCCGGCGCCGTATTCGCCGGGCCGCTGCGGCGGGGAGGACCCACAACGAATGTCTCGCAGCGCAAACACCGCCAAGCCTCCCCGGCGGGAGTATCGGCCTTCAAGCGCTCCCGAAGCTCCGGCTCATCGGGAGCGAAAGTAGCGTGCCCGCGCAATCCACACGAGCGCAGAGCAAAATCCACCATGAGAGCACGGTAGTGTCGCGGCAAAGCGGCTCGCAGCGAGGGTCTGCGACTACCGTGATCGGGACGATCCGCGCTATGCGAGGTAGAAACGGATGAGCAATACACGCGACGCGGTGCGCAATGGCCTGTTGCTTGAGGCCCTGGATAAGCCGATCGATCTCAATGCCGTGGATTGGCATGTCAGACACCGGAATCCGTCGGCGTCACCCTCGGAAGTGCAAAACGAAACCCTAGAGCTCATTCGCGCTGTAGTGGGTGAGAGCCTGTTCAGGCTGGGGTCCGTGAGCGGGAAAAGTGATCGTTTCTTCGCCTGGAGAAGGTCGCTCGATCATTCGATCCACCGGATATCTCACGTCTATGTCAAACACTACGACGATCCCGAGAGATGGATGTTTGCGGCGTGGCTGTCGCTCACCGCAAAGGGCAAAGAGCTGGGCCAATGTCTGGAAGAGAAAGACATCGACTTATATCGCGGTAAGCGCGGTTGAGGACTCGTGCGCAAGCGATCGGGGTTGCAGGTCAGGCCCGCCGCCGAGGGTGACCTCGCAGAGGTCTGCAAGATCGTCAACCACTTCATCGAAAACTCGTTCTTCAATTTCCGGACCGAACCACAGGCCGTCGACGAGTGGCGCAGCGAGTGGAGACGACTGCACTCGCGATTCCCCTGGCTGGTAGCCACCGACGACCGGATTGTCGGCGTGGCATACGCGGCGCCATGGAACGGTCGGGCCGCTTATCAATGGACGGCCGAGGCCACCGTCTACGTCGATCCGTCGAGGCATCGTCGCGGGGTGGGCGACGCGTTGTACACCGAGCTGCTCAGCCGCCTGCGCCGACAAGGCTTCCACAGCGTCGTTGGGGTGATCGCCCTGCCCAACGAGCCGAGCGTCCGGCTGCATGAGCGACACGGGTTCACGCCGGTCGGCCAGCTGGTCGAGGCCGGCTACAAGCTGGGTGCCTGGCGCGACGTCGGGTTCTGGCAATGCACGCTGGGCGACGGTGATGGCGGGATAACGGGTGTTGGAAGCGATGGGCGTTCGCGGGGGCTTTAACATCGCATGGTGACCAACTCCGACCCGGTCGGCACTGCAGCTGGACTCGTTGAGCATGCCTGCTGCACAGAACCCGAACGTGCGACACCGCGGGATGCAGCCTGGCATCGTCGTGCGCGGTGGGCACTGTTGCTGGCGTGGGTCAGCATGGCCGCGATGCTCGCCGAGGGCGTGATTGGGCTATGGCAAGGCCTGGCGGTCGCCTCGATCGCGCTGACCGGGTGGGCACTGGGCAGCATGCC
>NZ_DASPSP010000213.1:0-34183 GCF_035623875.1 Mycobacterium sp. | reverse complement strand
AGCTCGGTGATGAGCAAGAAGATCGCCGAAGGGGCGGGCGCGTTGGTGCTCGACGTCAAGGTCGGTTCCGGCGCGTTGCTGAGCTCGGAATCGCGGTGTCGTGAGCTGGCCGAGACCATGGTGGCGCTGGGCGCAGAGCATCGGCTGCCGGCGTGTGCGGTGTTGACCGACATGAACAGTCCGCTGGGCGCGACAGCTGGCAACGCGCTCGAAGTCGCCGAGGCGCTGGAGGTATTGGCCGGCGGGGGACCGCCGGACGTGGTGGAGCTGACGCTTCGGCTGGCCGGCGAGATGCTGCAGATCGCCGGCATCGACGGGCGGGACCCGGCGCAGACGCTGTGTGACGGCACCGCGATGGACCGATTCCGCGCGCTGGTCGCCGCGCAGGGCGGTGACTTGTCCGTACCGTTGCCAGTTGGTAAGTACTCCGAAACCGTGACCGCCGGTCGGAGCGGCAGAATGGGCGATATCGACGCAATGGCAGTGGGGCTGGCGGTGTGGCGGCTCGGAGCGGGCAGGTCCCGCCCGGGCGAGCTGGTCCAGCCCGGCGCCGGCATCCGAATCCACCGTCGTCCCGGCGAGCCGGTGGCTGCGGGCGAGCCGCTGTTCACGCTGTACACCGACACCCCGGACCGCTTCGAGTCCGCGATGACCGAATTGGACATCGGCTGGAGCGTCGTCGACACGCCCCCCATCCGGCGACCGCTGATCATCGGTCGGATCACCTGATGAAGACGCCGCTGAGGCTGGAGACGATCAAGCGAGCGCCGAAGGCGCTGCTGCACGATCACCTCGACGGCGGGCTGCGCCCGGCGACGGTGATCGACATCGCCGGTCAGATCGGCTATGACGAACTGCCCGCCACCGAGGTCGACGAACTGACGCGGTGGTTTCACACCCAGTCGCACAGCGGATCGCTGGAGCGCTACCTCGAGCCGTTCTCGCACACCGTCGCGGTGATGCAGACGCCCGAGTCGCTGCACCGTGTCGCCTACGAATGCGTGGAAGACCTGTCCGCCGACTCGGTGGTGTACGCCGAGGTCCGGTTCGCCCCCGAACTGCACATCAACCGCGGACTCTCATTCGACGCCGTCGTCGATGCGGTGCTGGCGGGTTTCGCCGACGGGGAGAAAGCCGCCGCAGCCGCGGGGCGGCCTATCGTCGTGCGCTGCCTGGTCACCGCGATGCGGCACGCAGCGCTGTCCCGCGAAATCGCCGAGTTGGCAATCCGATTCCGCGACAAGGGCGTGGTCGGATTCGACATCGCCGGTGCGGAGGCCGGCTATCCGCCAACCCGGCACCTGGACGCTTTCGAGTACATGCGAAACAACAACGCTCGCTTCACGATTCACGCTGGTGAGGCGTTCGGGCTACCGTCCATCCATGAGGCGATCGCGTTCTGCGGTGCTGACCGGCTGGGCCACGGGGTGCGGATCGTCGACGACATCGACGTCGCCGAGGACGGCACGGTGCGACTGGGTCGATTGGCATCGATATTGCGGGACAAGCGGATTCCGTTGGAGCTGTGCCCCAGCTCCAATGTCCAGACCGGCGCGGTCGACAGCATCGCCGAGCACCCCTTCGATCTGCTGGCCCGTACGCGGTTCCGGGTCACGGTCAACACCGACAACCGGTTGATGAGCGACACGACGATGAGCCGTGAAATGCTGGTTCTCGTTGACGCGTTCGGCTACGGCTGGAGTGACCTCGAGCGGTTCACCATCAATGCGATGAAGTCGGCTTTCATTCCCTTCGACGAGCGACTCGTGATCATCGACGAAGTCATCAAACCGCGTTTCGCCGTGTTGATCGGCTAAGCCGCCGCCACTACATCACGACGTGGCCGGCGTCGACGGGCACCGTTATGCCCGTGACGTAGCGTGCTCGCGGGCTGACGAGCCACAGCACTGCTTCGGTGACGTCCTGCGACTCGACCAGTGGCACGTCGGGGAGCAAGGTTTGCGAGACGGCCGGATTCGGGTTCTCGGTCATCCCTTTTATCACGAAGTCGTTAAGGATCATCGGCGTGGCAACGCCGCTGGGGTGTACCGAGTTGACCCGAATTTTGTGTGGCGCATAAGCATTCGCGGCTGACCGCATCAGGCCCACCACGCCGTGCTTGGACGCGGCGTAGGCGAACATCGCGGCACTGCCGTCACCACCGCGACCGATCAAGCCCTGCGACGAACTGACCAAAACGACCGACCCGCCGCGTCCCTTGCGGATGATCGACGGCACCGTCGCGAGCAGCGTGTGCCAAACACCTTTGAGGTTGGTGTCGACGATGGTCGTGAACAACGGTTCGGCCCGCGTCTGCGGGTCGCCGATCGCCACCACGCCCGCGTTGGCGATGACGATATCGATCTCGCCGACCTCGCCGATCCCAGCCTGCACTCCGGCCTCCAAGGCAGCGAGGTCGCGGACGTCGGCGACGACGGGCACCGCCGTGCGGCCGGCGGCTTGCACCAGCCGGGCGGTCTCGTCGAGATCGGACTTGGTGCCCAGTGGGTAGGGAATCGTGTCGATGTCGGCACAGATGTCGACCGCGATGATGTCGGCGCCCCGTTCGGCCAGCGCGACGGCATGGCTGCGGCCCTGGCCGCGCGCGGCGCCGGTGATGACGGCGACGGTGTTGTCGAGTTCACCCATGACGGGAAAGGTACCTGGCGGGTGGCTATTCGCCGCAAAACGACCGAGAGTCGGGTCAGTTCTGCCACCATTGGGATTCGACATGAGCGCCGCCAGTGACGAAGATCCCAGCGACGCCGGGGATTGTGGGGGTACCACCCGCTTGCGGGGGAGAGCAGGCGACATGAGCGACAGTGCACAGGAAATCACCAACCTGATTTACCGATACGCCGAACTTCTGGATGCCGGCGACTTGGACGGGGTAGCCGGGCTGTTCGCTCATGGTCGTATCTGCGGAGTCGAGAACGGTCCGCCCGAGACGGTGTTCGACGGAACCGCCAGGGTGCGGCGGATGTATGAGATGGCCACCCGGATCTACGAGGACGACGGCACCCCGAAGACCAAGCACAACACCAGCAATGTGCAGCTTGAGATCAACGAGGCCGACGGCACCGCATGCAGCAGGTCCTACTACTGCGTCACGCAGGCCACGCCGGAATTGCCATTGCAGGTCATCGTCACCGGGCATTACAAGGACACGTTTCACCGGCTGGACGGCGTGTGGTGGTTTGGCAGCCGCACCATGTTCGTCGACCAGGTTGGCGATGTCAGCCATCACCTGAAGTTCTGACCGCGTGACACACTCGAGCGCCGAGGGGCTCAAGGCAGACCCCTTTGACCTGGCCGCCGTGCTGGCCGACGCGCAGCGCAAGGAATCGCTGACCGATTGGGGTCCCGGGGAATTCGAGCGTCCGCTTGGCGTGTTGTTGGCCGACTACGCGGCCGCCGACCTCAACGTGGTCGGAGTGCATATCCTGCGCTCGGGCATCGTGCACAGCCTGCGGATGCGCCTGCGTGCCCAGGAGTGGATTCGCCGCCACCCGGAGATCCGCGAGGAGCGGATCGCCGCGCCGATAGTCGTCGTCGGGATGATGCGCAGCGGGACCACACTGTTACAGCGGCTGCTGGCCGCCGACCCCCGTTTCAACTGCGCCTACGGTTGGGAGGTGGTCGAGGCCGCGCCTCGCCTCGACCACCGGTTCACCTGTCTCGATCCGCGGATCGCCGTCAGCGAAGCGCGCGAAGCCAAGTCCCGCGAATTGGCGCCGGACCTGTTCGTCATCCATCCCATGTATGCGCGGGAAGCCGAAGAGGAAATCGTCTTCCTGGCCGACGCGTTTTTGTCGCATGTTCCCGAATCCGGTGCACACCTTCCGAATTACCGATCTTGGCTCGACAAGCAGGATTTCGCTCCGGCCTACCGCTACTTACAGCGGATGCTGCAGTTTTTGCAGTGGCAGAAGCGGCAAAGAATTCCGGAGCGGCACTGGTCGCCTAAGCGCTGGGTGCTCAAATCACCGGCCCACCTCGGCTATCTCGACTTACTGCGGGCGCAGTTTCCCGACCTGCACATCGTGCACATGCACCGCGACCCCGCCACCACGATCGCGTCGGGGGCAAGCCTCAACGCGACCTTGCACGCGATGCACGCCGACACTGTCGACCTGCAACAGGTGGGCGCCGAGTGGTTGCAGCGGATGGGCTGGGCCAATGACCGTGCGATGGCGGTCCGGGAAAGCTGGGCCTCGCAAAAGGGGAGGGCGGCTGCACAGGTCACCGATATCGCTTTCCAAGACGCGGTAGCGGACCCGATCGGACAAGTGGCCCGGGTGTACGACGCAGTTGGCTTGCCGCTTACCGCCGAGGCGGAAAGTGCGATGCGACGCTGGCTTGACGAACGGCCCCGCGAGGCAGCACGCCCGCCCTACGGCCTAGAGAATTACGGCTTGCGGCAAGCGCAGGTTGATGAGCGGTTCGCGTCGTACAACAAGCGTTTTCGGCAGTATGTCGGGAAGTGAGGAGACTTCATGCCAGACGACCCGGTCGCGACAGCGTCCCAGCACGCACAGGAATTGGCAGCGCTTGAGCTGATCGAACACCCGAGAGTGAAAGCGGCTTACCGCGCCGTCGCGGAAACCTGGCTCGGCCGGGCGAAGGCCTCGGAAGCGATGCGCGAGCGATTTGATGATGCGTTCGCAGAGGTGATGTTCTCGGCAGCGGTGTGGTCGTCCAATCAGGACAAGTTGCGGCCCAAAGTCAGCTGCATCACTCGGCTGGCGCACCCGGTGGACGGGCGTCGAATCCCCGGATCGCGTTGGGGCATAGACAATCCCGACAGTGTGTACCGGGTGATTCCGATATCGGGTGACGAACGATACGAGATTCACGGCCGCGTCGGCGAGCACCGCATGACCGAGAACTACTTCACGTTGTGGGATGCGCATATGGGCACCGTCGATGTGCTCAACGGTCGCACCATGCAGGTGGACTCCGACGGCAGCTTCACCATCACCGTCGATGCCGAACCCGCCAACGGGCGGCCTAACCACGTTCGCACCACTCCTGAGGCGCACGAGTTCTACATCCGCGATGTACTGCTGGATTGGGGCCGTGACGACCCCAATTACTTTGCGGTGCAACGACTGGGCGGCCCACCGTTAGCGCCTGCGCGCACACTCGACGAACAAGCCGAGGCGGCCGCGGCGATGATGGCGTATTTCGCCGACTTCACCGGAAAGCTCAGCCACGGCGTGTACAAGATGCCGCCCAACCACTTCAACCTGGCGTGGTCGGCCGACAGGGTCGGCGCGATGCGCAACCAGGTTTACGTGATGGGCCGCTTCGATCTCGCCGAAGATGAGGCGTTTGTGGTCGACGTCAGCGACGGCGGCGCCGAATACTTTACGGTGCCGCTGAGCAACATCTGGGGCACCACGCTCGACATCGTCGACCGCACCGGCAGCCTCAACAAGGCGCAGTCGGTTGCCAACGAGGACGGCACGTACACCTACGTGATCTCGCCCGTCGATCCGGGCGTGACGAACTGGATCGACTCCAGTGGGCTGCGAGAGGGCATCCTGACTTTGCGGATGGCCGAGTTCGGTGTGGCCGGTCCGCGTGAGGATCTCGGCGCCCGCGGACGGGTCGTCAAGTTAGACCGGCTCGACACCGAAGTGCCGCATTTGCTGCGGGTGAGCGCCGAGCAGCGGGCGGCGCAACTCGCGGAACGGCGAACGGCGTACTTGCGGCGCCTGCCGGAAGGGACGGCCTGAGGTGACTTCTCCGACGGCGGAAGCCGCCAGTTTCTTTTCATGCCGCGTGGGCATGATGGGCCAGTCCGGCCCGCAGGATGTTGCGTGCGGCGTGTTCGTCTGCCGGGGCGGTGTGACCGCAGTGTTGGCAGGCGAATTCCGCTTGCGTGACGCGGTTGTCGCGCGCTGCGTGCCCGCAGCGCGCGCATCCGTCGGAGGTGTGCCGAGGGTCGATCTCAATCCAAGCCCGCCCAGCGTCTTCCGCTTTGGCGCGCAGTATCGAGACGAACTGGCCCCAGCCAGCGTCACTGATCGATCGGTTGAGCCCCGTTTTCGCCCGGGCTCTGTTGGGCAGGAACATGCCGGGATTGTCGGGGTCCGGGACGGGTTTGGCCCGGCGCAGCATGCTTGCGATCTTCAAGTCCTCCACGACGATCAGGTCGTATCGCGCGGCGAGCTCGCGGGCTTGTTTGTGATGAAAGTCCTTACGCTGGTTGGCGATCTTGCGATGCCGCGCGGCGACGGTTTCCCGTTTGGCCGCACGATTCTTCCCACCGCGGCGGGCCCGTTGGAGCCGCTGCTGGGCTGCGGCCAGCCGTCCCGCCGCGGCGCGCGCCCAGCGCGGATTGTCGACGTGCTGGCCGTTGCTGGTGGTGGCAAAGCTGACGACGCCGACGTCGATGCCGACCTGACGGCCGGTCATGGGCAGTGGATTGGTGGGGACGTCATCACAGGACAGCACCAGCATCCAGCGTCGCCCTTGTCGCTTGATCTGGATCGTCTTCACCCGGCCCGCCACCTCGCGGTGCAGTTCAACCTTGACCTGGCCGATGCCCTGCAGATACACGCGGCGCTGCTCGGGCAGCCAGCGAGCACCATCACCGTCTTTAGGCCACTCCACGCTGTCGAACCGGCCAGCACCCTTGAAGCGCGGATACCCCGCCGTCTGCACAGCCTTAACACGGCGGAAGAACCCGGCGAACGCCTTGTTCAACCGCCGCAACGTCGCTTGCTGACTGGAAAACGACCACACCGCTTGATCCGGGCGCACCGCGCGCATCTCAGTCAGCTGCGCCGACTGCTCCCAATAGCTGATCCGCGTCTTACTGGCGTGCGACCAGCCATCCCTGCGTTCCTGCAACGCCGCGTTGTAAAGCTCGCGGTGCGCGTTGACACACGCCGCCAACGCCACATGCTGGCGGGCGGTGGGCCGCAACCGAAACACGTACGCCCGCCTCACAACAGATCCACTCCACGACGAGGAAAGCGACGGCCGAACATGACCGCACCCTGTGCAACGAGACCGACAAAACCTGCCAGACCACGTTATTCACCAGCCCCGATTCCCCCGGTGGCTAAAGACCCCGGTCCCCTCCGGGCGCACTGATGGCGCGTTGGCTGATCACCGGATGCTCCACCGGCTTTGGCCGCGAGATCGCACGGGCAGCCCTTGAGGACGGCCACAGTGTGGTGGTGACTGCGCGACGGGCCGAGGCGGTGCAGGCCTTCGTCGACGAGTTCGGGGATCGCGCCGTTGCGGTTGCTCTCGATGTGACCGACGCGAGCCAGATCGCTGCCGCGGTCTCGGTGGCCGAGAAAGCGTTCGGCGGAATCGACGTGCTGGTCAACAACGCCGGCCACGGCTATTTGGCTGCGGTCGAGGAAGGCGAAGACGCCGAGGTCCGAAAGCTGTTCGATGTCAACTACTTCGGTTCCGTCGACATGATCAAGGCGGTGCTGCCGTCGATGCGGGCCCGCGGCTCCGGGCATATCATCAATATCTCGTCGATGACCGGTCTGGTGGCCAACCCGCCCAACGCGTACTACTCGTCGACCAAGTTCGCGCTGGAGGCGGTGACCGAAGCACTGGCCACCGAGGTGCGACCGCTGGGCATCAAGGTCACCGCCATTGAGCCGGGCGCCTTCCGCACCGACTGGGCGACGAGATCGATGAAAGAGTCCGGCCGGCCGATCGCCGACTACGTTGACGTAGCAGCGCGTAAGGACCTCATCAAGCAGTTCGCCGACCATCTGCCTGGCGACCCGCGCAAGGTGGCCGAGGCAGTGCTGATGGTGACCAAGCTCGACGAACCGCCGCTGCGGTTGCTGCTGGGGCGCGACGTGCTCAAGGCGATGCGTGACAGGATTGCCGCGATGACGGCGTCGATCGAGGAGTGGAAGTCCGTCACCAAGGACGTGAACTTCCCCCGCTGATGTCGTCGGCGGCTTGCGGCGCTATTCGCGCCTTAGCCGCGACTCCACGAACCGCTCCAGCTCTTCCCATGCTTCTACCGCCTTGGCATACGGAGGCGCGGGCTTGCTCACCGAGTTGGGCTCGAGAAGGTAGGCCGCCAGCTTGCCCAACGGGCGTTCGATCGCGAGCGCCTTGTCGACGGTGTTGTCCTCGGCGTAGTCCCCGACATCGCGAAGCAACTCGACAGCCAGCTCTAGCTGGTCATGGTCCACCGTGTCCGGCCCGTCGGCTATATCGTCGGCCAGCCCGGTCAGCACGTAGACGTTGTCTCCGGTGATGTCGATCGTCAGCGAGCCGTCAGTGGCGGCGGTGCGGATGTCGTCATAGGTGCTCAGGTCGGACAAATCGTGGTCGTGCTCATCGGCGAGATACCGCGCCAGGGCCCGCTCCGAGGTGAACACGCTGATTCGACCATTGCGTCCCAGGAAGATTGGCCGGTCGTCGAAGTAGCAGCGCAGCGTGTAAAAGGTGCCTGCGCCTGTCATGATCCGGATCGGATCGATGCCGACTTTCGACCAGAAGTCTTCGTCGCTGCCCAACACCACCTCGTCGTCGGCAGCACGGGCCTTTCCAGCGTCGGTCTTGGGGTCGTCGGCACTCTCCGCCGGGGCCTCGGTCCTTTGCTCGTCTTCGGTCTCCGGCTCTTCTTCTTCGAGGTGCTCCTCTTCAAACGGTTCGGCCAGCTCGGCCGCGGCGGCGTCGGAAACGGCGCTGTCGACGTCAGGAGTACTGATGATCTCGTCCACCGCGCTGAGTACGCCGTCCCAGCTACGTCCGATGACCTCGGCGATCACATTCCAGCGCTTTAGGCCGGCTTTGCCGGCGAAATGGCCGATTCCGCCGGACAACGTGCCCAAGGTCGGGTTGCCGTTGAAAAACTTCATCACCGCCGGCAGCTCGCAGACCGACCCGATGGACGAGACGATCGCCAGCGCGTTCGCCAGCGCGGTCACCGACTCCTGGGTCGGTTTCTCGGAGACCAGCTCTTCAACCGCGATCAGGTCGAATTGCTTGTCGGCGGCGGGCTCGAGCTTGTGGGCGTTGGCCTCGGTCAGCCGCTTCCACCCGGGGTGGTCCACCAAGTCGTTGTCGGTGTTGGTGCGTACGAATGCCGCCAGGTCAGCGGGCGTTGCGAACGCGTAGAGGTCCTCGTCCTTACCCAGAAACGCCTCCCACTCGTCGCCTGCGTCGCGCCAGCGGGGCGCCCACACGGTGTAGCGCTCACCGTCGGTCAGGCTCAGGCAGATGGGGAGGAGGTCAGCAGCCATGCGGCACAGAATAGCGACGGGCCGCGCGGGCGCCGGACCGAGTCCGCGGTTAGGCGCCCCAAATGTCGGTGATGGCGGGCGCTCTGGTTGCGTAGCCGAGCTTAGGCAGCCCGTACATCTGCTCCAGCGTAGACAACACGTTGTAGTGGCTGATCAGCTCGCTATAGGTGCCGGGCCTGATGTTCGCCCCATAGATCACCGTAGGAATCTGATTCCCCGAGGTGTTGTCGTCCTCGTCCCAGGTCAGGATCAGCAGGCTGTTGTTGGCTTTCGCCCATTCGGCGTATTGCGACAAGTTCTGATACAGCCATGCGTCGCCCTGCGCGATCGAGCCGTCGTGCATGTCGTGGTCGAGGTTCGGGGTGACGAACGCGACCGTCGGCAGGCTGGCGTAGTTCTGAGGATTTCCTGGGGCCGGAAACGCGGAAAACGGAAGCGAGTAGGAGGCTGGGATATTGCTGAAGCTCACCCAGGGCACGTGCTTGCGCGCATACTTGCCCGCCTTGCATTCCGTCGAGCCCACCGCGGGCAGGCTCTCCGCGTAGCCCACGAACGTGTAACCGGCGGCGAGCAATTCCGAGCCGAGGTTGGGTGTATTGCCGGCGTTGACCGGACAAACGTTGTCCTTGACCAATGTATTGCCGGCGAATAATGCGTAGTAGTTGGGTTCGCTCGGATGGACCTCGGCGAACGACTGTGCCATCATCGCGCCGCCCGCGGCCAACTGGTTGATATAGGGGGCGGACTTGTTTCCGATGATGTTGGTTTGCGAGCGATTCTCTTCCACCACGACGACGACGTGCGCCGGGGTCGGAACCGCGGCGGCCTTGAAGTCCACCGGACCGGCTTCCTGGCCTCGATGAGCCGACGGCCACGACATCAACACAATGGAAACCGCCAGTACGCCGAATAGGCTGACCGCTCGATATCGCTTGCCATTCCGCGATGGTCGGCGACGCATGGCGGGAGTATATGAGTCGTAGTCCCCCCTAATTGGTCCACCCGCACGCGTGTCGAGTGGGGAAGAGCGACGGACAAATTTGCTAATTACGTCATAACGGATGCCCGAACGGGCATGATGTTTGCCAATCGCCGGGGCAGGGACAATCGAACGCGATTTATCGCTGTATTCTCGGCTGGCGCGGTTTACCGGCTGGGAGGTCGCGATGTCAGCATCGAGGTTGCGTTCTCGGGGTTATGCGGCGTTGCTGATTGGCTGCGCCGCGGTCACCGGCGCGATGTCGATAGGACTGTGGGCCTTCCCGGCTGAGCTGAAAGCGATCATCGCGGAGGCCAGGTTGCTGGCTAGCGACGTGGGCTTGATCATGGGCGGCACCGGAGACCCCACCCCCGACAGCGGTTACCTCAGCGAAGTCGAATCGCTGTACCTCAGCCAAGACAGCGGCTACCAGTTCGACGCACTGCCCACACCGGAGCAGTTCTGTCCGATCACCTGCAATGCCGGTGAGCCTGATTTGGGGTTCGGCGACTCGGTGAACGTCGGCGTCAGTGACCTGAACAACGCGATCGACTCGGCATTCCAGGGCGGAGATGACGTCCACGTCGCGGTGTTGGGCTATTCGCAGAGCGCGACCATTGCCACCGTTGAGATGAACGACCTGATCAGCAACAACCACGGAGTGCCCCTGAACGACTTGAGCTTCACGCTGCTAGGTGACCCCAACAGCCCGATTGGCGGCATCCTGGACCGTTTCCAGTTTCCCGACGGCGTCGGCGCGTTCAGCTTAAGCCCTGAGCCTCAACACGTTCCGTTCCTGGACATCCCGCTTAGCCTGGCAACCACCCCGACCGACCCCTTCACCACCGACATCTACACCGGCGAGTACGACGGCTGGGCCGACTTTCCCGAGGACCCCAGCAACATCTTCGCCGACATCAACGCCCTCATTGGGATCGAGACGGTGCACCCCTACTATCCGGATCCGACTCCCGGGGTGAACTTGGACACCAGCAACATGATCGATCTCGGCACCATCGGGAACACCACCTTCTACGATATTCCCGCGCCGCTGCCGGTGCTGGCGTTCATGTACGACGGTGGGCCGGCCGGGCAGTTCTTCTACGATCTCTTCGACCCGTATGCGAGCCTCTACGACGACTGGGCCTACGGCAACCCCGGCGATCCGGCGTATGGGATCGACCCGAGTGACGGCACTCCAGTCGATGGAAGCGGGATCGGTGATGTCGGCCCCTGGCAGGTCGACGCGACGGGTCAACTTATGGAATCCGGAGTCGCTGGGTTCATTCCGACGATGGATCCGCTGGAGATGCTGGCCGGCACGGAATACGCCTCGGTGCAGGAGTTCGTCGGGCCCATCGACGCCCTGCTGGCGGATGCCGGGCAGTCAGCGATTCCGACATCGGTCGTCGACACTTTGGACGATCTCTCCGGCTACGACTTGACCAATGAACTGAACAGTTCCCTGATCACCGGGTTGGACGATCTAGGGAACCTGGTTGGCCAGAGTGACCTTGCGGACACCATCTTCAGTGGCGATCCGCTGATCTCCGGGCAGCCGCTGATCGACCTGGTCGGTTACGGGTTCGACATCTTCAACTTCTTCGGCGCCTAACCCACGGCCGGCGGGCTACGGTCGAGTCCTGTGGACGTCCGTGTCGTTGACCACCCGCTGGCCGCGGCCCGGCTGACCACACTGCGCGACGAGCACACCAATAGTGCGGGGTTTCGTGCGGCGTTGCGTGACCTGACCCTGATGCTGGTGTACGAGGCCACTCGTGACGCGCCCCGCGAGACGGTCACTGTGCGCACACCATTGGCCGAGACGGTTGGAACACGGCTGGCCAATCCACCGCTGCTGGTGCCGGTGTTGCGGGCCGGGCTGGGCATGGTCGATCAGGCGCATGCGCTGCTACCGGAGGCGCGGGTGGGCTTCGTCGGTGTCGCCCGCGACGAGGAAACGGCGTTGCCCGTGCCGTATCTGGAGTCACTGCCCGACGATCTGCGCAGCCAACCGGTAATGGTCCTGGACCCGATGTTGGCCACCGGCGGGTCGATGACCCACACCATCGGGTTGCTGCAGCGGCGCGGCGCCGACGACATCACCGCGCTGTGTGTGGTGGTGGCGCCGGAAGGCATCGCGGCGCTGGAGAAAGCAGCGCCCAACGTGCGGTTGTTTACCGCGGCCATCGATGACCGCCTCAACGACGTGGCGTACATCGTCCCGGGCCTCGGCGACGCCGGCGATCGCCAATTCGGGCCGCGCTGAGTTACCAGTGCTGCACAGACGACGCCAGCTCGTCGCAGAGCGCGGTCGCGTGCCGGCGAACACCGGCCAGATCCTCGGCCACCGCGGCCCGAACTTCGATGTAGCACTTGACCTTCGGCTCGGTACCCGATGGTCGGACCACGACCCGGATCGACGTATCGTCGTCACCGCCCGTGAAGATCAGCGCATCGCTGCGATCCACACCGGGGCGCTGCAGCAGATCCGTTGTGGTCGAAGCGAATCCGGCCAAGCGATTGGGCGGCGAAGTGCGCAGCCGACGCATCAACGAGGTTGCCTCGCCCGTGTCGGTCACCGCCCGCGACAACGCGGCGCCGACGTGCACCCCGAAGCGGCGGGCTAGGTCGTCGAGCGCATCGAGGACCGAGCGCCCTTGCTGTCTCAGTGTCGCGACCAGATCGCAGGCGAGCACCGCGGCGCTGATGCCGTCCTTATCCCGGACCGCTGCCGGGTCGACGCAGTACCCGATCGCTTCCTCGTAGGCATAGATCAACGTGCTGCCGGGCAAATCGCTATCGGCGCGGGCCAGCCATTTGAACCCGGTCAGGGTCTCCACATGGCGGGCGCCCCAGTGCGCGGCGATCGCCGAAAGCATCCGCGACGACACCACGGTGCTGGCCACCACACTGGTGGCGAGCTCGCCCGGTTGGGTCCGCGACAAGATGAAATCGCCAAGCAGCCAACCCGTCTCGTCGCCGGAAAGCATTCGCCAACCCGCCGGTGTGGGTATCCCGACTGCGCAGCGATCGGCGTCAGGATCGAGCGCGATCGCGATCTCGGCGTCGACATCTGCTGCCAGCGTCAACAGCGCGTCCGTGGCACCCGGCTCTTCGGGATTGGGGAACCGGACGGTCGGGAAGTCAGGATCGGGCCGAAACTGGCTGGCCACGGTATGCACATCGACGAAGCCGGCTCGTCGCAGCGTCTCGACGGCCAATTCGCCGCCCACCCCGTGCAGGGGCGTCAGTGCCACCCGGACCAGCCCCGACGAGCCCCGCACCCGCACGGCCCGCTCGATGTAATGCTCGACCAGCAGTGCGTCGGCCGGTTCGACGTGCGCCCTGGCGATCTCGTCAGCGAAAGGGGCTGCGGCCATCGCGGTTTCAATCTCGTGGTCGGTGGGCGAGATGATCTGGATTCCCCCATCGAGATACACCTTGTAGCCGTTATCGGCCGGCGGATTGTGCGAGGCGGTGATCTGGATGCCTCCCGCCGCGCCGGTGTTCCGCACGGCAAACGCCAGCACCGGTGTGGGTACCGGATCCGGAAACAGCATTACCGAAAAGCCTGCAGCGGCAAGAACTTCGGCTGCAGCTATCGCGAATGCGGTCGAACCGTGCCGAGCGTCGCGCCCGACGATCACCGTCGAACGAGCGAGGTCGCGTTCGGTGAGCACCTTTGCCACCGCCCAGGTGGCGCGCAACACCACGGCGAGGTTCATCGCGTCCGGGCCGCCACGGACTGGGCCGCGCAGTCCTGCGGTGCCGAATGCCAGCGGCCGGGCGAACCGCGCAGCGAGCTCGGCGTGATCGCACTGGGCGAGCTCGGCAGCCGTCACCGGATCGGGGTCGTGGGCGATCCATTCGTCCGGCGTCATGCCAGCCCGCTACAGCCGCGCGACCACGTCGGCCAGCAGGGCGCCCATCCGGGTCGCCGAGGTCGCGCCGGCGGCGAGCACCTCTGCGTGGCTCAGCGGCTCACCGGTGATCCCGGCCGCCAGGTTCGTCACCAGTGACACTCCCAGCACCTCGGCGCCCGCCGCCCGCGCTGCGATCGTCTCGTGCACGGTGGACATGCCCACCAGATCGGCGCCCAGGGTCCGCAACATCCGGATCTCGGCGGGCGTCTCGTAGTGCGGTCCGGGCAGCGCGGCGTACACGCCTTCGGCCAGCGCCGGGTCGACCTGACGGGCCAGCACCCGCAGGCGCGGCGCGTAGGCGTCGACCATGTCGACGAACTGGGCCCCGAGCAGGGGAGACCGTGCGGTCAGGTTCAGGTGGTCGCTGATCAACACCGGCTGGCCTACCTCGAAGTCTTGGCGCACTGCGCCGGCCGCGTTGGTGAGTACGACGATGCTTGCGCCGGCGGCGCACGCCGCCCGCACCGGATGCACGACGTGCAGCAGGTCGTGGCCTTCATACGCATGGACACGACCGGCCAGCACCAGCACGCGGTGTGCACCGATACCTACTGAGAACACCTGACCGGTGTGTCCGACCGCAGTTGGAGGGGTGAAGCCGGGCAGCTCGGCCATCGGCAGCACCGCGGTCGCCGAGCCCAGCGCGGTAACGGCCGGCGCCCAACCCGACCCCAGAACGATCGCGACATCATGTTCGGCGATCCCGGTGCGCTCGGCGATGAATTGCGCGGCCCCCCGGGCGAGCACGTCGGGGTCGGCCGCACCGTCACTCACAGTCGGCGAGCTTAGTCGTTGTCGTCGGTAATCATCGTCGGTGAGATACTGCGACAATGGCCTCAATCTCGGTGTTGGATCGCGTCGAGGACGCGGTGCGGCGCCGTGGCACGGACCTGGTCGAGCTGTCCCACGCGATCCACGCCGAACCGGAGTTGGCGTTCGCCGAGTACCGCAGCTGCGCGAAGGCGCAAGCGCTGGTGGCCGAGCGAGGTTTCGAGATCACTGCCGCAGCCGGTGGATTGGACACCGCTTTCCGCGCTGACTTCGGCAGCGGCCCGTTGGTCGTGGGCGTGTGCGCCGAATATGACGCGCTGCCCGGAATCGGCCATGCCTGCGGACACAACATCATCGCCGCTTCGGCCGTGGGCGCCGCGCTGGCGCTGGCCGATGTCGCCGACCAACTGGGCCTGACGGTTGCGCTGCTGGGCACACCGGCCGAGGAGTTCGGCGGGGGAAAAGTGTTGCTGCTCAACGCCGGAGTCTTCGACGACTTGGCAGTGGCGGTGATGGTGCATCCCGGGCCGGTGGATATCGCGGCCGCCCGGTCGCTTACGTTGTCCGCGGTCCGTGTGGAGTACCGCGGGCGGGAAGCGCATGCGTCGGCCGCACCGCACCTGGGTGTCAACGCCGCCGACGCGGCCACCGTTGCCCAGGTGGCCATCGGGCTGCTGCGTCAACAGATGTCGGCCGGGCAGCAGGTGCACGGCATCGTCTCCGAGGGTGGAGCGGCCGCCAATGTGATCCCGAGCCGGACCGAATTGCAGTACACCATGCGTGCCACCGAGGCGTCGTCGCTTGCCGAGCTGGAAGCCAAGGTGGGCAACTGCTTCTTAGCCGGCGCGGTGGCCACTGGCTGTGACTACATCATCGAGCCCACCGAGCCGATGTACGACGCGCTCAAGCCCGACCGGTGGCTGGCCGGTACCGTCCGCGCCGAGATGACGCGGCTCGGGCGCGTGCCCGTCGACGAGGGACTCGAGGCGGCGCACCCCTTGGGCAGCACCGACATGGGGAACGTCACGCAACTTCTGCCGGGGATCCATCCGATGATCGCCGTCGATGCCGGCGGCGCGTCGTTGCATCAGCCCGACTTCGCCGCGGCTGCGATCGGTCCGAGCGCCGACAAAGCCGTCATCGACGGGGCAATCATGTTGGCGCGCACAGTAGTTCATCTTGCCGAGTCGCCGGATGAACGCGATCGGGTGCTGGCGGCTCTTGACCAGCGGGCGGCATTATGAGCCTCGCAGACGTCGCTGAATCATGGCTGGCAGCCCACTTCGACGACTTGGTCGCCTGGCGGCGACACATCCACCGCTACCCGGAGTTGGGCCGCCAGGAGTACGCCACCACACAGTTTGTCGCCGAACGGTTGGCTGACGCCGGGCTCAACCCGAAGGTGCTCCCCGGCGGGACCGGGCTGACCTGCGATTTCGGTCCCGACCGCGAGCCCCGGATCGCGCTGCGGGCCGACATGGACGCGTTACCGATGGCCGAGCGCACCGCGGCCCCGTATGAATCGACGATGCCCAACGCGGCGCACGCCTGCGGCCACGACGCGCACATCGCGATCCTGCTGGGTACCGCGTTGGCGTTGGCGGGGGTGCCGGAATTGCCGATTGCGCTGCGGCTGATATTCCAACCCGCCGAAGAGCTGATGCCCGGCGGCGCGATCGATGCGATCGCCGCCGGCGCGCTGTCCGGAGTGAGCCGGATCTTCGCCTTGCACTGCGATCCGCGGCTGGCGGTCGGCAAGATCGCGGTGAAGACGGGACCGATCACGTCGGCGGCCGACATGATCGAGATCACCCTGTATTCGCCGGGCGGGCACACCTCGCGCCCACACTTGACCGCCGACCTGGTCTACGGGCTGGGCACGCTGATCACCGGGCTGCCCGGTGTGCTGTCACGCCGCATCGACCCGCGCAACAGCACCGTGATGGTGTGGGGGGCGGTCAATGCAGGAGTGGTCGCCAACGCGATCCCGCAGACCGGCGTGCTGGCGGGCACCATCCGCACGGCCAGCCGGGAAACCTGGCTGGATCTCGAAGACGTCGTGCGTCGGTCGGTGACCGCTCTGCTGTCGCCGCTCGGCATCGAGCACACCTTGCAGTACAGCCGCGGCGTCCCGCCGGTGGTCAACGAGGAAGTCTCGACCCGGATCATCGCCCACGCCATCGATGCTGTCGGCCCGGACGTGCTGACCGACACCAGGCAGTCCGGCGGCGGCGAGGACTTCTCCTGGTATTTGGAGGAAGTGCCTGGCGCGATGGCGCGTCTGGGCGTCTGGTCGGGCCACGGTCCGCAGCTGGATCTGCATCAGCCGACGTTCGACCTCGACGAGCGCGCGCTGGCGATCGGGGTGCGGCTGATGGCGAACATCGTCGAGCAGTCCGCCGCTGCGATTTAGGTTCCCGGACCGATGTTGCGGGCCGGGCGCGTGCGCAGGTTGTGCACGTATTCGTCTGGCGCGCCGGCGATTTCCGCGGCATCGGCCATCACGCCGATGTAGCGTGCCGACGGCAGACCACCCTCCCAGGCGTCCACTACATACAGCCACGCCAAAACCGGATCGGTGGTGGTGTCGGACGACAAGCGTTCCACCCGGCACCGAATCTTCTTGTGGATGCCGAGCTCGGACCCCTCCCAGCGATCGAGGTTGTTCTCGTCCGCGGGCGTCATGTCGTAGAGCACGACGAACACCTTCGAGGCTGGATCCTCGACGACGGTGGCCAGTGCGCCTTCCCAGCCGATGTCCTCGCCACCGAACGTCAGCCGCCAGCCGTGTAACCAGCCAGTTCCGGCCATCGGCGAGTGGGGTGCGCGCTGCAGCATCTGCTCGGGATGCATATTCGACCCGTAGGCAGCGTAGAGCGGCACGGAGAAAGCTTAATCGGCTGCCGCAGGAGCGGCGGTGATCCGACAGGTTCGTTAGGTTAGACGCGTGGCGACCCGCATCGTGATCCTTGGCGGAGGACCAGCCGGTTATGAGGCGGCGCTCGTCGCGGTCGCACGCGGCGCCGAGGTCACCGTCATCGACTCGGACGGCATCGGCGGCGCGGCCGTGCTCTTCGACTGCGTGCCTTCGAAGACGTTCATCGCCTCCACCGGCGTGCGCACCGAACTGCGCCGCGCACCTCAGCTGGGCTTCGACATCGACATCGATGACGCCAAGATCTCGTTGCCGGAAATCCACCAGCGCGTCAAGACGTTGGCCGCGGCGCAGTCCGCCGACATCAATTCCGAACTGGTCAATGCGGGTGCGGAGGTGGTGGCCGGCAGAGGTGAGCTGATCGACCCCAGCCCCGGTCTGGCCGCCCACCGCATCAAGGCGACCGCCGCCGACGGCACCACCAGCACCTACGACGCCGACGTCGTCCTGATCGCCACCGGCGCCAGCCCGCGGGTGTTGCCGTCGGCACAACCTGACGGCGAGCGCATCCTGACCTGGCGTCAGCTCTACGACCTGGACACACTGCCCGACCACCTGATCGTGGTGGGTTCCGGTGTCACCGGCGCCGAATTCGTGCACGCCTACACCGAATTGGGCGTTGATGTCACGGTGGTGGCCAGCCGCGACCGGGTGCTGCCCTACGAAGACGCCGACGCCGCCCTGGTGCTCGAACGGATCTTCGCCGAACGCGGCGTTCAACTGGTCAAGAACGCACGCGCCGACTCGGTGACCCCCACCGAGTCCGGTGTGGTGGTGAAAATGACCGACGGGCGCACCGTGCAGGGCAGTCACGCGCTGATGACGATCGGGTCGGTGCCGAACACCAGCGGCCTGGGCCTGGAACGGGTCGGCATCGAACTGGGACGCGGCAATTACCTGACCGTCGACCGGGTATCACGGACGTCGGTGCCGAACATCTACGCCGCCGGCGACTGCACCGGGCTGCTGCCGTTGGCATCGGTGGCCGCGATGCAGGGTCGCATCGCCATGTGGCACGCGTTGGGGGAGGCCGTCAGCCCCATCCGGCTGCGCACGGTGGCCGCCGCGGTGTTCACCCGGCCCGAGATCGCGGCCGTCGGTGTTCCGCAATCCGCCATCGACGACGGCTCGGTATTGGCGCGAACCATCATGTTGCCGTTGCGGACCAACGCGCGGGCCAAGATGTCTGGCTTGCGCCACGGCTTCGTCAAGATTTTCTGCCGTCGGGCCACCGGTGTGGTGATCGGCGGTGTGGTCGTGGCGCCGATCGCATCCGAGTTGATCCTGCCGATCGCGATGGCCGTGCAGAACCGGCTGACCGTCAACCAGTTGGCGCAGACCCTGAGCGTCTACCCGTCGCTGTCGGGCTCGATCACCGAGGCAGCACGGCGGCTGATGGCGCACGACGACCTGGACTGACCAGGCCAGGTAGCCTAGGGAGCCAGTGCCCTACTGACGAGTAACCGACAGGAGACGTGTGCCGTGAGCGACCCGATTCGGGTACCGGGGAGCCAGCAGACCCGGCCGGGTTCCTTCTTAGGACCCGAGCAGCGCGCCTCGGCCTGGAAGCGCTTAGGACCCGAGCAGCGCGCCTCGGCCTGGAAGCGACTCGGCAGCGAACAATTCGACGTCGTCGTCATCGGTGGCGGTGTGGTGGGCTCGGGATCCGCGCTGGATGCCGCCACCCGCGGGCTGAAAGTGGCGATGGTCGAAGCGCGTGACTTCGCCTCCGGCACGTCAAGCCGATCCTCGAAGATGTTCCACGGCGGGCTGCGCTACTTGGAGCAACTGGAGTTCGGACTGGTGCGTGAGGCGCTCTTCGAGCGCGAGCTGTCGTTGAACACCTTGGCGCCGCATCTCGTCAAGCCGTTGCCGTTCTTGTACCCGCTGACCAAGCGGTGGTGGGAACGGCCGTACGTCGCTGCCGGCATCTTGCTTTACGACGAACTTGGGGGCGCGAAATCCGTTCCGGGACAAAAGCATTTGACCCGTGCCGGTGCGCTGAGGCTGTGCCCGGGTCTGAAGCGCAGCGCGCTGATCGGCGGTATCCGCTACTACGACACCGTCGTCGACGACGCCCGGCACACCATGACCGTTGTGCGTACGGCCGCGCATTACGGCGCAGTAGTGCGGTCGTCCACTCAGGTAGTTTCGTTGCTGCGCGAGGGCGACCGGGTGACCGGCGTGCGGGTGCGCGACTCCGAGGACGGCGCCGTCACCGAAGTCCGCGGTCACGTCGTCGTCAACGCGACCGGGGTGTGGACCGACGAGATTCAGGCATTGTCCAAGCAGCGCGGACGGTTTCAGGTGCGTGCATCCAAAGGTGTGCACATCGTGGTGCCGCGGGACCGGATCGTCAGCGACGTCGCGATCATCCTGCGCACCGAAAAGTCGGTGATGTTCGTCATCCCGTGGGGCAACCATTGGATCATCGGCACCACCGATACCGACTGGGGATTGGACCTGGCGCATCCGGCGGCCACCAAAGCCGACATCGACTACATCCTCGGCACGGTCAACACCGTGCTGGCCACCCCGCTGACCCCCGCCGATATCGACGGGGTGTACGCCGGATTGCGGCCACTGCTGGCCGGGGAGAGCGAGGAAACCTCCAAGCTGTCGCGCGAGCATGCGGTGGCCGTGCCGGCTCCCGGTCTGGTGGCCATCGCCGGCGGCAAGTACACCACCTATCGGGTGATGGCAGCCGACGCGATCGACGCAGCGGCGCAGTACGTTCCGACCCGAGTGGCGCCGTCGATCACCGAGAAGGTGCCGCTGCTGGGCGCCGACGGCTACTTCGCGCTGATCAACCAGACCGAACACGTCGGTGCGCTGGAAGGCCTGCATCCGTACCGGGTGCGTCATCTGCTGGACCGCTATGGATCCCTGATCAGCGAGGTGCTTGCGCTGGCTGCCGACCATCGCGACCTGCTCAATCCGATCGCTGCGGCACCGGGCTACCTCAGGGTGGAAGCGGCGTATGCCGTTGTCGCCGAAGGGGCTTTGCATCTGGAGGACATCCTGTCGCGCCGGATGCGGATCTCGATCGAGTACTCACATCGCGGTGTCGACTGCGCGCGTGAGGTGGCCGAGGTCGTCGCGCCGGTGTTGGGCTGGACCGCCGCCGACGTCGATCGTGAGGTGGAGACCTACACCGCGCGGGTGGAGGCCGAGGTGCTGTCGCAGGCCCAACCCGACGACGCATCGGCGGATGCGCTGCGGGCCAGCGCTCCCGAGGCCCGTGCGGAGATCCTCGAGCCGGTGCCTTTAAATTGAGCGGGCCGTGAGGCCCGCGCCGCTCCCACCACGCGACGGATTAGGGCCGGCCCGACTGCGGGTGCGCGGTGGAGCGCTGGGCGACGAATTACTGACCCGGTTCGGGCCTGACGTTGCCGCCAAGGCGATCGCCGGTGAAGTCGTCGATCAGCACGGTGCGGTGCTCGATCCCGCCACCGTGCTGCCGGCTGGTGCCACCGTCTACCTTTACCGCGACCTGCGCGACGAGGTCCCGGTGCCGTTCGACATCCCCGTGCTGTATCAGGACGCGGACATCGTGGTTGTTGACAAGCCGCACTTCTTGGCCACCATGCCGCGCGGGCGCCACGTCGCGCAGACCGCGCTGGTGCGGTTGCGCCGGGAACTGGGATTACCCGAGCTGAGCCCGGCCCACCGGCTGGACCGGCTGACCGCCGGGGTGCTGCTGTTCACCACCCGCCGCGAACTTCGTGGCGCCTACCAGACGCTGTTCGCACGAGGTGAGGTCCTCAAGACGTATGTGGCGAGGGCCTCCGATTCCAGGGTCAACCCGGACGTTGTGTTCCCGCGTCTGGTGCGCAGCCGGATTGTCAAGCGCCGCGGCCATTTACAAGCCGTCGAAGAACCGGGCGAGCCCAACGCCGAGACGCTTGTGGAGTCGATATCGGCGGACGGGCGGTATCGGCTGACACCGCGCACCGGACGCACCCACCAGCTGCGGGTGCACATGGCTTCGATCGGGATAGCAATCGACGGAGATCCGTTGTACCCCAACGTGATTGACGTAGCGACTGACGACTTCTCCGCGCCGCTGCAGTTGCTGGCGCTGCGTATCGAGTTCGACGACCCGCTGACCGGAGCTCGGCGCCGGTTCGTCAGCGCGCGACAGCTGGATCGCAGGCGCTAGCAGCGCTCGTCGCCGCGACGCATGCGCGGCAGGTCTTGGTCAACCCATGCCGCCAAGTCCGGCCTGGCTGCAGCATCGCGTACGAACGCCACGCCCTGAACGGCAGCACGCAGTGTCTCCCAGGCGCGCGCCGTGAGGGTGCCAGCCCGCAGCGAGCGGATTGTCGTTAGGTTGTTCAGGCTGACGCGGTTCTGCAGTGTTAGCACGCTGGTGCCCTTCAATAATCCGGCAACGTTCGTTCGTCGGACGGACTCCCGCGACGTCATCGGTGTATTCCTCCGTGACTAGCACGAAAACCCTGCCATGTCAGTGATCGGGGTCACAGGCCAATCAGCAGTGATCAACCGCCAATCGGAACGTTCTATTCCACGGTACGTACCGACCGACATTCCCGCCTGCTGGGCAGCATGCCGTGTCGCACGTTCCGTCGTCCTGCACCGGTTTGCGTCCGCGCCGTGCGCAGCCGGCACGGCCGTAGTGTTCTACCAGGTTGACGATGGCGGGCACACCTGGCCCGGCGGGCCTCAATACCTGCCCAAGGCGATCATCGGGCCCACCACGCACGCGTTCGGCGCGTCGGAAGCTATTGGACAGTTCTTCGCCGCGCACAGTCGTTAACGTAAACAGCTCGGAAACCGCGGCTGAAATCACGAATCCGGCAATAACCCGGCACGGTTGCCGAAGCGCGCATCTTGTTACCATGCCTCATGGCTGCGAGGATGACAGCAGTTTGGCGGGTTGCGGCCACGCCGGCGTCGATCGTCACGTCGTTCCTGAAGGAATTGGATTGAAAATCAAGAGGTTTGGCGCCGCGCTGAGCATCCTCACCACTGTTGCACTGATCTTCTCGGCATGTGGTCACAACAACGCTACCGGAGGAAGTGCCACGACAGGCACGTTGCCGGTAAAGGTGACCTGCGGCGGCAAGGCGACACTGAAGGCCAGTGGTTCCACAGCCCAGGAGAACGCAATGAGCCGTTTTGTCAAGGCTTTCGAACAATCCTGCCCGGGCCAGTCGGTGAATTACACACCCAATGGTTCCGGCGCGGGAATCGGCGAATTCATCGGCAACCAAACCGATTTCGCCGGGTCGGACACTCCGCTGAACAGGGGCGAGGAGGCGCAGGCGGAGCAGCGGTGCGGCTCACCAACGTTGGATCTGCCGGTGGTGTTTGGCCCCATCGCCGTCGCCTATAACGTCAACGGTCTGACTTCGTTGAACCTCAGCGGTCCGGTCACGGCTCAGATCTTCAACGGCCAGATCACCATGTGGAACGATGCTGCGATCGGGCTGCTGAACCTAGGTGTCACGCTGCCCGCTGAGCCGATTCGGGTGGTGTTCCGTAGCGATGAGTCCGGGACCACGGACAATTTCCAGAAGTATCTCGATACCGTATCCGCTGGCACGTGGGGTTTCCCCGCGGGAATGAAGTTCAACGGCGGTGTCGGTGAGGGCGCCCGCGGCAGCGACGGCGCCGCTGCGGCCGTCAAAAGCACCGAAGGGTCGATCACCTATATCGAGTGGTCGTTTGCCCAGGCGCAACAGCTGAACACGGCCAAGGTCGTCACGACGGCCGGTCCCGAGCCGGTTGCGATCAGCCCAGAGTCAGTGGGAAAGACGATTTCGTCAGCATGGTTTATGAGGAAGGGCAACGACCTCGCCTTGGACACGATCTCGTTCTACCGGCCCAACCAACCCGGTTCCTACCCGATCGTGCTGGCGACATATGCGATTGTGTGCTCGAAGTACCACGATCCGCAGGTCGGCACGGCTGTGAAGGCATTCCTGCAAAACACGATCGGCGCCGGCCAGAATGATCTGCCGGCCCACGGATACATCCCCATTCCGCCCGAGTTCAAGTCACGATTGTCGACCGCGATCAACGCAATCTCGTGAGCTCAGGGCCTCCGAAGCTGAATGTTTCAGGGCTTTTTTCACCCCCGTCAACCCAGAGTTCCAAAAGTTTTCCCGCAGTAGTCGATCTTTGGCGTCATGGAGTTCATAACAGTGCCGCCCGAAGTGACCTCTGCGCTGATCCACTCGGGACCCGGTGCCGAATCGCTGATCGCGGCTTCCGGAGCGTGGCAACAGCTCGGCACCAATCTAGAAGACTCTGCTGAGAACTACGCCGCCGCGTTGTCGTCACTGGGCGAAACCTGGCATGGTCCTTCCTCAGCGGCGATGGTCGAGGCGGTCGAACCCTACCTGGCCTGGCTGCAAACCACCGCGCAGCAGTGTGAGCAGACAGCCTCTTCGGCGATGGCTGCAGCAGCGGCAGTCAACTCCGTCCGCGCGGCGGTGGTTCCCACCGCACAGGTCACCGCCAACCGGATGCAGCTGGTGCAGTTGTTGGCCACCGACCAGTTCGGGAGCAACCTTCCGGCTATCGCCGAAAACGAAGCCGAGTATCAGACCATGTGGGCGAACAACTCGGCGGCGATGAATCGCTATCAGGCCACCTCGGCACAGGCCAGCATGCTGCCGCAGTTCTCCTCGCCGACTTCGGTTACCAATTCGGCAGGGGGGGCCAGCGCGGTGTCGGACGCCAGCACGGCAGCGGCCACTACCGGGGCCACTTCGGCCCAATCACTCTTGGATAACTGGAACGCCTTCATCGCGGCGATTTCTAGCGGTGATTTTGCCACCGTCTTTGGCGTCAACATACCCGGCATAGGGAACAACTCCGTTGCCACCCTGGGGCTCAACTCCAACTATTTGAACACCATCTTCTCGTCCGGATTTCCGGTCAACCTGCTCAGCTATTTGGCGCAGAACCAATCGGCGCAAGCCCTGACGGGCGTGAACAACTCGATTGGCCAGGGTGTGTCCGAAGGTGAGTCAGCCCTGGGACCGCTGGGAGGGGCGAGTGGATTAGGTGGGTTAGGTGGCATAGGTCGGTCTGGGCTGGGTGCGTTAGGTCCGGGCGCGTTAGGCGCCGCTGGACTCGGCCAAGCGTCCACGTCGGCGTGGACGGGTGCTGGAGTGTCGATAGGCAAGCTGACCGCGCCGCCAGCCGTGGTGGGATTGTTGCCGGCTTCGCAGGTACCGGTGCAACTTGCGTCAGCAGCAACGCCGCTGGGCGCGGGCGAATCCGGGATGCCCATGCTGCCGCCGATCATGCCGCCACCGATTTCGCCGGCAGGCAGCGGTTGGCGCAAACGCAAGCAGCAGAAATACGAAGATATTGCCATCGGCGCCGAACTCAAGGGGACAGTGATGCGCCCACCCCCATCGGCGGGATGAGCGATCCCGCGCGGCAGCTCAGGAGCTGGGGTGCGGCGGGTCGCCGTGCAGGTAGCCAAGGCCGTTCTGGATTCCTTGGTCCACCTGGTCCGTGACTGGCGCCGTGCCGGGTGGGGCCACGACCGGCGGTTTGCAGCTGCAGCCGAGGGTGCCGAACGAGCTGGGGTCGGCGCTGGCCGGTGTTGCTACGCTCACTGCGGCAGCGAGCGCGATCGCGGCGCCGAACAATATATTCCTGATCACCAATGGTTCTCCGTAAGAGTTGTTACCCGAGTGTACAAGCGCCGTCAGGACCCTGCGTGCCGCGGGCAGAACGCAGCGATGCTGACGCCGACGAAGAACCCCGCGTGGTAGCCGTCCAAACTGCTTTGTTGCATCACGTCATTCGCGACGTCGGTCGAGGCCCTACCGCTATCGAGTTCATCGCAGACCTCGTGAGCGGCGACGATCGCGGACTGCGCGGAGGCGAAGGTAATGCCCCGAGTGCCCAGCGCGTTTATGAAATTGCCATCGACCGCGTCGGCATGCGCGGTCGGGGCGGTGACCACCACGAGGCTAAGCAGCGCGACCGACAGGACAAGGCCGGCCAATGGCGATCGCACATGGCGAAGCGAGCACACTGGGGTGGTCGTCATTCCTGAACCTCTCCGCTGAGCAGAAGGGTGGGTGTTGGGACGGCAAAGTCAAGCCGCTGACATAGCGATCATTGCATGCCACGGCCGGACGGTTGGCACCCGTGCGATCGTTAACCGAACGGACATCCGCCGGGGGTTCAGTGTTGGCAGGTCGGGCACCAATAGGCCACCCGCTCACCGCTGTCGTCGTAGTTGATCGAGGTGCCGCAGCGACGGCAACTCTGCCCGGCTCGCCCGTAGACCCACAGTTGCCGGCCGGCCCGGGTGTCGCCGGTGGTGCACCGGTTCCAGCGGTAGCGGTTGGCCCACAGCATGTCGCGGGCACGGGAGACCAGCCGGTGCGGGTCGCTGACCGCGCTCACCGGGGCGGTAGGCAGGCGTCCGCCGACGAAACACAGTTCGTTGCAGTAGACATTGCCGATCCCGGCCAGCACCCGTTGGTCCAGCAGCGCCTCGGCGATCGGTCGATCTGGGTCTATCGTCAGGTTGGCAGCCGCGACCTGTGGATCCCAGTCGGCGCCCAGCAGGTCAGGTCCCAGGTGTGCGACCACGTCGCCGTCTTGGGCGCGGTCGATGACTTCCAGCACGCCGAGGTCGATGCCAACCGCGCGAATATCGTTGGCCTCCAGGATGATCCGAATCCGGTGGTCGTTACGCACCGGCCGGGAACCGACTCGCCAGCTGCCGTCCATCTTCAGATGCGAGTGGATACTGGCAGGTCCGACGCGAATAAATAAATGCTTGCCACGGCTGCACACCTCATCGACCACCTGACCGGTCAGATCGACCGTCGCGAAGCGCGGCACCCGCACATCGCATCGGGTCAGTGTGCGACCGACCAGTGCCTGCCGCAGTGTGTCTGCGGTGTGCCAGACCGTGTCACCCTCGGGCATGCGCTACCGCAGCCGCAGTCCGCGTGGGGTACGGGCGAACCCGGCATAGGACAGCGCGCTCACGACCGGCGCCGAGACGTCGGGCCCCAGGACCGCGACGCCGTTGATCCGCTCGACGAGAATCGAGCTGACCCGCCCGGCCGTCACCAGCTCGGCCAGCGCCGCGCCCGCGGCGCGGTTGGCCTCGGGATCGTCGCGGAAGCTCAGCAGTGAGCGCCCGCCGCGCTCGACAAACCAGACCAGCTCGCCGTCGACCAGCACAACCAGTGCTCCAGCTTTGCGACCCGGCCGGGCGCCGCCGTCTTCCTCCCGCGTGCGGGATGGCCAGGGGAGTGCGGCGCCGTACGGGTTCGCCGGGTCGGCGGCAGCCAGCACCACTGCCCGGTATTCGGGTCGCTCTGGGTCTTCGAAAGAGCCGGGCTCGTCGAGATAGCCGCGCAACCGGTCGACCGTCGACGCCACCGCGAACTGAGCGCCGCCCAGCGACTCGACGAAATAGCCGCGCTGGCATCGGCCGGCTTCCTCGAACGTGCTCAGCACCTTGTAGAGCATCGCGAACCCGCCAGGCAACCCTTCGGCTGCCACCGCGCCCCTGGTCAGCACGCCATGGCGGTTTAGCAGCAGCTCGGCTTGATGGTGGGCCCGCAGCGTTGAATCCGGCTCGGGCATCGGCAGCGCCGACCAACGCCCCGCCACCGTGGGATCGGTGGCGCGTGACTGGGCGTGCGCGACGCTGTAGCGGCTCAGCCGGGGCGGGCGTGCTCCGCGGCCCAGCCGGTGCGCCGGGGTGGACCGTCTGCGGCTACCCGGCGCGCCGCTGAGCAGCGCGCGAACCGGCGCGAAGGTGTCGCCGGTGACCGAGCCGGCCCAGATGAGTTCCCACAGAGCCGTTTTGAGCTCTCGCTCGCCGACTTGACCACCCGCAAGGCCTTGCGCGAGTTGGCGGAAGAAGAAGGCCCCGCCGCCGGCCAGGGTGTCCAGGATCGCGTGGTGGGCCACGGTCAGCTCGATCGTGGCGGGGGCAGTCAGGGTCAGCGGCGCCGCGTCGGCCGGGTGGAACGCGACCCAGCCGTCGCCCGCCGAGACGGATCCGGCGCCCGACCAGACAACCTCGCCAGAAGCCAGCAGTTCGTCGAGCATGGCGGGGGAGTAGCCGCGTACCCGAGGTGGCAGCACGAGGGACTCGATCGCCGAGGCGGGTAGCGCAACGCCGGCCAGCTGGTCGACGACAGCCGCCAGCCCGTCGAGCCCGGTGTTAGTCGCCGAGCCGACCTGATGCCAGCCGGGCAGGAAACGCGCGTAGGCGCTGGTGCTGACCGGCTCCACTTGCGCCCGCAGCGCCGCCAGCGATCTGCGGCGGAGGATTCGCAGTACGTCGGCGTCGCACCACTGGTCACCGGCTGCTTCCGCGGAGAACTCGCCGCGGACCAGCCGCCCGTCGGCGGCCAACCGGCCCAGCACGTCGGCGGCTACCCGCAGCCCCAGGCCGAACCGGGCGGCGACGTCGGAGGTGGTGAACGGCGCGTGGGTGCGCGCGTACCGGCCCAGCAGTTCGCCCAGCGGATCGGTGACCGCCTCGGTGAAGCTGGCCGGCACGCCGACCGGCACGGCCACCCCGACGCCGTCGCGCAGCCGGCCGATGTCTTCGATCGCAACCCACCAACTCTGTCCGGCAAAAGAAACCATCAGCGCGCGTTTGGCAGCGCACAGGCCCTCCAACCAGCCGCCGATGTCGGCGCCGCCGGCGCGGGTGGCGACTTCTTCGGTGGTCAACGGGCCCAGCAGCCGCAGCAGATCGGCCACGGCCTCGGCGTCGCGGGCCATCCGATCGGCCGACAGATGCTGCAATTGTCGGCCAGTGGCGGCGACGACCTCGGGGTCGAGCAGCTCGCGGAGCTCGACGCGGCCCAGCAGTTCGGCCAGCAAGGTGGCGTCCAGCGACAGGGCCGCGGCGCGGCGCTCGGCCAGCGGGCTGTCGCCCTCGTACATGAACGCCCCGACATAGCCGAACAGCAGCGACGCGGCGAACGGCGACGGCGTGGCGGTCTCGGCCTCCAGCACGCGCACTTTGCGCTGGGCGATGTCGGTCATCAGCCTGGCCAACGTCGGCACGTCGTATACGTCCTGCAGGCATTCGCGGACCGCCTCCAGCACGATCGGGAAGTCCGGATATTTGCGGGCCACGTCGAGAAGCTGTGCGGCGCGCTGACGTTGATGCCACAGCGGCGTTCGGCGGCCGGGATGCCGCCGCGGCAGCAGCAGGGCACGTGCCGCGCACTCCCGGAACCGCGAGGCGAACAGCGCCGAACCGCCTACCTCTGCGGTGACCATCGGGTCGATCTCGTCGGCGTCGAAGACGAACAGTTCAGCACCCGGTGGCTTGTCGGCAGATTCCGGCCCAGACTCGGAGAATGTGTCGGGCAACCGCACCACGATGCCGTCGTCCGAGGCGGTCGGCTTCTCATCGATGCCGTAGCGGTCGCGCAGTCGGCGGCTCACCGCCAGTGCGAGCGGGCCGTGTACCCGGAGGCCATAAGGGGAGTGCAGGATCACCCGCCAGTCGCCCAGCTCGTCGTGGAACCGCTCGACCAGCAAGATGGTGTCGGTGGGGACCACGGTGGTGGCGGTGCGCTGGTCGTCCAGTAGCCGCCACAGATTGTCTGTAGCGTAGTCATTGAAACCTAGCTCAGCACAACGCTTTTCGAATGGGTCGCGGCCCAGGCTGGCCAGCTCGCCAGTGAACTTGCCAACCGCCTGGCCCAGCTCGGCGGGCCGCCCGGCGTCGTCGCCGCGCCAGAACGGCAACCGGGCCGGCTGGCCGGGTGCCGGGATCACCAACACCCGGTCGTGGGTGATTTCGGTGATCCGCCAGCTGGTGGCCCCCAACGAGATGACATCCCCCGGGCGGGATTCGTAGACCATTTCCTCATCGAGTTCGCCTACGCGAGAGGGCTTTTCGGAATCAGTGGCCAGGTAGACGGTGAACAGGCCGCGGTCCGGGATCGCTCCGCCGGAGGTGACCGCCAGCCGCTGCGCGCCCGGCCGTGCCGTCACGGTGCCAGCGTCGCGGTCGTAAATCAGCCGCGGCCGCAGCTCGGCGAACTCGGTCGATGGGTACTTACCGGACAGCAGATCCAAGGTGGCCTCAAACGCGCTGTGCGGCAGCGTCGCAAACGGAGCGCTGCGTCGCACGGTGTCGAACCAGCGCTCGATGTTGAGCGGCTCCAGCGCTGCCGCGGACACCGTGTGCTGGGCGAGGATGTCGAGCGGGTTGGTCGGTACCCGCATCGTCTCGATCTGACCGGCGAGCATGCGCTGCACGGCCACCGCGCAACCGATCAGGTCGATGCGGTGTTTGGGGAACAGCACCCCTTGCGAGATTTCGCCGACCTGGTGTCCGGCCCGCCCGATGCGTTGCAGGCCGCTGGCCACCGACGGCGGGGCCTCTACCTGGATCACCAGGTCGACCGCGCCCATATCGATGCCCAGTTCCAGGCTGGAGGTCGCCACCACTGCTTTCAGTCGCCCGGTTTTGAGTTCCTCTTCGACGATGGCGCGTTGTTCCTTGCTGACCGAACCATGATGGGCACGGGCCAGCACGGGCGGGGCGCCGTAGGTCTGGCCGCTGCCCAATAGCTGAGCCGGCGCGCCGCCGGCGACTTGCGAGTTGGCGGTGGACGGTAGGTCGACGCCCGTGCGTTCGGCGTGGATCTCGTTGAGCCGAGCGGTCAATCGCTCGGCTAGCCGCCGTGAGTTGGCGAACACGATCGTCGAGTTGTGTGTTTCGACCAGGTCGACCAGACGCGCCTCGACATCCGGCCAGATGGTGTTGTCGGCCAGGTTCGCCATGTCCGGGACGGGCACCTGCACGGTCAGCTCGAAGGTTTTGGTTGCCGGCGGGGCCACGATCGTCGTGGGTGAAGCGCCGGACAAGAACCGGGCCACCTCCTCTGGCGGGCGCACGGTCGCCGACAGGCCGATGCGCTGCGCGGGTGCGGCCAACATGTCGTCAAGCCGCTCCAGCGACAGTGCCAGGTGAGCGCCCCGCTTGGTGCCGGCGATGGCGTGGATCTCGTCGACGATCACGGTTTGCACACCGCCCAGGGTCTGGCGCGCCGCCGAGGTCAGCATCAGAAAGAGGGACTCCGGCGTGGTGATCAACACGTCGGGCGGCGTGCTGATGAGCTGGCGGCGCTGCGCGGGCGGGGTGTCGCCCGATCGCACCCCGACGCTGATCTGCGGCGCCGGTAGACCCCGTCGTTCGGCAACCCGGGTCATTCCCGCCAGCGGGGTGCGCAGGTTGCGCTCGACGTCGACGGCCAAGGCCTTCAGCGGTGACACGTACAGCACCCGAGTGCCGCGTGATCGCTCGTCGCCCGATGCGCCAGTGGGGCTGGCAAGTTGGTCAATCGCCCACAGAAACGCCGCGAGTGTTTTACCGGATCCGGTCGGCGCGATGACCAGGGTGTTATGGCCATCGGCGATCGCGGCCCAGGCCGCAGCCTGCGCGGGGGTGGGCTTGGCGAAGGTACCGGCGAACCAGTCGCGGGTGCCGTCGCTGAACCGCGCGAGTGGATCAGCGGGCACGGTGCTCACCTACCCATGATGGCAACGGGCGCTGACAAAGGGGTCAAGCGGCGTCGCCCGTGCGTCAGCGCTCGTCGGGCCCGACCGCCTTGGCCAGTTGCTCGGGAATCCCGTTGACCCGGGTAATCGCGTCGAGCAGTGCGTGAGCGCAGGTTTCGCTCAGGTGGCCTGCGTCGGTCTGGGGGTGCATGATCCGCTGCCGGCACACCTCGAAGGTCAGCGCCAGCCAGCCGTGGATGACGATCCGCAGATCGCGTTCCACCTCGGGCGAGAGCTCATTGCACGGGCCGTCGACCTCGACGATGCGGCTCATGATGTGTTCCATCTGACGATCCTTGGCCTTGTCGTCGATGCCGAGTAAGACCGGATCGGAGCGGCCGAGGCCGACGTAGGCGGCCCAGGCGGCGTGCGGGTACTCCTGGTGATACTGCATGTACGCGAGTACGCCGTCCCGGGTCTCCTCAAACAGCGACTGGCCTGGTGCCGGCAGGGCGTTGGTGGTCTCGAACAGCTGGTCGGCCTGGCCTTTGACGACGGCGGCGAAGAACGCCCGCTTGTCCGGGAAGTAGTGATACATCAACGCCCGGGACACACCGGCCCGTTCGGCGATCTCGTCGATGCGGACCTCATCGTAGGGTCGTTGGCCGAAGACTTCCGCGCCTAGCGCCAGCAACTCGGCGCGGCGGTCGTCCGGAGATAACCGGCGCCGGGGCGTTCGCATAGACCAGATGGTACTTGTCGATCCTCGGCGCAGGCCGTCGACGCTCAGGAACCCGTCGGGCAACGCGAGAATAGAATCGCTGACCGATGGACGCCAAAAGCCCGCAAACCCGCACAGGGTTGAGTCATCACGTTGGCGCCCTGGTCGACGGCTTCGAGACCGTGGCTTACGGGATCGCTTTCCTGCTCCTTGTGTCGGCCGCGATCATGGTGGTGATCGGCGGCGCGGGAGCAGTCGTGCAAGCCGCGACCCACAAGGTCAGCACGCTGCAGGGCAGTGTCCTGATCCTCGACCGTGTGCTGATGGTCCTTATCATCGCCGAGATCGCTGCCACTCTCCGGACCGTACTGCTCCGTCACGAAATCGCCGCCGAGCCTTTTCTCTTCATCGGGTTGATTGCCAGCGTGCGACGGATCCTGATGGTGACCGCGGAAGCAGAGCATCCACATTCGGACCAGGAGCTCAACCGCCTCCTGCTCGAGCTGGGTGCGCTGGGGCTGCTGGTGATAGGCATGGCGGCGGCAATCTTCTTGATCCGCTTCAGTGCCCGGCGGGCTGCGCCGAGTGACGATCACGACCTCTGACTCAGCCGAAGTGCACGCCCTGGGCCAGCGGCAGCTCGGTGGAGTAGTTGACGGTGTTGGTGGCCCGGCGCATGTAGGCCTTCCAGGCGTCCGACCCGGACTCCCGGCCGCCGCCGGTCTGCTTCTCACCGCCGAACGCGCCGCCGATCTCGGCGCCCGAGGTGCCGATGTTGACGTTGGTGATACCGCAGTCAGAGCCGTCGATGAACCGTTCGGCCTCACGGATATCTGTCGTGAAGATCGCCGACGACAGGCCCTGGGGCACGGCGTTGTTCAGCGCGATGGCGTGGTCGAGATCGTCGTACACCAACACGTAGAGGATCGGCGCGAACGTTTCGGTGTGCACGATGTCGGTCTGCGACGGCATCCGCACCACTGCCGGCGCGACGTAGTAGGCGCTCGGCTGGCCCAGATCGTGGCGCTCGCCGCCGACCACCTCGCCGCCATCGGCGCGTGCCTGTTCCAGCGCGCCCACCATGTCGCGGTAAGCCGTCTCGTGAATGAGCGGGCCGACCAGCGTTCCGTCGGTCGACGGATCGCCGATCGGCAGCTGTCGATAGGCGGCGGCGATGCGCCCTGCCACATCGTCGGCCACCGACCGGTGCACGATCAGGCGGCGCAGCGTGGTGCAGCGTTGACCGGCGGTGCCGGCGGCGGCGAACACGATGGCGCGCACCGCCAGATCCAGGTCGGCCGATGGCGTGACGACGGCGGCGTTGTTGCCGCCCAGTTCCAGCAGCGACCGGCCAAACCGCCGCGCGACCCGGGGTCCGACCTGCTGGCCCATGCGCACCGAGCCGGTCGCGGACACCAACGCGACCCGCTCGTCGTCGACGAGCTGCTCACCGACCTCGCGGCCGCCGATGATCAGCGCGCAGACACCGGCCGACACCCCAACGTCACTGGCCGCCCGTCCAATCAGCGCCTGGCAGGCCAACGCCGTCAACGGGGTCAGCTCGGACGGTTTCCACACCACGGTGTCCCCGCAGACCAGCGCCACCGCGGTGTTCCAGGCCCATACCGCCACCGGGAAGTTGAACGCGGTGATCACCCCGACCACGCCGAGCGGATGCCAGGTCTCCCTCAGCCGGTGCCCTGGCCGCTCCGACGCGATCGTGCGCCCGTAGAGCTGACGCGACAGGCCGACGGCGAACTGGCAGACATCGATCATCTCCTGCACTTCGCCCAGCGCCTCGGAGGTGATCTTGCCCGCCTCGATCGTCACTAGGGTGGCGAGGTCTTGCTTGTGTTGGGTGAGCAGCTCGCCCAGTCGGCCCACCAGTGCACCGCGTACCGGAGCGGGAGTGGCTCGCCAGGTCGAAAACGCTTGCGCGGCATCGGCGATGCCGCTATCTACCTGTTCCGGTGTGGTCTGCTGGACGGCGAACAGGACGTCGCCGGTAACCGGTGTGCTTGCCGGCAGGCCGTGCTCGCCCGGCTCACCGAGAGCGACATTGCAGCCGGCGGCCTCCAGCGCGCGGCAGGCGCGGGTGCGCAACACGTC
>NZ_DASPSP010000217.1:0-14548 GCF_035623875.1 Mycobacterium sp. | reverse complement strand
AGCGGTCGCAACCTGGTGTGGTCGATTGAGGGCGGGCGGTCACGCACCGGCAAGCTACGGCCACCGCGTTACGGGTTACTGCGTTATGTGACCGACGCGGTCGAGTCGGTCCAATCAGAGCGGACCCTTGCTGTACCGGTTTCTATCCTCTTCGACCAGTTGCCGTTGCACGAAGTAAAACTGATGACGGAAGAGTCGCGCGGACTTCCTAAGAAGCCCGAGAATGCGCGCTGGCTGCTCAGTTACGCGCGCGGCCTGCGACATCGCTTGGGACGCATATACATCAACTTCGGGTCACCGGTCGCGTTGTATGAGCGAATGGTTGAGTTGCGCGGAGAGGGCCTGAACGAGCGGCAGGTGGTCGAACGGATCGCGTTGGAAATCTGCCACCGGCTCAATCAGGCCACGCCGGTGACTGCGACGGCGGCCGTGTGCGTCGCGATGCTCGGGGAAGACCGCGCCCTGACCCTCGACGAAGTGTGCGCCACCGTCGCACCGCTGGCTCGTTACTTGCACGACCGCGACTGGCCAATCGCTGGGGGAGCCGATCTCACCGAGCGCGCCACGGTATCGCAGACGTTGCACGACTTGGTGGGCTCCGGTGTGTTGACCTCCTACTCCGAGGGGCCGACAACGGTGTGGGGCATTGGCGCTGACCAGCATCTGATTGTTGCGGTCTACCGCAATAGCGCAATCCATGTTCTGGTGATGAGGGCGATTGCCGAGCTCGCTTCGCTGGCAATCGTGCGAACACCAGGAACAACCAAGCGCACCGGTTGGGAGAGAGCCTTGGCGGTCCGCGAACTGCTCAAGTTCGACTTTTTCTTCGCCGGACGGGCTGAATTTGCCGATGAACTGTGGAATGAGTTTGCGATCATGACCGGCCGTAGCCACGACCCGGATGTACCGATTGATACCGATGAGGCCACGCGAAGTTTGAATGAAAGTGACTTGCTGGTGGCTCATCTGGTGCTCAGGCCGTTCATCGATGCCTACCGGGTGGTGGCCGAGGAGTTACTCAACCTCGGCCCGGGTCGCGACGTCGACGAACAGGAATTTCTCAAGAGGTGTCTTCGCCTCGCCCGGCAGTGGTCACTGCAGCATCGCATCACCGAGGAATCGGTATCGGCGGACATGTTTGCCACCGCGTTGAAGATGGCGCGCCACCGGGGGCTGCTCGACGCAGAGGCCGCGGCGAACACCATCGCGGATGGTCGGGCAGCCCTCGTCGCCGAGCTCGAGGACCTACAACGGTCGATCGGCGAACTGGCCCAGATGCGCCGGGATTTCGCACCGGCTTGAGAAGGGCCTCTAGAGGCATGGGGTTTCATCAACTGAGGTAGCTTTGGTAATATGGTAAGACCATAAACTTGGCGATCGCCGTGCTGTGGCTTTCAACGAAGAGAGGCAACTGATGACCGAGTTCACCGACATCACCTATGAGGTTGACAACGGCCTCGCCTGGATCACGATCAACAGACCCGAGCGGTACAACGCGTTCCGGGCGCGAACGCTCGACGAGCTGATCCGGGCTTTCAAAAAGGCCTGGGCGAGTTCGGAAGTCGGGGTGATCTGCCTGACCGGGGCGGGAGAGAAGGCCTTCTGCACCGGCGGTGACCAAAAACAGCGCGCCGAAACGGGCGACTACGGACCGTCCGAGACCGGCCTGTTCGAGGTGGACACGTTGCATCGGGTGATCCGCGACGTGCCCAAGCCGGTTATCGCCGCGGTCAACGGGTTCGCGATCGGCGGTGGCCATGTCCTGCACGTGCTCTGCGACCTGACGATCGCATCGGACACTGCGGTCTTCGGTCAGAACGGCCCACGGGTCGGATCCTTCGACGCGGGCTTCGGCACCGGCTTTCTGGCGCGCGTGGTGGGCGAAAAGCGTGCTCGTGAGATCTGGTTTTTGTGCCGCAGGTATTCCGCGGAGCAGGCGGCCGAGTGGGGACTGGTCAACAAAGTGGTGGCGCCCGACCAACTCAAGGCCGAGGTGCGCGCATGGGCTGATGAAATTTTGATGCTTTCCCCGACCGCGCTGAAGGTTCTCAAGCAGTCGTTCAACACCGACACCGAACAATTCGCGTCGGTTGGTCAGATGGCTTACTCGACTCTGAAGATGTTCGGCGAGACACCCGAAGCGCAGGAAGGGATTACCGCGTTCAACGAGAAACGCGTGCCTGAATTCGCTGCTTACCGCGGGAACTGAGCATGTTCACGGCCGAGCAGCTCGAGTTCGCCGCCGCGGTTGAGCGGTTCTGTGCCGAAACCTGCGGCACGGTCGAGCAGCGTGCGCGTTTGACGCAAGGGCTGTCCAACAGCCCCGAGCTGCTGCGGCGGCTAGCCGAACTCGGCTGGCTGGGCGTGTCTGTACCCACCGAATATGGCGGCGGGGGTGCAGGCATGGTCGAAGAATGCATCTTCCTCGAGGAAACCGCGCGCGGTCAGGCACCGATCCATGCCTACGGCACCGGCTTGACAGCGGCACAAACGTATTTGCGGCACGGCACCGAATCACAGAAGAAAGAGGTCGTCGGCAACCTGTGCGCCGGCCACTTCGAGGCGATCGCGTTGTCCGAGCCGGGTGCCGGATCCGATCTGGGTGCGATGCGCACCCGGGCGGTCCGCGACGGTGACAGCTTCATCATCAACGGCCAAAAGACATGGATCACCGCTGCGCACTTGGCCGATCACCTGCTCGTGCTGACGCGGACCGATCCCAACGTTGGAAAGCACCACGGGCTGACACTGCTGTACCTGCCCACATCGACGGGCGGACTGGACATCAAAGCGATCCAGACCATGGACGGCCACACAGTCAACGATGTCTTCTTCACCGACGTCGTCGTTCCCGCCGACAACGTGGTCGGCGGGATCGGCGATGCCTGGCACCGGCTGATGCGCGGACTCAACGTCGAACGGCTCATCATCGCGGCGATGTCGCTGGGTGCGGCGCGCCGCTCGCTGCAAGACACCATCGCTTACGTGCGCACCCGCGAACAGTTCGGCAAGCCGATCGGCGCCTTTCAAGCCGTCCGTCATCGACTTGCGGACCTGACCGCCGAGATCGAATGCTGTCGCGCATACGTCTATCAGGTGGCTGCCCAGATCGATGCCGGCCTGGAAGACCAGCTCGCGCGAGAGGGTTCGATCGCAAAACTCAAGTGCACCGAGGTAGCCAAACGGGCCGCGCTGGAGGGTGTGCAACTGATGGGCGGCAACGGCTACACCGTCGAATTCGGCATGGAAGCACAGGTGCGCAAGGCGTTGGCGCCACCGATCTACGGCGGTGCCAACGAGATTCAGCGCGAGATCATCGGGAAGAGCTTGGGGCTATGACACGCATCTTCGATCGCACAGTGCTGGACGGCAAGCGCGTCCTGATCACCGGAGGCGGCACGGGCCTGGGCCGCGGGGTAGCCGCCCGCCTGGTCGCCCACGGCGCTCAGGTGCATCTGTGGGGTAGACGCGAAACGGTGCTGGCCGAGGCCGCCGCGGAGATATCGGTCGACCACCCGAACAGCGTGCATTACCAGGCGGTGAACGTGCGGGACTTCGATCAGGTCGCCGCCGCGGTGGCCGAGATTTGGAATCAACAGGGACCCCTGACCGGCTTGCTGAACAACGCCGCCGCGAATTTCATTGCGCCTACCGTCAGTTTGAGCCCGCGTGCCTTCGACGCGGTTACTTCTACTGTGATGACCGGTTCTTTCAACACGACGCTGGCCGTCGGCAAGCGCTGGATCGCCGAAGGCCTGCCCGGATCGGTGCTGTCAAACCTGACCACATGGGTGTGGAGCGGTTCAGCTTTCGTCGTTCCGTCGGCGATGGCGAAGGCGGCGGTGCACGCTATGACAATGTCACTGGCTGTCGAGTGGGGACGCTACGGCATCCGCCTCAATGCCCTTGCGCCCGGACCGATTCCGACTGAATACGCATGGGAAATGCTCAATCCCACCGATAAGAGCTCGGTCGGTGCTACGCAATCAGAACAGATACCCCTCGGTCGGCCAGGGACGATCGACGAACTGGCGAACCTGACGATCTTCGCGTTCTCCGACGCATGCGACTACCTGACCGGGGAAACCATCGCCATGGATGGAGGCCAACGACTGGCCGGACCCAATACGTTCGCCGGTCTGACCGCGATGACCGACGAGGATTGGGAGAACGCCCGGGAGCGCAGCAAGGCAGCGTCGGCGGAGGCCAAGGCCGCGCGCAGCGTCTAGCCACCACGCACAGCACAGAACCGGGAAGGGTAGTCCATGAGGGTGATCGGGTCTATCGATGAGGCCGTGCAGCTGGTCGGCCAAGAGTTGGGCGTCAGCGACTGGACGAGCATCGACCAAAAGCGCATCGACGCGTTCGCCGACGTCACGGGGGATCACCAATGGATTCACGTCGACCCGGAACGCGCGAGCGCCGAAACTCCCTACGGCGGAACAATTGCCCACGGATTCCTGACACTTTCGCTGATTCCCGGGCTCAGCAAGGCCAACTATCGCGTCGAGAACGCGAAGATGGGTATCAACTACGGACTCAACAGGGTGCGGTTCCTCGCGCCGGTTCCGGTAGGTAGCCGTATTCGCCTCCGATCCGAGCTTATTGATGCCAACAAGGTCGACGACAACACCGTCGACCTGGTTGTTCGGCAGACGGTCGAGCTAGACGGCTCTCAGAAGCCGGCCGCTATGGCGGAGCTTATTGCCCGCATGATTTTTTAGCTGCCAGCCGTGAGGCGTAGCCGATCAGAGCAGGGGGGATTCGACCCGACCTGTTACGTGTCGTACATCGCGAATATGTCACGGCTGCCTGCGTTCAGGGGCTTCAGGTAATAAAATAACCATAGAATCGGTCTTACCTTTATACCGAAGCTATGAAGGGTGGAGGGACGATGGAACCAGGCGCGACGAACTCGGCCCCAACACGTTCAAGCGTGTTGCTCAAGCCGGTGGACGTTCCCAAGGCGTCCGACGTGTTAGCCCGCGAACTTCGCGAGCGGATCCTGTCCGGCGAGCTGGTTGAGGGTACGGCGCTTCCGGCGGAGCGTGAGCTGGTCAAACAAACGCAGATGAGCCGGGCTACGGTGCGAGAGGCGTTACGCATCCTCGAGGTGCAGAACCTGGTGCGGGTCAGGGCGGGCCGGGCCGGTGGGGCATTCGTCCAGCGACCGACGACAAACTCGATGGCAAGCTCGGTGAGCATGCTGATCCGCGGCCAGAAGATCAAGCTCGCGGATCTGATGGAAACGCGTGAGGCGTTGGAACCGTTCTGCGCCGAGTCGGCCGCCCGCAAACGGACTGATGAAGATCTGGAATTGCTGGACCGTGCCAACGACGACATCGCCGATCCCGAGGCCGACCTAGCGACGTTTCTGCAGGCCAACCTTGACTGGCATGTGGGGGTGGCAATGGCCAGTCATAACGAACTGTTGATCGGCTTCATGACTGCGTTGTCCCACGCTATCTACGCGGGGACCGAGAATGCGGCGTTCGTCGACGACAATGTGCGAACAGTCACGGGGCGCGCGCATCGGTCGATCACCGCCGCAATCCGCAGCCGCGACGCCGAGGCTGCAGGTCGGCGCATGCGTCGCCACGTGCACAGCTACGCGAAGGCCGCACTGGCCGTGGATAAGCGTGAGGCGATCGAGGTCGACGACTAAAGCTCGGGCAGTGGCGTCACGCCACCGCAGAAAGCGCTAGGGGCGGTTCGGTTTTCGCGACAATCTCGTCAATACTGACACCGGGTGCGGTTTCGACCAGGTGCAGACCGTCGTCGGCGACGTCGATGACGGCGAGATCGGTGAAGATACGGTTCACGCAGCGCTTACCGGTCAGCGGCAGCGTGCAGTGCTCGACGATCTTCGCGCTGCCGTCCTTGGCGATGTGCTCCATCATCACGAAAACTTTTTCCACGCCGTGCAGTAGGTCCATTGCCCCACCCATGCCCTTGATCATCTTGCCGGGGATAGTCCAGTTAGCCAGGTCGCCGCTGGCCGAGACCTGCATGGCGCCGAGCACCGCGATGTCGAGGTGTCCGCCGCGGATGATCCCAAACGAGGACGACGAGCAGAAGAACGCCGCACCCGGCAACGTGGTGACCGTCTCCTTGCCGGCGTTGATTAGGTCGGCGTCGAGGTTCTCGCGCCGCGGGTACGGCCCGACACCGAGAATCCCGTTTTCCGAATGCAAGACGACGGTGATGTCGGCGGGGATGTGGCTCGGGATCAAGGTGGGCAACCCGACGCCGAGGTTGACATACTGCCCGTCGTGCAGTTCGGCCGCGACGCGCGCCGCCAGCTCGTCTCGGCTCCAGCTCATGACCGCACCGTCTCCTTTTCGATCTGCTTAACCGGATTGGGTACGTGCACCACCCGGTGCACGTAGATCCCCGGGGTGTGCACGTGGGCTGGGTCGATTTCACCTGGTTCAACCAGGCATTCAACCTGAGCGATGGTGATGCGGCCCGCCACCGCACAGTCTGGATTGAAGTTGGCGGCCGCCGCGTGGTAGACGAGGTTCCCGTGCCGGTCACCTTTGAAAGCGTGCACCAGTGCGAAGTCAGTGCGGATGGCTCGTTCCAGCACGTAAGTGACCCCGTCGAATTCGCGGGTCTCCTTCGGCGGCGAGGCGACTGCCACCGTACCGTCTGGGTGGTACCGCCATGCCAGACCGCCGTCGGCTACCTGCGTCCCAACCCCTGCGGGTGTATAGAAGGCGGGGATCCCGGCCCCGCCGGCACGCAGCCGCTCGGCCAGCGTGCCCTGGGGTGTCAGCTCCAGCTCAAGCTCACCGGCCATGTATTGCCGGGCGAATTCCTTGTTCTCCCCGACGTAGGAGTTAATCGTGCGACGAATCCGCTTGTGTTCCAATAGCAATCCCAAGCCGATTCCATCTACGCCCAAATTATTCGAGACCGTTTCCAGATCGCGCACCCCGAGGTCCAGCACCGCCGCGATCAGCGCCTGGGGTATGCCGCACAGCCCGAACCCGCCGACAGCCAGCGACGACCCGTCAGTCACGTCGGCAACGGCTTCCGCCGTCGTTGCCACGACCTTGTCCATCGTCACAAGCCTCCTCGCGACTTCAGCTCTTGGGCATGCCGAGGATGCGCTCGGCGACGATGTTGCGCTGGATAAAGGTGGAACCACCCGCGATGGCAGTACCACGAGCCTGATACGCGAGGCGCAGCCATCGCTGGCTGTCGGCCGATGACGAATCATCGGCACACTTCTGGGCAAGCGAGAACTGCCCACCCATCTCATCGAGCTCGAGCCCGAAATCGGCAATGTCTTCGACCAGCGGGCAAAAGAACAGCTTCCCGATCGAGGTCACCGGGCCCGGTGGACCGTCCCCGGCGGCTCCGGTGATGACCCGCTGTCCGATCAGGTAGTGCACGAGCGCCCGCCCGTACAGATCCGCGATCCGTTGCCGCACCAGCGGGTCAGCGCCCAAAGGTGTGCCGTCATCTTTTGTACGACGAGCGATCTGGCGGATCAAATCGTTGACGGCGCCGGTGGTGTTCACCCGGCCGGTGGCGATGGCGACGCGCTCGAACGCCAGGGTGCCCATCGCGACCCGCCATCCGCCGTCCACGTCACCGAGGACGCAGTCGTCGGGGATGAAGACCTCGTCGAGAAAGACTTCGTTGAACTCGGCCTCGCCCAGCATGTGTGCCAGCGGACGGACCTCGACGCCCGGACTGTCCATCGCGAGTAGGAAATATGTGATCCCGCGGTGGCGGGGTCCGCCGCCGGTGCGGGCAAGCAGGATCGCGTGTGCTGCCAACTGGGCGCGGCTTGTCCAGATTTTCTGTCCCTGGATCCGCCAGCCGCCGTCCACCTTGGTGGCGGTCGTGCGTAACGACGCCAGGTCGGAGCCGGCCTCCGGCTCGGAGAACAACTGGCACCAGATCTCGTCACCGGTCAGGATCGGTTGAAGATAGCGTTGTTGCTGGGCCGGAGTGCCGAACTCGATGATCGTCGGTCCGGCGAAATCCTCGCCGATGATGTTGAGCCGTTCGGGGGCACCGGCTCGATCCAATTCCTCGTTGAAGATCGCACGCAGCTTCGCGTCGGCGCCGCCGCCTCCGTATTGTTTCGGCCAGGACAGCCCGGCAAATCCGGCGCCGTAAAGCAAGCGCTGCCACGTCCGCCAGTAGTCGAGCTTGTCCTCGAGGCGTGCTGGTTCGGGCCCGCCCAACTGACGCACGGTGTCGTGTAACCACGTCCGCGCCTGTGCACGGAATTCAGCTTCGGCGGGGCTGTCTTTCAATTCCATCAGGGAGCGCCAGCCGCTTGCTGGGTATGCGTGCCTTCCTCTTTGAGGCGCTCTTCGATGTCTTTGCGCAACTCGTGTTTGAGGACCTTGCCGGTTGCGGTCATCGGCAGCGAGTCGAGGGCGACCACGCGCTCGGGTGTCTTCTGGATCGGCATGCCCTCGCCGAGCAAGAACTCGCGGAGGGCGTCCACCGTTGGGGGCTCGTTTCCCGGCTTGGCGACCACATAGCAGCACACCTTCTCGCCGAGCTTCTCGTCTGGCATTCCGACCACCGAGAACGCCTGCAACGCAGGGTGATGCGCCAAGTGCTCCTCAATCTCGCGAACGCTGATGTTCATCCCGCCGCGAATAACGATGTCTTTGGTTCGGCCGGTGACCCGCACGTATCCGTCGTCGGTCATTGTCCCCAAATCGCCCGACCTGGAAAAGCCCTCTTCGGTGAAAAGAGCTGTGGTTTCTTGAGGATTTGCAAGGTATTCGATCATGTGGGCGGGGCCGCGGTAGGCGATGTCGCCTTCGGTGCCGCGCGGCACCTCGTTGCCTTTGTCATCGACGATCTTGACCTCCGCACCCGGCATCGCTGTGCCGTCCGAGGTTAGGGCGCGTGAAACGTCGTCGGTGACGGAGCATGTTGTGGTGACGAGGTTTTCGCTGCGCCCGTAGAGGCTGAGAACCTTGATGTTGGGAAGTGCCGCGCCGGCCTGCTTGACGACTGCGGCAGGGATGGGCGCGCCCGCACAGGTCCACAACCGCAGCGTGGATAGATCGTGGTGCTCGGCGTTGTACTCAGATAACAAGGTGTGCAGGAAGGTTGGCGCCGTGACCGCCGCCGTGCAGCCAAAGCGCTGAATCTCGTCAATGCCGCGGGCCGGGTCCCACTTGGCCATGACATGTGTCGAGGCCCCCGTGAGCATGGGCAGTAACACGCTGGTGACCAACCCGGTGGTGTGGGCTATCGGAGAGGGGCCGAACTGGACATCGGACTCGGTGTAACCGAATGGTCCGACCAGCGCGCGCGAGCCCGCACAGTACGTGTTGAACGTGTGCACGCATCCCTTCGGCCGCGAGGTGGTGCCAGAGGTATAGACGATGACGAACGGCTCATCGGGATTGGGCGAAGCGTCGAGTTCCTGGCGGGCGCTGTCGTCGTCGGTGTCGGCCTCGAGCTGCTGCAGGGTGAACACATCGGCATCCGCGTCGGCGACTTCTTCGGCGGTGCTGTCGGGCCGGGTGACGACGACCGTGAGTTCCGGATGCTCCTTGCGCATACCGAGATACATGTTCAAATAGTCGAATTTGCCAAAGTTTGCAGGAGTAAACACCGTTCGTACGCCGGCATTAGCGAGGACATAGCTAACGTCGTCGCGTCGATAAATCGGCATGATCGGGACCATGATGACGCCAAGTCGCGACAGTGCGGTCAGCGTCTGGATGAATTCGACCCAGTTGGGCAGCTGGACGGCGGCTGTGTCACCGCGTCGCAGGCCCTGCCGGTGGAGGCCGACAGCCAGCCGTTGGCCAGCGTCGAAGAGCTCTCGGTAGGTCAGCGATCTCGTCCCGTCGGTCGCGAAAACCTTGTCGGGGTTTTGTTGGACGCGCCGAACCAACAGGTCATGAAAGGTCTCGGTCGCCCAGATTCCCGACTCGTAGTAGTGGTCGATTTCCTGCTGGCTGTAGCGGTCGGTGTATGGGCTTGGCTTCATCGCGCAATTCCTCGGTTCTCGGGATCCCGCCCTCCGGGCATCGGTTGCCCCGGAGGCATAATTCTTCAAATCATAGAATGGTCAGACCGAAACGGCAAGGAGTCTTGGCGAGGTGCGGTCTTCAGGTGTTGCGCCAGTGCGGGGAGCGCTTCTCCTTGAAGGCCAGCACCCCTTCGGCCAGATCGTTAGTCGTGAAGGCCAAGGCCAGCTGGGCTTGCAGGTAATCCAGCGCCGATTCCAGTGGCATGTCGCGGGTCGCTGCCAGCGCCTGCTTGCCCATACCGAGCAGCAACGGTGATTTCCCGGCGATGTCGGCGACCCACTGCTGCAGGGCGTCGTCGAATTCGGCGTCGGGTACGACCTTATTGACCAACCCGGCGGCGGCAGCCTCGGCGGCCGTGATCAGCCGGCCGGTCATCATCAGTTCATTGGCGACCAGTCGACCGGTGGCGCGGAAGATCAATGCCGAGATCATGAACGGAAAGGCGCCGACGTTGATCTCCGGGCAGCCAAGTCGGATCGACTCTTTGGCGATGATGAGATCGCAGGCCAACGCGATGCCAAGCGCACCAGCAAGCACGTCACCGTTGGCCGCGCAGATCACCGGCTTCTCGATTCCAGTAAGCGTGCGGAAGAGGGTAGGGAATCGCGAGAGGCCAGCGTATTTGACGATTGTCGCGCGATCGTCGGCGAATGCGTCGAGGTTGCCGCCGGAGGAGAAGATCCGCGGGTGGGACGACGTAAGCACAATCACCCTCACCCTTGAGTCGGCTGCTGCGCGTTGCAGCGATGCGCTCAGCTGATCGAGCAGCACGTCCGACAAGGCGTTGCGTCGCGCGGGGTCATTCAGCGTCAGGTAGGCCGCCAGGGCATCGCCTTGCGGGGTGGCGGCTTCGAGCCGATACGTGACCAGCTCGGCTTCCTCGGTCACGCCGGGCCTCCTAGCTTTGTGTCAGTACGCATTTGCCGAACGTGCGCCCACGCTCCAGGTATTCGTGTGCCTCGGCTGCCCGATCCAGCGGGAACTCGCGGTCGATCGCCGGCGGGCGCACCGAGCACCGATCGATCATGTGGAGCAAGCCGGCGAAGTCTCTACCGCTGCCCATGGTCGTTCCCAGCAGATCGAACTGACCGAAATAGAAGCTGCGGATGTCCATGGCGGCGGTCTGCGCGGCATTGGCCCCAAGTACCACCAGCCGGCCGCCGGGCCGCAACGCGCGCACTGACTCGCTCCAACGGCCGACCGGGTCAAGGACCAGATCGAATCCGTTGTCCGGCGACATGGCGCGCGCCTGCTCCGGCCACCCCGGTTCGTTGTGCAGGACGCCATCGCGGGCCCCCGCGGCCACCGCGCGTTCGATGGTTTCGGGAGACGAGGAGGTCACCGTGATGCTGGCCCCGGCGGCGACCGCGAGGGCGATCGCCATCGTCGCGATCCCGCCGCCGGCACCGACCACCAGCATCGACTCACCGCTTTTTAGCCGTCCGCGGACGAACAAAGCGCGGTATGTCGTCAAACCGACCAGTGGCAGCGCGGCGGCCTCGGCCCAGTTCAGACCATGAGGTTTGGCTGCCACGCAGTCGGCGGGCACGCTGACCAGCTCGGCATAAGTCCCAGGGGTGTGGTCGCCCAGAATCTCCCAACGGCTGCCCGGCGCCTCCTCGCGGTCGCCCCAGTTCAGCGAGGGCAGGATCACCACTTCTTCTCCGGTGTCGGTGCGGACGCCGGCGCCGTCGGCGCCGATGATGTGCGGCAGCGGTGAGCCGTAGCGGCCCTGGCGGACCAGAACGTCATGCCAGTTCAGCGCGCTGGCGCGGAGCGCCACGGTCACCCATCCCGGCCGTGCGGCGGGGTCGGGGAATTCGCCCGGACGCAAGACCGCAGCGGCGCCGAACTCTCGCATGATCACAGCGTGCAAGAACCACCTCCTATGGCCTGACCATTAGACCATTGCGCAAGTTGTCGCACAAGCGCAGTTAGGGCACCCCTGCTACCGACCAGTTGGACCCGCAGTCCGACTAACTGGAGTGACGAAGTAAATATTGCGGTTCTGTTGTGGCCCGCGTTACATCGTGTTTATACTTCGGTCCAATGGTATGACCAATTGAGGGAATGCCGGGCTCCTGAGGAGAGAGGAGTGGTGATGGTCTCGCGAGTGCCCATGGCGGCGATCGCCGAAGATCCCATGGTGTTAGCGCGCGCGGAGGCAACTGCAATGGCCGCCGCCGACCACCTCAAGGTGCTGCCTCCCGAGCTGACGCCGTCCGCTTTCGGACATCAGCTGAACAGCCTGCGGCAGCGCCTCGAGCAACGGATCGCGCTGCCGTCTGATCCGACTGACGACTGGGCGACGACCGCGGAGATCCTGATCTCGATCCTACGGTTGCAGTGCGAACTCCTCGACCACGATCTGTCCCGACGCGTCAAATCTATGTCGGAAATCCGCAACGCCCTGGGGTACCTGCGCGGTCTGGCGCCAAACAAGATGATCTACGCAGCGCCCGAGGTGCTGAGCCGGGAATTTGCTTTCGCGCGGACCATGATCTCCACCGTGCGCGGTTCGCTTTGGCTGCCCGCGCGCCTCCATATCGAGGACGAGGGGTCCGATCCCAACGGGCGGCGTTTGTTCGAGTACATAGCAGGCCGGCACATCCAACTGGCGGAGGCTCCGCTGGAGACAGAACTTGTCCGCAAGCGTTGCGGGGTGTTCGCCCCGTCGCCGATGTATGACAAGCGCACGTTCAAGGAAATTGTCGAGGCTGCCGGTTGCTTCGGTTATATCGCCGCCCCGATCACGGTGCAGGGCAGGGCGATCGGAATTCTGCATGCGGACCGCCCCGAGCCCCACGGCATCGTGACGATGGAGCACCTCGAACAGTTGGAGGCGTTCGCCGAGTGTCTTTCGGTGGCGTTTGAGAGCGCTGCGCTCGAAGAGAAGGCTGAGCAGCAACGCGTCGAAGTCGACCATCTCTGCGGCAATGTCGAGGAACTGCTCAGCCGGTCAGCCCGATCAGCGCTTTGGTCATTGCCGGGTGCAATGCCGGAACAGCGACACGATGCCTACCACCGCGGCGCTAAACCGGCCGTCCCCACCTTGACCTCCCGCGAGCGAGAGATCATGTCGCATGTGGCGACAGGAGCCACCAACGGTCAGATCGCCCGGTGCCTGGTGATCTCAGAAGGGACAGTGAAGTCCCACCTGAAACACATTGCCAAGAAACTCAATACGTCCAGCAGGGCAGCCGCAGTCGCCATTTACGGTGGGATCGCCACCGCCGATGCCGGGGGGGCGCGATGAACACCCGCGCGATGGTGGCCAAGCTCAACGAGCTTGACGAACAGCTTTGTCGAGCGTTCGTCATCGCCCGATCAGGCGACGCGACGACACTCGACGAGGCCATCGCAATGTCGGCTGCCACCGCCGAGCGCCTATCGACCCGGGAAAACGATGTCCCTCGCGACACCAAGTCACCAATCGGGCCGAGCGTCCTGAAGGAATTCCTGGAGGCCCAGGTTGAAGCGCGCCAGTTGCGAGCGGGTGACCGCGTCGGCGTGGTGCGGTCGCTCACCGCCGGCATTCGTCGCATGAAGAAAGCCGGATCACTGCAAGGGCTCGGCCGCCAGGCCTGCACGGAACTTTGTGACGTGCTCGGTTTTGACGGCGCGTTGCTGTCGTTCGTCGAAGACGATGGATTTGTCGTTGAGGAATCCGACCATGGCTTGGGCGGCCCTACCGTCATCCCGCGACGCGAATGTGCACCCGAGCGGGCTTGCATTCGCCTGCGCGACACCGTCCGGACGAGTGCGACCGAGATGCCCGCCTCACCGGGCTACCGCGAGTTGCTCGGCACCAACCAATATCTCGTCGCCCCCGTCATCGCGAAATCGCGGGTGGTCGCCCTTTTCCACGTCGGCCGCCGCGGTGAAGGCGGGATTCCTGCCGATGACATCGATGTGCTCGACGCGTTCGCTTCGGCTTATTCATTACTTCACGAACGGATGCTGAACACCGAGCGAGTGCATCAACAACGGACCTCGATCGCCCGCGCGGCAGCGCGGCTGACGGAGGAGGCAGACCGCATCGCCGCCGCAGCCATCAGCTTTGATGTTGAAGATGACACTCGTGTTGAGGGCCCGACCGTAGCGGCGAATTCCCCGTTGGTGGCCACGCTGTCGGATCGTGAACGGCAAGTGTTCGAAAGGCTGGTCCTAGGAGCCTCAAATGCCGAGATCGCCGACGAACTCGTCATTACAGTGGAAACGGTCAAGACACACGTGAAAAGGATCCTTCGCAAGATCGGGGCCATCAACCGGTCGGAGGCGATCGCCTTGTATCTGGACGAGGCCAGAAGCGCTCGCCGTCATAGCCGGTAGCAATGGGCGACAATCCATTTCACGCCTTGGCGTAGCGCCCCGTCGATGGATTCGCCGATCTGACCGAAATCACCTATCACCGGCATGTCAGCGACGCGACGGTGCGGGTCGCGTTCAACCGTCCCGAAGTACGCAATGCGTTTCGCCCGCACACGGTGGACGAGTTGCACCGGGTTCTGGACCACGCC
>NZ_DASPSP010000182.1:0-26977 GCF_035623875.1 Mycobacterium sp. | reverse complement strand
GGGAACATCCTAGAGTTCGGCGTCTACCAAGGTGAGTCAACTCGAACCATCATCAGGACGCTGCGGCGCTTGAAGCGTACCCACACAGCGCGGCCGCTCAAGAGAGTGTTCGCTTGCGATTCGTTCGAGGGCCTGCCGGAGACGTGGGAGACGTTAGAGGTCGGTCACTTTGCGTGCGAGCCTCCCAAAATTCCTGGTGCCACGATAGTAAAAGGCTTCTAAGCAACGTCTCTCAATCCTGAGCTCGCCCAAAGAGCGGGTCGGGTGGCGTTGGCATCGCTTGACGCCGACCTGTTCTCCTCCACCCTGTGCGCGCTGACCTGGCTCACTCCGCTGCTCGGAATCGGCAGCCTGCTGCTATTTGACGAGTACCTGGGCGACGGCGGCGCTGAGAAATGAGCCCGCGGGCAATGGCAGGAAGCGACCGGGATACATACTGAGGAAGTCTTTCGGCATGAGCGCGTACCAGTACTCGAAACACCCAATGAGCGGGTCCTCTTTCGGGTGACCGGTGGCGGTCACCTGGCAGCCACACCGTTGCCCAACTCGCACGATCTCTAGGCGCCCGCAGCGGAGATTTGGCGACCGAAGCGAAAGACATTGAGCAACAACGGCATAACTATGGCCCCACCGCGCTCGCCAGGTCGGCTGGTCGCCGTTGCGCTGGAGGCGGGGTCTCTCGATTGACTCGTCAGTCAAGGGTTCCTTAGTGTGCCGATATGGCGGAGTACGCGGCGGCGCAAGCGTTGGTGCTGGAAGCGCCGCGCCGCCTGGCCGTCCGGGAGCTTCCGCTCCCCAGGCTCGGCGACGACGACGCGCTGGTGCGGGTAGCGGCCTGCGGACTGTGCGGGACCGACCACGAGCAGTACACCGGCGAACTCGCCGGAGGGTTCGCGTTTGTTCCCGGTCACGAGACCGTCGGGACCATCGACGCCATTGGCCCGCGAGCGGCCCAACGGTGGGGGGTGGCAGTCGGCGACCGGGTGGCCGTCGAGGTGTTCCAGTCCTGCCGGGCCTGTCCGGCCTGCCGGGCGGGGGAGTATCGGCGCTGCGAACGCCACGGATTGGCCGACATGTATGGGTTCATCCCCGTCGACCGCGAGCCCGGCCTGTGGGGCGGTTACGCCGAATACCAATACCTGGCACCCGATTCAATGGTGTTGCCCTTACCCACCAACTTCGATCCGGTCGTCGCGACGTTATTCAACCCGCTTGGCGCCGGAATCCGCTGGGCCACAACGGTTCCCGGTACCAGCCCGGGTGATGTCGTTGCAGTCCTCGGGCCGGGCATCCGTGGGCTGTGCGCCGCCGCGGCGGCGAAAGAGGCCGGTGCTGGGTTCGTCATGGTGACCGGGTTGGGCGCTCGCGATGCCGACCGGCTGGCACTGGCGCCGAAATTCGGCGCTGACCTCGCGGTCGACGTGAGCGTCGACGATCCGGTCGCTGAGTTGACCAAGGCAACCGGCACATTGGCCGATGTCGTCGTCGACGTCACCGCTCGGGCGCCCGCAGCGTTCGCGCAGGCGATCGCGCTGGCCCGCCCGGCCGGGACCGTGGTGGTCGCCGGCACCCGGGGTTTTGGCAGCAGCGCTCCCGGGTTCTGGCCCGACATGATCGTGTTCAAGGAGCTGCGCGTATTGGGGGCACTGGGCGTAGACGTCACCGCTTACCGGGCGGCGTTGGATCTGCTGGTGTCCGGTCGTTACCCGTTCGCGAGCCTGCCGCGGCGCTGCGTGGGCCTCGACGATGTAGAAGACCTGCTCGCCACGATGGCCGGCGAGCGTGATGATGTCCCGCCAGTTCATGGAGTGCTGACACCTTGACCGAACCCAAAAAAGAAGCCCGCGTCCCCCGTCTGCCGCTCGATGAGGCTAAGGCCGCCGCCGACGAAGCCGGCGTGCCCAATTACATGGCCGAACTCACCATCTTCCAGGTGTTGTTGAACCATCCCAAGTTGGCCTGCGCCCTTAACGACCTGCTCGCCATCATGCTGTGGCGCGGAACCCTGGACCCGCGCCTACGCGAGCTGGTGATCATGCGCATCGGCTGGCTCACCGCCTCCGATTACGAATGGACGCAGCATTGGCGGGTCGCCCAGGGTCTCGGGGTTAGCCCCGATGACCTGTTGGGCGTGCGCGATTGGCGGGCCTACGCGGGGTTCGGGCCCGCGGAGCGGGCAGTGCTTGCGGCCACCGACGACGTGGTGCGCGACGGCGTGGTGGGCGACGAAAGCTGGGCGGCCTGTCAGCGCGAATTCGGCGCCGACCATGCGGTGCTCATCGAACTTGTCACCGCGATCGGTGCGTGGCGAATGGTCGCGTCGATCCTGCACAGCCTGCGAGTGCCGTTGGAGGACGGCGTCGCGAGCTGGCCGCCGGACGGCCACCAACCGCCCTAGCGCAAGGACTCACACGATCCGGTACGTCTGCACGGCGTGGGCGACGACGTTGCCGTCGGTATCCGTTGCGGTGATCTCGGTGAACGTAAGTTCCTTGCGCCGGCGGGCGGTGCGCGCATGACAGAGCAGATCGGATTGTTTGGCGGCGCCGGTGTACTGGATGCTCATGGCGACCGTGGAAGCTCGCATGCCCTTGTCGAAATCGTGGTTGGACCAGGCCGCGGCGGCGCCGGCGCTATCCATCACCGACGCGATGACCCCGCCGTGAAAGTAGGTGCCGTCGTTGGTGAGGTCGTCGCGGAACGGCAGCCGGATGGTGACGTCGTCGGGTTCGTAGCGTTCGAACACGATGCCCAGGCTGGCCAAGAACGGCGTCGTCGGCATCAGGTCGCGCACTGCCTCGCGGCGCTTGTGCTGCTGCTCCTCGGTCAACGGCTCGGCCATAGCGGCACCCTACTGCACACGATTGACACGTCAATCACTAACTCATAGCGTTCCGAACATGCGAACAAGGGTCGCGGAAATACTCGGCGTGGAGTTCCCGATCTGCGCGTTCAGTCACTGCCGGGACGTGGTGGCCGCGGTGTCCAATGCGGGCGGGTTCGGGATCCTCGGCGCCGTCGCGCACAGTCCGCAGCGGCTCGACACCGAGCTGACCTGGATCGAGGAGCAGACCGGCGGCAAGCCGTACGGCGTCGACCTGCTGCTGCCGCCCAAGTATGCCGGCGTCGAGCAAGGCGGGTTCGATACCCAGCAGGTGCGCGAGCTGCTGCCCGAGGAGCATCGGGCGTTCGTCGACGACCTGCTGGTCCGCTACGGCATCCCGGTGCCCACCGACGAGCAGCGTCTGCCACCCGGTGAGCTCAACATCTCGCCGAAGGGCTACGAACCGCTGCTCGAGGTGGCCTTCGCGCACGGCATCCGGCTGATCGCCAGCGCGCTGGGCTCGCCGCCGCCCGACCTGGTCCAACGGGCCCACGACAACGACGTAGTGGTGGCGGCGCTGGCCGGCACCACGCAGCACGCGCGACGGCACGCCGCGGCTGGGGTCGACCTGATCGTCGCCCAGGGCACCGAGGCCGGCGGGCACACCGGCGAGGTGGCGACGATGGTGCTGGTCCCCGAGGTCGTTGACGCGGTAGCTCCGGTGCCGGTGCTGGCCGCGGGCGGGATCGCCCGCGGCCGCCAGATCGCCGCGGCGTTGGCCTTGGGTGCCGAAGGCGTGTGGTGCGGGTCGGTGTGGCTGACCACCGAGGAAGCCGAGACGCTGCCCGTCGTGAAGGACAAATTCTTGGCCGCCACCTCGTCGGACACCGTGCGATCGCGGTCGTTGACCGGCAAGCCCGCTCGCATGCTGCGCACCGCGTGGACCGACGAGTGGGAGCGGGCCGGCAGTCCCGACCCGCTCGGCATGCCGCTGCAAAGCGCGCTGATCGGCGATCCGCAAGTGCGCATCAACCGGGCCGCCGTGCATCCCGACGCCAAGGCCCGCGAGTTGGCCACCTACTTCGTCGGCCAGGTCGTCGGTTCGCTGAACAAGGTGCAACCGGCGGCCTCCGTGGTGCTGGACATGGTTTCCGAGTTCATCGATGCCGTCGGGCGTCTCGACGAGTTGGTGGAGCGTTGACCACGCCGACCCGACGGCGCCGAGCGGTCAGCGACGAGGACAAGTCCCAGCGCCGCGACGAGATCATGGCTGCGGCCAAACAAGTATTCGCCCGCAAAGGTTTTCACTCGACGACCATCGCCGATATCGCCAAGCAGGCGTCCCTCGCCTACGGGTCGATTTACTGGTACTTCGACTCCAAGGACGAGTTGTTCCACGCGTTGATGGCCGTCGAAGAAGACGCCTTGCGTGCCCACATTGCGGCGGCTCTCGCCAGCCCGGCCGATCGCCGCGAGGCGCCGTTTCGTGCCGCCGTGCAGGCGACATTCGAATTCTTCGAAGCCGACAAGGCGACGACCAAGTTGCTGTTCCGCGACGCCTACGCGCTGGGCGACCGGTTCGAGAAGCACCTCGCCAGCATCTACGAGCGGTTCATCGACGACATCGAAGCCCGCATCGTCGCCGCCCAGAATCGCGGCGAAGTGGTCGTTGCCCCGCCCCGGATGGTGGCCTACACGCTGGCGGCGCTGATCGGTCAGCTGGCGCACCGTCGACTGTCCACCGACGACGGCGTCAGTGCCGCCGAGGTTGCCGATTTCGTTGTCACGCTGGCCTTTAACGGGCTCCGACCTCGCGGGGGCTGACATGCGTTTCGTCGTCATTGGCGCGGGGATGGCCGGTGTGCTGAGCGCCATCAAACTTCGCGACGCGGGTTTCAGCGACGTCACGGTGTACGAAAAGGCCGACCGGCTCGGCGGCACTTGGCGCGAGAACACCTACCCGGGCATCGCCTGCGATGTGCCGTCGCACCTGTACACCTACACCTTTGCCCCGAACCCGGAGTGGAGCCACGCGTTCGCGCCCGGTCCGGAGATCCTCGCATACTTCCAAAGCGTCGCCAGCCGTTATGGCGTCGACGAATTGATCCGTTATAACACCGAGGTGCTCCGCCTCGAACATGACGGAAATCGTTGGCGCATTGAGACATCCACCGGCGAGCGTGACGATGCTGACGTCGTCATCGCCGCCACCGGCGTGCTGCACCACCCGCGCTACCCAGACATCGAAGGGCTCGACGACTTCGCCGGCCCCGTGTTCCACAGTGCCCGTTGGGATCACACCGTGCCGCTGGCCGGTGCCCGGCTGGGCGTGATCGGCACCGGTTCGTCGGCGGTGCAAGTGACCGGCGCAGTGAGCGACCTGGTCGCCGAATTACACCTGTTCCAGCGGACCCCGCAGTGGATCTTGCCAGTGGGCAATCCGCCGATCGACGACGCGGACCGGGCCCGCTATCGCTCCGACCCGGCGGCGATGACGACGCTGCGCGCCGACCTGAACACCAGCTTCGTGCAGACCTTCGCCAACGCGGTCGTCGACGCCGACTCGGCTCCGCTGAAGACGCTGCAAAAGCTGGCCTGCGCCAACCTCGAGGACAGCGTGGCCGACCGGGAGCTGCGGGAGAAGCTGCGGCCCGACTATCGCGCCGGGTGCAAGCGGCTGATCATTTCGCCGAACTTCTACGACGCCATCCAGCGGCCCAACGCTCATCTGATCACCGAGCGCATCGCGCGTGTCGAGGCGGACGGGGTGCGCACCGTGGACGGTCGGTTGCATGGGCTCGACGTGTTGGTGCTGGCGACCGGTTTTCGAGTCGACCGCTTCCTGCGCCCGATCGACGTGATCGGCCGCGGCGGCGTGCGTCTAGACGAGGTGTGGCGGGAACGGCCGTTCGCGTATCTGTCCGTGACGGTGCCAGACTTCCCCAACCTGTTCATGCTCAACGGGCCCAACGGACCGGTCGGCAACTTCTCGCTGATCGACGTGGCCGAGGCGCAATTTGGTTACCTGATGCAGCTCATCGAGCTGCTGAGCGACGGCCGATGTCGGCAGATCAGCGCCACCCGGGAGGCCGCCGCTCGCTTTGAGGCCGACCGCGTGGAGGCCGCCAAGAAGACCGTCTGGGTGACCGGCTGCCGCAGCTGGTACCTCGACGATCGCGGTGTTCCGGCGGCGTGGCCATGGAGTTTCACCCGTTTCGAGAACGCCATGGCACGGCCGGTCCTGGACGATTACGAACTCATAACGACTGGTCAGGACCCCTAGCGCCGCTCAGAAAGTTTTCAGGTGTGGCGAATTGACCCGGGCGGAATGTTCGTGCATCATCGACTGGGTAAGCACCTCGTTAGGTGAGGCTTCTACACGGATACAGGCCACTGACCCCGAACGTCGAGAGACGCCCAGGGTCAGGACAGCTCCTCCCGGCTTAAGGGTTGAGCCCAAGTGGCTTCCGGGATCTCCGGATACGGCGTGTAGTGCCGAAGCTCTGACGAGTGGGGTGTGGTTTTCCCGAAGTCATCGGGTTTCCTGTGCTCCTGCTTGCATGTGAATTGTGCGGTAATCCGCACGTGTCGCGACCGCGAGGAGGTGAGGGACGAATGAGTTCCAGTTCTAGTCCGGATCGATATCCGGGCTCTGTGTCGTCCCGATCCGGCCTCCGGCGCGTCGCTTGCAGCTGAGCCTTCTTTGGCCTGGGCAGCACGTCGCCTCATCGGACGCCGATTCGGACGGACATCGAATCCCGTTATGCCCGTTTGACTTTCCGCTTAGGAGGCGACCATGACCGCTGTACTGTACGACGAAGTGGTAACGGCGACGCCCGCACGCCGGCTCAGGGCAGTGCCTGCCCCGACGCCGATTGCCGTGCCGGCGCCAAAGCGGACCTCCCGGCGGCCCGATCAACAGTTGGTCGGCGGCGACCCGTTGGTCGTGGGAGCCGCTCGGTTGCTCTGCATTCCGTTGCGCCAGCTCTACGCCGCGCTGTGGCGCGCGGGTGTGTTGGAGGTTGGCGCCTAACAAAACTGTCGCTCCCGGTACCTCAGGTGTTTTAGCGCCTCGGTGCCGGGAGCGCTGTCATTGCTGGGCCGCAATGAGCGCCGACAGTCCGTTCTGATAGGCGATCAGGCTGTGCCGCCACGCGATCTGGACCGGCCCGCCGCTATCGACGGTGATTTCGGCGCCGACGTGCACGTAGGGTGCCGGGGGTACGTGCGGCACGATGTCGAGAAAGTTCACTATCCGGAAACAGCTTTCGATGGTGGCGTTGAACTTGTCGGCGAAGTCGGTCAATCCGACCCGTGGGCCGGCGAACGTGATCAGCCGGGGTTCGATCTTGTTCGGCGGCATGTTCCGGAAGATGTCCGGCGCCGCGAACACGGCCAGCGCCCCACCGAGGCTGTGCCCGGTGACCAGGATCTGATCGCAGCCGGCGGTCGCGGTGGCCAAGTTCGCGGCGACGCTTTTCCGGACCAGCTCGTAGACATCCTGAAAGCCGGCGTGCACCTGCCCGAATCCGCCGACCGGGAGGTAGGTATCCGGGACGGCGTCGAGGTCCGCTAGCCAATCCTCGACGTCGGACGTGCCGCGAAACGACACAAAAGCGGTGCGAGTCGTCGGGTTACGGCCCATCAACCCGAAAACGTTGGTGTTTTTGGTCATTGCAGCCACTGCGGGATGGGGGCTCGTCATCGCGGTGAGCGCAGCGGCGTCAGCCTGGATCAAACTGGTCTGGGCATAACCGGACGGGAGGGTGGCCGGGCCGCCACCCATCACCGTGTACGCCGCCTCGACCAGTGGCAGAACCACGTCGCTCGCCAATGCCGCGCTGAACGCCACAACCGCAGTGTAAGAAAACCAGCGCAAGATTCGCAGATCATCGGCCGCAAGCCGGCGGTAGCGTTGACACATCCGCCCAAACCCGGTGGGAAGGGGGCGCGTCATGGCGACCGATCTGACCCTTTATCTCGACGACGAGCCCGGCGAGCTGGCCTTGATCGGCGACGTGCTGGGCAAGGCGGGCGTCAACATCGCCGGTCTGTGCGCCCTGACCAGCGGCGGAGGGCAGGCCGAGGTGCACATTCTGGTGCAGGATGCCACCCCCGCATTCGAAGCGCTGCAGGGCGCCGGAATCAAAATCGCCGAGGAGCAAGAGGTAATCGTCCTCGACATCAAGGACCGTCCGGGCGCGCTCGGCGAAGTCGTCCACAAACTCGGCGCCGCAAAAATCAACCTGGAAACCGCGTATCTCGCCACCAACACCCGGTTGGTACTTGGCGCGGACAATCTCGCTGGCGCCAGGGCCGCGCTGGCCTGATGTTGATTTGCCGCGGCCGGTAGAATCGGCCGCAACGGCGTCGATCCGGCGATCACCGGGGAGCCTTCGGAGGAACAGCCGGCACCGATGAGAGCCAGCCCAGTAGAGCCGAACGGGTAGGGCCCGTCACAGCCTTCCAACGAGCGGCCATGCCCCGGCGTGGCAAGCGGGGTGGTACCGCGGCGCTTGCGCACCGGCGCGACGTCGTCCCCGGGCCTCACAGTGGCACATGGGAGACGATGCGCGCAGTGACCGACAACGCCTACCCCAAGCTGGCTGGCGGTGCACCCGACTTGCCGGCACTGGAACTGGAAGTCCTCGACCATTGGGCGAGCGACGAGACGTTCCGGGCCAGCATCGCGCGGCGAGCCGATGCCCCGGAGTACGTGTTCTACGACGGACCGCCGTTCGCCAACGGCCTCCCGCATTACGGTCATCTGCTCACCGGCTACGTCAAGGACATCATGCCGCGGTATCGCACCATGCGCGGCTACCGGGTCGAGCGCCGATTCGGTTGGGACACCCACGGGCTGCCGGCCGAACTCGAGGTCGAGCGACAGCTCGGGATCACGGACAAATCCCAGATTGACGCGATGGGCATCGCCGCGTTCAACGAAGCCTGCCGCGAATCGGTGCTGCGCTACACCGACGAATGGCAGGCTTATGTGACCCGTCAGGCTCGGTGGGTGGACTTTGCCAACGACTACAAGACGCTCGATCTGCCCTACATGGAATCGGTCATATGGGCGTTCAAACAGCTGTGGGACAAGGGCTTAACGTACGAGGGCTACCGGGTGCTGCCGTACTGCTGGCGTGACGAGACCCCGTTGTCCAATCACGAGCTGCGGATGGATGACGACATCTACCAGAGTCGGCAAGACCCGGCGATCACCGTCGGATTCCGCGTCGCTGACGGCGAGTGGTCCGGCGCGCACCTGCTGGTGTGGACGACGACACCGTGGACCCTGCCGTCGAACCAGGCGGTCGCCGTCAACCCCGATGTCACCTACGTACAGGTGCGGGCGGGGGAGCACCACCTGATTCTCGCCGAGGCTCGACTGGCCGCCTATTCACGAGAATTGGGCGATGAACCGGAGGTGCTGGGCACCTACCGCGGCAGCGATCTGGTGGGCATGCGGTACCTGCCGCCGTTCCCGTACTTTATGGACTCGCCCAACGCTTTTCAGGTGCTCGGTGCCGACTTCGTGACCACCGATGACGGTACCGGGATTGTGCACCTGGCGCCGGCCTACGGCGAGGATGACAAGGAAACCGCCGACAAAGCCGGTATCGTGCCGGTGACGCCGGTCGACGCCAAGGGCCGTTTCGACGCCACCGTCGCCGACTATCAGGGCCAGCACGTCTTCGAAGCCAACCCGCAGATCATCCGTGACCTGAAAAACCGCAGTGGTCCGGCCGCGGCCAATGCAGCGGTGCTGATCCGGCAGGAGACATACGACCACCCCTATCCGCATTGCTGGCGGTGTCGCAATCCGCTCATTTACCGTGCGGTGTCATCATGGTTCGTCAAGGTCACCGACTTCCGGGACCGCATGGTCGAACTCAACCAGCAGATCACCTGGTATCCCGAGCACGTCAGAGACGGTCAGTTCGGCAAGTGGCTTCAGGGTGCCCGCGACTGGTCGATCTCGCGAAACCGCTACTGGGGCACGCCGATTCCGGTGTGGGTGTCCGACGACCCGGCCTATCCCCGGATCGACGTCTATGGCAGCCTCGACGAGCTGGAGCGCGATTTCGATGTGCGTCCCGATAACCTGCACCGGCCGTATATCGACGAGCTGACCCGGCCCAATCCCGACGACCCCACCGGGCGCTCGACGATGCGACGCATCGCCGATGTCTTCGACGTGTGGTTCGATTCCGGGTCCATGCCCTACGCGCAGGTGCACTACCCGTTCGAGAACCGTGATTGGTTCGAGACGCATTACCCGGGCGACTTCATCGTCGAGTACATCGGGCAGACCCGCGGGTGGTTCTACACGCTGCACGTACTGGCCACTGCGTTGTTCGACCGGCCGGCGTTCAAAACCTGTGTGGCGCATGGGATCGTGCTGGGCAGCGACGGCCAGAAGATGAGCAAATCGCTGCGCAACTATCCCGATGTCAGCGAGGTGTTCGAGCGCGACGGCTCCGACGCAATGCGCTGGTTTTTGATGGCGTCGCCAATCCTGCGCGGCGGGAACCTGATCGTCACCGAACAGGGTATCCGCGACGGAGTGCGCCAGGTGCTACTGCCGTTCTGGAACGCCTACAGCTTCCTGGCCCTCTACGCGCCGAAAGTCGGTACCTGGCACGCCAATTCACCGCATGTGCTCGATCGCTACATCCTGGCCAAACTGGCGGTGCTGCGCGACGATCTCACCGTCGCGATGGATGTCTGCGACATCTCCGGGGCATGCGAGCAGCTACGGCAATTCACCGAGGCTCTGACGAATTGGTATGTGCGACGGTCCCGTTCGCGGTTTTGGGAAGAGGACACCGACGCGATCGACACCCTGCACACCGTGCTGGAAGTAACCGCGAGGCTGGCCGCACCGCTGCTGCCATTGACCACCGAAATCATCTGGCGCGGTGTCACCGGCGAGCGTTCGGTGCACCTGACCGACTGGCCGGAAGCCGAGGTGCTGCCGGCGGATGCCGAACTGGTCGCCGCGATGGATCAGGTGCGCGAGGTGTGCTCGGTGGCGTCGTCGCTGCGCAAAGCAAAGCAGCTGCGGGTGCGCCTGCCGTTGCAGAAACTCACGGTGGCGGTGGACAATCCGCAGCGACTGGAACCGTTCACCGATCTGATCGCCGACGAGCTCAACGTCAAGAAGGTCGAGCTCACCCGGGACATCGACACCTACGGTCGCTTCGAGCTGACCGTGAACGCGCAGGTCGCCGGGCCGCGGTTGGGTAAGGATGTGCAGGCGGCGATCAAGGCGGTCAAGGCCGGCGAGGGTGTCGTCAACGCCGACGGCACGCTAACCGCGGGCCCGGCGGTGCTGCAGCCCGACGAGTACAGCTCCCGGCTGGTGGCCGCCGACCCCGAGTACACCGCGCCGCTACCGGGCGGGGCCGGGCTGGTGGTGCTGGACGCCACCGTGACGCCCGCGCTCGAGGCCGAGGGCTGGGCCAAGGACCGCATCCGCGAACTGCAGGAGCTGCGCAAATCGACCGGGCTGGACGTCTCCGACCGGATCAGCGTGGTGATGTCGGTGCCGCCGCAGCGCGCCGACTGGGCCGAAACGCATCGCGACCTGATCGCCGGGGAAATCCTGGCCACCAGTTTCGAGTTCGGTGAGCCGGCCGACGGTGTGCCGATCGGCGACGGCGTGCGGGTGGCGATTGCCAAGGTGTGACGCCGAGATCGACGCTAGCGCACCGAAACGCCCCCAGAAATCCTGCATTAGTGTCGACGTCGGCGCGAGCTAAGGCTTGACGGCACTCCAGCGCAGCCGACGGTGGTTGCCGTCGACGTGCACATCGCCAAAGCCGGTGCGCCGCAACCGCTCCGGCAGTGTGTCCGTCGATACCGGGTTGCAGATGTCGCGGATATGCATGATCCGGAACAGTGTCGACGCCGCGCTATCGCTGCCGGCGAATACGCCGCCGGGCCGCAGCACACGAAACGCCTCGGCGAATAGCTGGTCCTGCAGCTCGCGCGTCGGAACGTGGTGCAGCATCGTAAAACACACCACCGAGCTGAACTCCTCGGACGGTAGGCCGGTGTCGGTTCCGTCGCCCTGGATGATCCGGGCCCGCTCGCCGTATTTGCCCTTCAGCCGATCCGCCATGGGTTGGTCGATCTCGACGGCGGTGTAGTGCGGCGCTTTGTCGATCAGCACCCGGATGTTGGCCCCGTAACCCGGCCCGATCTCCAGCACGTTGTCGCCCAGGTCGACGTCGCCGAGCGCCCAGGGCAACAACGCGTCTTCGACAACTTTGAAATAGCGATCGGAACTACAACACATGCGGTGGCACAAGTTCATCGCCATGCAATCAGACGCTAGCGCAATAGCATCGGTAATTGTGGACTCCCGTTGGGTGCTGCACCTCGACATGGACGCGTTCTTCGCGTCCGTCGAGCAACTCACCCGGCCCACGTTGCGCGGCCGTCCGGTGCTGGTCGGCGGGCTGGGCGGCCGCGGGGTGGTGGCCGGCGCGAGTTACGAATCACGGGTGTTCGGGGCCCGGTCGGCCATGCCGATGCACCACGCCCGTCGACTGATCGGCGTGACGGCGGTGGTGCTGCCGCCGCGCGGCGTGGTCTACGGCGTCGCCAGCCGCCGGGTCTTCGACACCGTGCGCGCGGTGGTGCCCGTCGTCGAGCAGCTCTCTTTCGATGAGGCGTTCGGGGAGCCGCCGGAACTGGTCGGCGCAGCGCCGGGCGATGTCGAGCGTTTCTGCGAGGACCTGCGGCGACGGGTGCGCGACGAGACCGGCCTGGTTGCCTCGGTCGGCGCCGGCTCGGGCAAGCAGATCGCCAAGATCGCGTCGGGAATGGCCAAACCCGACGGGGTCCGGGTGATCGGGCGTGCCGAGGAGAAACCGCTGCTGGGCGGTCTTGCGGTACGCAGACTCTGGGGCATCGGGCCGGTCGCCGAGGAGAAGCTGCACCGGCTCGGGATCGAGACGATCGGGCAGTTGGCCGCGCTCAGCGAAGCCGAGGTGGCCAGCATCCTGGGTGCGACGATCGGGCCGGCGCTGCATCGGCTGGCCCGCGGCATCGACGACCGCCCGGTCGCCGAGCGGGCCGAGGCCAAGCAGATCAGCGCGGAGTCCACCTTCGCGGCGGATTTGACCACACTCGACGAGTTGCGCGAGGCGGTCGGCCCGATCGCCGAGCACGCCCATCAACGGTTGTGCCGTGACGGCCGCGGCGCTCGCACCGTCACGGTCAAGCTGAAGAAATCCGATATGAGCACGCTGACCCGCTCGGCCACCCTGCCCTACGCGACCACCGACGGCGCCGCGCTGGCAGCGCTGGCCGGCCGGCTGCTGCTCGATCCACGGCAGATCGGGCCGATTCGCCTACTCGGCGTAGGGTTTTCGGGACTCAGCAACGTGCGGCAAGAGTCGCTATTTCCCGATCTGGAATTGACGATGTCGGGCGCTGACGCGGGGACGGACCCGGCGCCGGTCGAGCCGGACCCGGCCGCCGAGCCGGCGGGTGAGGCCGCTGGGTGGCGGGTGGGTGACGACGTAACCCACCGCGACCTGGGCCACGGCTGGGTGCAAGGCGCCGGCCACGGCGTGGTCACCGTGCGGTTCGAGACCCGCAGCTCGGGACCGGGTCCGGCGCGAACGTTTCCCGCAGGTTCATCCGACACCGGCGACATTGAGCCGGCGAACCCGATCGACAGCCTCGACTGGCCCGACTACGTCGCCGCGCTGACCGAGACCGCGTCAGCGCAGGCGGTCGACAACATCACGCAGCGGTAGCTGCGCCGCCAACGCCGCCATCACCAGCACCCGCACCTGACTCGGCGGCAGCCACGGGATCATCACCGCGCCCGCATCGACCAGATCACGGCCCGGCCCGTAATCCGGGCGGACCCGTCCACCCGAGACCCGGGTGGACACCGCCACCAGCACTCCGTCACGGCAGTGCCGCCGCACCCCGTCGACCACCGCGTCCCCGGCATTGCCCGCGCCGAGCGCTTCCAGGACGATGCCACCGGCGCCCCCCGCCACGCAGGCGTCCATCGCGACCGCGTCACTTCCGGGGTAGGTCGCGACGATGTCGACCCGCGGGGCGGCCGCGGCGTTCAGCTCGCCGAGATAGAGACGGTGCTTGGGCCGGTCCAACACCACCCCGTCGTCGACGGTGCCCAGAACCTCGCCGGCGAAACCGTTCCGAGTGGCCGCCTTGCGCAAGCCCAACGGCTGCAGCACCCGGCCGGCGAAACACACCAGCACACCTCGGTCGTGAGCGGCGGGATCCGACGCCACCGCAAGCGCGTCGCGCAGATTTGCCGGCCCGTCGGCATCGGGCGCGTCCGCGCTACGCATTGCGCCGGTGAGCACCACCGGAACATCGCCCGCGTAGGTGATATCCAGCCACAGCGCGGTCTCCTCGAGGGTGTCGGTGCCGTGCGTCACGACCACACCCTGTGCGCCGCCAAAGGCCGCGGCCCGGGCCGCCGCGCCGATCACGTCCCAGTCGGCCGGGTTCAGCTGCGAGCTGTCGAGGGCCATCACGTCGACGACGTCGACGTCCAGGCCGGCGGTCAACTCGGCGCCGCCACGCGTCGGCCGCCGCACTCCGTCGGTGTCGGCCGTAGTGGCGATCGTCCCACCGGTGGCGATCACGGTGAGGCGGCTCATGGGAGAAATCATCCCGCATATCGCTGTAGTGGATGATGTAAGCGTGACTGACCAACCAACGGGATCGGCCGAGTCGGTGACTGAGGCCCCGACGGCGGCAGAGGCCGACGCAGCCGCGCCGCGACGGCGACTGCGGCTGCTGCTGTCGGTCGCTGCGATCGTGCTGGCGCTGGACATCATCACCAAGGTCCTCGCAGTCAAACTGCTCACCCCCGGCCAGCCGGTGCCGATCATCGGTGACACCGTCACCTGGACGCTGGTCCGCAATTCCGGCGCCGCGTTTTCGATGGCGACCGGATACACCTGGATGCTGACACTGATCGCGACCGGTGTCGTGGTCGGGATCTTCTGGATGGGCCGGCGGCTGGTGTCGCCGTGGTGGGCGATCGGCCTCGGGATGATCCTGGGCGGGGCCACGGGAAACCTGGTAGACCGGTTTTTCCGTTCGCCGGGACCACTGCAGGGACATGTCGTGGACTTCTTGTCGATCGGCTGGTGGCCGGTGTTCAACGTCGCCGACCCGTCGGTGGTCGGCGGCGCGATCCTGCTGGTCACGCTGTCGGCGTTGGGCTTCGACTTTGACACCGTCGGGCGTCGGAAGGCAGACGACGCGCTCGATGTCGCCGATGCGCCCGAGAGCACCGAAATACCCGACGTGCCTGCCGAAGATGTCGAAGGCGATGAGCCGCAGGACGGCGCTGTTGGCTCCAAGGCCGACCAACGGTAGCGGCACCTGTGACCGACCGATCGATGCCGGTGCCGGAGGGCCTGGCGGGTATGCGTGTCGACGCCGGGCTGTCCCGGCTGCTGGGCCTGTCGCGCACCGCCGCCGCGGCGCTGGCCGAAGACGGCGGTGTGGAGTTGGACGGCGTCCCGGCCGGCAAGTCGGATCGTCTGGCCGCGGGGGCGTGGCTGCAGGTGCGGTTGCCTGAGCCGCCGGCGCCGTTGGAGAACACACCCGTCGAGATCGAGGGCATGACGATTCTGTACTCCGACGACGACATCGTGGCGGTCGACAAACCGGCGGGGGTGGCCGCGCATGCGTCGGTGGGCTGGACGGGGCCGACGGTGCTCGGCGGTCTGGCCGCGGCCGGTTACCGGATCACCACCTCCGGGGTGCACGAGCGGCAGGGCATCGTGCATCGCCTCGACGTCGGCACCTCCGGAGTCATGGTGGTCGCGATCTCCGAGCGGGCTTACACCGTGCTCAAGCGTGCGTTCAAGCAGCGCACAGTCGAGAAGCGCTACCACGCGCTGGTGCAAGGACACCCGGATCCGTCCAGCGGCACGATCGACGCGCCGATCGGCCGCCACCGCGGCCACGACTGGAAGTTCGCCGTCACCGCCACCGGCCGGCACAGCCTCACCCACTACGACACCATCGAAGCCTTCGTCGCCGCGAGTCTGGTCGACGTACATCTGGAAACTGGTCGCACACACCAGATTCGGGTGCACTTCGCCGCGTTGCATCACCCCTGCTGCGGCGACCTGACATACGGTGCTAACCCGAAACTTGCGGAAAAGCTTGGGCTGGAACGTCAATGGTTGCACGCCCGGTCGTTGGCCTTCACGCATCCCGCCGACGGACGCCAGGTGGAGATCGTCAGCCCCTACCCGCCGGATCTGCAGCACGCCCTCGACGTTTTACGTGACGGGACCCGACGTTAGGTTCGCGCCCGACGCCGGTAGTTCCTGGCCTCGTCCGTCCACTGCTGTTCCACCCGGCCGATCTCCAGCGACAGCAGTGCGACAGTCGCGTTGTCACAGCTGATTTCGTGAGCAGTGCGGTACTTTGCCGCTTCACCGATGGCCGGCAGATTCGGCCGCAAGCCCTCGAACCACGCGTCGCCGACGATGTTGGGCGGGTCATTGTTGCGCGGCCCGGCAGCCCACTGGCGGTACGCGTCCCGTGCACCTGCCAAGCCTTCCCGCCACCCCTTAACAGCTTCGGCCCGCTGAGAGTACACGTTGGCGAGCATCTGGTGCCTGTGCTCAGTGTGTGCGTTGAGCCAGGGAAACCAGGTGTCGGTCATCAACCGCACAACGCCCAAGATGCCCGCGGTGGACGCTCCCGCTGCCACCCCCACCAGGCCCATCGTTGCCATGCTCATACTGCTGATCGTCGCATCCACACGCGGGAGATGTGAGAAACGCCCGCAATCGCTATTGCCGACGTCTTTGTCTCAAGGTGCAAGCCTGACATGGCCTGGCGGCGCCGGCGGCGCGGGTTGCTCCGGCGACGGGTTGGCCGGAACGCCACCGCCGTCGCCGGGTTGAGGAGCATCGGCAGGAGGCGCCGCCTGTGGTGGCGGCTCGGCCTGTTGCGGTGCTGGCTCGGCCTGTTGCGGTGGTGGCTCCGCTTGCTGCTGTGGCGGCGGCGCCTGGTGCGGTACGGGCTGCACACGTTGTGGTGGAGGCGGCGATTGTCGCGGCGCGGGCGCCACCTCTTGTGGTGCAGGCGGCGGTTGCGCCGGAATCACCGGTGGGTTCGACGGCGGGACTTCTCCGGAGGGAGCCGTTCCGACGACCAAGGCGAGCACTGCGCCATGCGCGTCACGCGTGCCCGCCGTTTCCCGCCACGCCGCCGGGTTGACCATGGCAATCGGCGACGGCGCCGCCCGCAACTCAATTGCGTGGCCGACCGTGTTGCGGGTGTATGTGGCGACGCCGCGTGTCGGCTCATCCGATGCTGTCGCGGCCTGCGCCGTGATGGACGCTATCTTGCCCTGATCGTACGGGCAGTAGGCCTGCACTGCCGCGCTGATGAATCGATTTATGGTTTTCGTAACGCGACGGGGCGGATCGAGGCGCGTGAGCGGGTTCTCGTTATACCCATTATTTCTAATCAATTCCACCAAGTCGCCGACCGACATGCCGTCGTCGAGTTTGCCGCAAACTTTGTGGGCTGTCTCGATGAGGCTCGCCACGTTGTCGACTGGCGGGATGTCTTCGTAACCGAGCAGTGTCAAAAACTTGTCATCCTGGCTCGGGTCGGCCGCTGCCGTGCCGCCGGGCAGAATTGCGCCGCCGGTAAGCACCGCAATGGCGGTAACTATGGCGCGTAGGTGGTGGATGGGGCCGGAAAACATCGCAGGGCTTCCGTTCGGCTGAAGCCGTCACCTGACGAGCTTTACGTCGAAGTCTAGGCCGCACGCATGGCATCTGCCAGGTTGCTGGGCGCCCGGTGCGGACACGGCGCTTTCCCGCTCAATTCCGTGGGGCAGTCCGCGAACGTTCAGTGGTCTGCAACGCCGCCGCCACGCAAGCGCTTTGGCGCCATGGCGTCAGAGCGCTGTAACACTATCCGCGTGGTTCGGCTGATCGTTTCATCACGTGCCGGGTAACGATGGTTTGTCGATTGGGTCCGGTCTCAATCGTCATTGAGGTGTCATCATCGACCCGGAAAGGACACCACTATGCAGTACTGCCTGCTCATGCACTACCAGGAGGGCCCGGAGATCGGTCTGACCGAGGAGGACATGGCCCCCGCGCGCGCAGCGTTCGCCCGCTACGCCGACGACCTCGACGCGGCGGGTGTCCTGGTCGGCACTCAGGTGCTGCAATCAGCCGTCGCGTCAACCACGTTCACCGCGCGCGACGGCACTCCCAGCGTCCAGGACGGCCCGTTCGCCGACACCAAAGAGCGGCTCGGCGGGGTGTTCGTCATCGATGTGCCTGACCTGGACGCCGCGTTGGCGTGGGCCAAGCGCTGCCCGGCGGTCGACTGGGGCTCCGTCGAGATCCGTCCCGTCGCGGTCACTTACGCCAGTGGCAAAGGCTGGTACAGCCCTGAGTGAGGCGCGGAGTCGAGTCGCCGAGCTGGTTGGTGCCAGCTATGGCCGACTGCTGGCGGTGCTCGCCGCGCGGAGCGGCGACATCGCCGCCGCCGAGGACGCCATCGCCGATGCCCTGGAGCGTGCCCTGATCCGCTGGCCGGCCGAGGGCGTCCCCGCCAACCCGGAAGGCTGGGTGCTCACCGTGGCCCGCAACCGGCTGCGCGACCACTGGAAGTCGCACGCCTACCGCATGACCGATCCTTTACCCGAAATTGCCTGCGATGCAACCGAGTTGGATCTCGATGCTATTCCCGACCGGCGGCTGGAGCTGATGCTGGTGTGCGCCCATCCGGCGATCGCCGCCAACTGCCGCACCCCGTTGATGCTGCAGACCGTGCTCGGCGTCGACGCCGCGGCGATCGCGGAGGCGTTCGCGGTGCCCGCAACCACGATGGCGCAGCGGCTGGTACGCGCGAAGCGTCGCATCCGCGACGCCCGTATCCCCTTCGTGCTGCCAGGCCGCGCCGACCTCGACGAGCGGCTGCCCGCAGTGCTGGAGGCCGTGTACGGCGCGTACGCGATCGACTGGCAAGCGCCGGGTGCTGCGATCGAATCGTTGTCCGCTGAGGCCCTTCATCTTGCGCTGGTGCTCGTCGAGCTGTTGCCCGACGAACCCGAGGCGATGGGCCTGGCGGCGCTGGTGTGCTTGTCGGAGTCGCGCCGAGCCGCCCGGCGCACCGGCGACGGCGCGTTCGTGCCGCTGGACGAACAAGACCCGGCGTTATGGGACTCGGCGCTGATCGCCCAGGGCGAGGCCCTGCTACACCGCGCGCATGGGTTTAGCCGACCGGGCCGCTATCAATACGAGGCGGCGATCCAGTCGGCGCACTGCAGCAGGCCGGTCGACTGGTCTGCGCTGCGTCGCCTGCATCGTGCGCTGCTTCGGGTCGCGCCGTCACTCGGTGGCGTGGTCGCCCTGGCTGCCGTCGATGCCGAAATCGACGGACCGGACGCCGGTTTGCAGACGCTGGACGCGATCACCGACCCGGCGGTGCGACGGTTCCAGCCGGCCTGGACGACGCGCGGGCACCTGCTGGCCCGGGCTGGCCGCGCGGCCGCCGCCGCGGCGGCTTATCAGCGGGCCATAGATCTGACTGCCGATTCCGCAGTGGCCGAATACCTGCGGGCGCAGCTGGCCGGGCTGGAGTGGTGAGGTTCGCCGAGCGTGCAGTCAATGCGAGACTCAGGCCGACAGAATTCGCAGACGAAGCACGCTCGGCGAAGGGTGGGGTGGCGGATCAGACAGCCGCCTTGGCGTGGTCCGATGCAATCTGGCCGGCCAGCGCCGCAACGACCGTGAGTATCTCGGCGATCGTCTCCGGTGGTACACCAGCTGCGCATAGCGAGTCTTTCAAGTGCCCAGCCATCAATGCGAAGTGATGCATCGTGATGCCGCGGCCTTCGTGCGCCTGCTTCATCGAGAGGCCGGTGTAGGGGCCAGAGCCGCCGAATGACGAGGTCAGGAATTCCACCTGCCTGTCTTTCAGCCGTTTCATGTCCGATCCGGCGTAAAAGTGCGCCAGATGATCATCGTCGAGCACACGGCAATAGAAGTCCTCCACAATCACTTCGAGGGCGCCGTGGCCGCCGATCTTGTCGTAGAGGGTGGCTGTGCTGGGCTTGCGGAATCGTGTGAGCATTCCCATGCCGATAGCCGACCACTTCACCATTGCCCAGCAGTTAGAGCGCCGTCAACGGGCGATTACCCGGCGTAACAACCGGATTGCCGCGGAATCACCAGAACTCGGCACCCGTTGTAGCAGACTCGTAACGGAATCCGCGGAGAACGTTCACGGGGAGCGAGAAACCGATGAATCTGGGTGACCTGACCCGCCTCGTCGAGAAGCCATTTGCCACGGTGTCCAATCTCGTCAACACACCGAATTCGGCGGGCCGGTACCGACCGTTCTACCTTCGTAATCTGCTCGATGCGGTTCAGGGCCGCACACTGGAGGATGCCGTCGACGGCACAATCGTCCTCATCACGGGCGGGTCATCGGGCATTGGCGCGGCGGCCGCTAAGAAGATCGCCGAAGCGGGCGGCGAGGTGGTGCTGGTCGCGCGCACCCCGGACAACCTGGAAAAGGTCGCCGACGACATCCGCAGCGATGGCGGCATCGCCCACGTGTACCCCTGCGATCTGGCCGACATGGATGCCATCGCCGCGATGGCCGACAAGGTGCTCGCCGACCTGGGCGGCGTCGACATTCTGATCAACAACGCCGGACGGTCGATTCGGCGCTCGCTGGCACTGTCCTACGACCGGATCCACGACTACCAGCGGACGATGCAGTTGAATTATCTCGGCGCGGTCCAGCTCATCCTCAAGTTCATCCCCGGGATGCGCGAACGCGGTTTCGGGCACATCATCAACGTGTCCTCGGTTGGCGTGCAGACCCGCGCACCGCGCTTCGGCGCCTACATCGCCAGCAAGTCAGCACTGGACAGCCTGTGCGACGCGCTGCAGGCCGAAGTCGTGAACGACGACGTCAAATTCACCACCGTGCACATGGCGTTGGTGCGGACGCCGATGATCAGCCCGACCAAGATGTATGACAAGTTCCCGGCGCTGACCCCTAACCAGGCGGCCGGCGTGATCACCGATGCGATCGTGCACCGACCCCGACGCGCCAGCTCACCGTTCGGGCAGTTCGCCGCGGTCGCCGACGCCGTCAACCCGGCCGTCATGGACCGGGTGCGCAACCGCGCGTTCAGCATGTTCGATGACTCATCGGCGGCCAAGGGAGACGAATCCGACAGCCAAACACCGGAATTCGACACGCGAAGCGAAACATTCGTGCGGGCTACCCGCGGAATCCACTGGTGAGGTCATCATGGGTCTTCCGAAACCAAGCAACCAGGCCGCCGTCGTCGTCACCGGCGCCTCCTCGGGCATCGGCACCGAGCTGGCCGGCGGTCTGGCCCGGCGCGGCTTCCCGCTGGTGCTGGTCGCCCGCCGTCGGGAACGCCTGGATGACCTCGCCGGTGAGCTGCGCACCCAGTACTCGGTGGGGGTCGACGTCATGCCTCTCGACCTGGCAGACGCCGGGTCGCGAGCACAACTGGCAGAGCGGCTTCGCAGCGAACCGATCGCCGGTTTGTGCAACAGCGCCGGCTTCGGCACCAGCGGTGTCTTCCAGACTTTGCCGATCGAGCGCGAGACCGAAGAAGTCGTCCTCAACTCGCTGGCGTTGATGGAACTCACTCATGCCGCGCTGCCCGGCATGGTCGAGCGGGGCGCCGGGGCGGTGCTCAACATCGCATCGATCGCGGGGTTCCAGCCGATTCCCTACATGGCGGTGTATTCGGCCACCAAGGCCTTCGTGCAGACGTTCTCCGAAGCCGTCCACGAGGAACTACACGGAACGGGCGTCTCGGTCACGGTCTTGTGCCCGGGCCCGGTGCCGACCGAGTGGGGCGAGATCGCCAATGCCGAGCGTTTCAGCATCCCGATCGCGCAGGTCTCGCCGCACGACGTCGCCGAAGAGGCCATCGGCGGGATGCTGGCCGGCAAGCGCAGCGTGGTGCCCGGCGTCGTGCCGAAGGCCGTGAGTATCGGCGGCAGGTTCGTACCGCGCAGCCTGTTGCTGCCCGGGATCCGGATCGGCAACCGCTTCCGGGGCGGACCCAGCCACTGATGGCTGCTGTCGACATGGCCGCCGACGTGCCGATGAGCCCGGAGGACATGTGGGATCACGTCTCGGACGCCAAGGGCTTCCGCAACCGGGTGACGTGGACGGTGACCACGTGGGAGCCGCCACATCAGGTCGCGCTGTCAGGATCCGGTAAAGGCGGTGCGAGGTACGCAGTGACGCTCACCGTGCGGCCCACACAACTGGGATCTGCCCTCGGCCTGCGCCTTGAGCTGGGCGGGCGCGCGTTGTTCGGTCCGGTGGGCTCGGCGGCGGCTCGCGCGGTCAAAGGAGACGTCGAGAAATCGTTGAAGCAGTTCGTCGAGCTTTATGGATAGCCGCGATCGCAGGCGCTGCGCAGCGGGTCGCCGCCGGACGACCTAGCGGCCACAAGACACACTCGCCGACACGCCGGGGAGTCGTCGGTGCATCGCCATAGACTGGCGTTTCTATGACCGATCCGTCCGCTCTTCGCGCCAGCGTCCCCCGCAAGCGGGAGGTGCCCCCACATCGCGCGTCCTTCGTGCACCTGCATAACCACACCGAGTACTCGATGTTGGACGGTGCCGCGAAGATCGCGCCGATGCTGGCCGAGGCGCAGCGGCTGGAGATGTCCGCGATCGGTATGACCGACCACGGCAACATGTTCGGCGCCAGCGAGTTCTACAATGCGGCGACGGCGGCGGGCATCAAGCCGATCATCGGCGTCGAGGCTTATGTTGCGCCCGCCTCTCGTTTTGATACCCGCCGCATCCTGTGGGGTGACCCGGGGCAGAAAAGCGACGACGTGTCCGGCAGTGGCTCCTACACCCACCTGACCATGGTCGCCGAGAACGCCACCGGCCTGCGGAACCTGTTCAAGTTGTCGTCGCTGGCGTCTTTCGAAGGCCAGCTGGGCAAGTGGTCGCGGATGGACGCCGAGCTGATCGCCGAGCACGCGGCCGGCGTCATCGCCACCACCGGCTGCCCCTCCGGGGAGGTGCAGACCCGGCTCAGGCTCGGGCAGCACCGCGAAGCGCTCGAGTCCGCCGCCAAGTGGCGGGAGATCTTCGGGGCCGAGAACTACTTCCTGGAGTTGATGGACCACGGGCTCGACATCGAACGCCGAGTCCGCGACGGGCTGCTGGAGATCGGCCGCTCGCTGAACATCCCGCCACTGGCCACCAACGACTGCCATTACGTCACCCGCGACGCTGCGCACAACCACGAGGCGCTGCTGTGCGTGCAGACCGGCAAGACGTTGTCGGATCCGAACCGGTTCAAATTCGACGGCGACGGCTACTACCTGAAGTCCGCAGCCGAGATGCGAGCGATCTGGGACGACCAGGTTGCCGGGGCCTGCGACTCAACACTGCTGATCGGCGAGCGGGTGAGCTCGTATGCCGATGTGTGGGCACCGCGCGACCGGATGCCGGTCTTCCCGGTGCCCGATGGGCATGACCAGGCCTCGTGGTTGCGCCACGAGGTGGATGCCGGGCTGCGCCGACGGTTTCCCGCCGGTGCGCTGGACGGGTATGCCGAACGTGCCGCCTATGAGATCGACGTCATCTGCGCTAAGGGTTTTCCGTCCTACTTCCTGATCGTCGCCGACCTGATCAACTACGCGCGGTCGGTCGACATCCGGGTCGGCCCGGGCCGCGGCTCGGCAGCCGGCTCGCTGGTGGCCTACGCGCTGGGCGTCACCGACATCGACCCGATCCCGCACGGGCTGCTGTTCGAGCGGTTCCTCAACCCCGAGCGCACCTCGATGCCGGATATCGACATCGACTTCGATGACCGCCGCCGCGGTGAAATGGTGCGCTACGCGGCCGACAAGTGGGGACATGACCGCGTTGCCCAGGTCATCACCTTCGGCACCATCAAAACCAAAGCGGCGCTCAAGGACTCCGCGCGAATCCACTACGGGCAGCCCGGTTTCGCGATCGCCGACCGGATCACCAAGGCGTTGCCGCCGGCGATCATGGCCAAAGACATCCCGCTGTCGGGCATCACCGACCCCAACCACGAGCGCTACAAGGAAGCCGCCGAGGTCCGCGGCCTGATCGACACCGATCCCGATGTGCGGACCATCTACCAAACCGCGCGCGGCCTGGAGGGCCTGATCCGTAACGCGGGTGTGCACGCCTGCGCGGTGGTCATGAGCAGCGAGCCGCTGGCCGAGGCGATCCCGCTGTGGAAGCGACCGCAGGACGGCGCCATCATCACCGGCTGGGATTACCCGTCGTGCGAGGCCATCGGCCTGCTGAAGATGGACTTCCTCGGTCTGCGCAACCTGACGATCATCGGCGACGCGATCGAGAACATCAAGGCCAACAGGGGAATTGACCTTGACCTGGAATCTGTGCCGCTGGACGACAAGGCCACCTACGCGCTGCTGGGCCGCGGGGAAACGCTCGGGGTGTTCCAGCTCGACGGCGGGCCGATGCGCGACCTGCTGCGCCGCATGCAGCCCACCGGATTCGAAGACGTCGTCGCGGTGATCGCGCTGTACCGGCCCGGCCCGATGGGCATGAACGCCCACAACGACTACGCCGAGCGTAAGAACAACCGGCAGGCGATCAAGCCGATTCACCCCGAACTCGAGGAACCGCTGCGCGAGATCCTCGCCGAGACCTACGGCCTGATCGTGTATCAGGAGCAGATCATGCGCATCGCGCAGAAAGTGGCCGGCTACTCGCTGGCCCGAGCCGACATTCTGCGCAAGGCCATGGGCAAGAAGAAGCGCGAGGTCCTGGAAAAGGAATTCGAAGGCTTCTCGGAAGGCATGCAGGCCAACGGGTTCTCGGCCAGGGCTATTAAGGCGCTGTGGGACACCATCCTTCCGTTCGCCGACTATGCGTTCAACAAGTCGCATGCCGCCGGATACGGCATGGTGTCGTACTGGACGGCCTATCTGAAGGCGAACTACACGGGCGAATACATGGCCGCCCTGCTCACCTCGGTCGGTGACGATAAGGACAAAGCCGCTGTCTATCTGGCCGACTGCCGCAAGCTCGGCATCACCGTACTGCCGCCGGACGTCAACGAGTCCGGGTTGAACTTCGCATCGGTCGGCACCGACATCCGCTACGGGCTGGGCGCGGTGCGCAACGTTGGCGCCAATGTGGTTGCCTCGCTGATCAATACCCGTACCGAGAAGGGCAAGTTCACCGACTTCTCCGACTACCTCAACAAGGTCGACATCGCGGCGTGCAACAAGAAGGTCACCGAATCCCTGATCAAAGCCGGCGCCTTCGACTCGCTGAAGCACCCTCGCAAAGGGCTGTTCCTGGTCCACACCGACGCGGTCGACTCGGTGCTGGGCACCAAGAAGGCCGAGGCGATGGGGCAGTTCGACCTGTTCGGCGGCGACCCGAATGATAGGGGGGCAGGCGCCGACGCGGTATTCACCATCAGGGTGCCCGACGACGAGTGGGACGACAAACACAAACTCGCGCTGGAACGCGAAATGCTGGGCTTATACGTGTCCGGACATCCGCTCGATGGGGTGGCACATCTGCTGGCGACTCAGGTCGACACCGCAATCCCGGCGGTACTCGACGGCGACATCGCCAACGACACGCTGGTAAAGGTGGGCGGCATCCTGGCGTCGGTGAACCGGCGGGTCAACAAGAACGGAATGCCTTGGGCCTCAGCGCAACTGCAAGACCTCACCGGTAGTATCGAAGTGATGTTCTTCCCGCACACCTACTCCGCTTTCGGTGCTGACGTCGTCGACGACGCGGTGGTCCTGGTCACGGCAAAGGTCGCTATCCGCGATGACCGGACCACACTGATCGCCAACGACCTTGTGGTGCCGGACTTCTCCTCCGCGCAACTGGATCGCCCGCTGGCGGTCAGCCTGCCGACGCGGCAGTGCACCATCGACAAGGTCAGCGCGCTCAAGCAGATTCTGGCACAACACCCCGGCACGTCCCAGGTGCATCTGCGGCTAGTCAGCGGGGACCGGATCACCACGCTCGAGTTGGACGCGTCGCTGCGGGTCACGCCGTCCCCGGCGCTGATGGGCGATCTCAAGGCTCTGCTCGGCCCGGGTTGCCTGGGCGGTTAACGGCGCGACCGCGAACGTACCGCCTTCTTCGCCGGTGCCTTGGTTGTCGCGGCGAGCTTGACCGGGCCCCGCCGCGGGAACGCCGGCTGCGGTGGTTGCGCCCATTCGGCACGGGTGGCCTCGAACAGGCGGCTGATCTCGGCGATGTGTAAGTCGGCCAGATCCCAGAGGTCCGGGATGAGCTCGCGGTCGGCGATGAACCCGAAGTCGAGCCGGTCAAGGTAGCTCACCACGGTGGTGTTGAGCCCTTGACCGTCGGTAACGATCGACACCGGGAACTGGTGACGCAGCTTGGCCCCCGCGAAGTACAACGGCTCGCGGGGGCCTGGGACGTTGGAGATCACCAGGTTGAACGGCTGTGCGACGCGGTTGGCCAACCGCAGCCGCGACGCCAGCCGAACCGCGGCGGTGGCCAGCACCGGCGTGGAGTACTGGGTGAGGTCCACCAGCTCGGTGGCCGGGATCAGCTCGAACTGGCGCTTGGCTTTCTGCATCGCCTGGTGGCAGCGAGCGACCCGTTCGAGCGGATCGTCGCAATCGGTTGGCAACGCGGCGACGATGGCCGACACCCGGTTCGTCCACGGGTCGGCTTCGTCGCCGGTACGGATCGACACCGGGACCATCGCGCGCAGCGGGCGGTCGGGCAGGGCATCGTGTTTCAGCAGATATTCGCGTAGCCCGCCAGCGCAGATCGCCATGACGACGTCGTTGACGGTTCCACCTGTTGCAGCCTTGAGGCGCTTGATGTTGTCCAGCGACGCGGTGCGCATGGCGAAGCGGCGGTGCGGCGTGATCGTCTTGTTCCACGGGGTGCGTGGTGCGGCCGTCCTAGGTAGCGAGACGTTGGGACCATCTCCACGGCCCAACTGGGCGACGCGTTTGACGACGGTCCCGGCGGCACCCGCCGCGCTGCTCACGCCGTGGATGCCCGCGGCGTCGGCGAGTTGGCGCACGATGCGGGTCTGTGTCCGGAT
>NZ_DASPSP010000131.1:0-6722 GCF_035623875.1 Mycobacterium sp. | reverse complement strand
GATGACGACGCGTTCTTTACCGCCGTGGTCACTGGTTACTGGAACATGTTCAAGCAGAACATCGGCATCATGATCGCCGTAGCGCAGCTGGCGGCGACCCAGCAACGGTTCGCCGCCGTCCAGAACGAATTCCGGCGATTCGGCATGGACATCGTCGCGGCCTCGGCACGCCGTGCCCAGGAACAGGGCTACGGAACCGAGCTCAACCCAGAACACACCGCCGCGGCCATCGCCTTGTTGTTCGAGAACTTCACCACCGTGTTCGTCGGGTCCTCCGGCCTTGGCCTAGAGATCAACGACGAGGATGCGATTGCAACGTTGTCGACGATCTGGAAAAGAACCCTGTACGGCAGCGTAACAAGATCTTAAGGAGATAGCAGTGGATTTCACTCTGCCAGAACACCTTCCGGGACTACTCGCCGACATGGATGCGTTCATCGAACGTGAGATCGCCCCGCTGCAAGCCGAGAACATGCAGTACTTCGACCAGCGCCGGGAGCATGCCCGCACCGATTGGGACAACGACGGCATCCCGACCCGAGAGTGGGAGGATCTGCTCTCCGAGATGCGCCGACGGGCCGACAAGGCCGGCTGGCTGCGCTATGGATTGCCGACGTCGCTGGGTGGCCGCGACGGCACCAACGTCGACATGGCCGTCATCCGGGAGCATCTGGCGCACAAAGGCCTTGGCCTGCACAACGACTTACAGAACGAATCATCGATCGTCGGCAACTTCCCGCAGGTGATTATGATGGAACGCTTCGGCACCGATGCGCAACGCGCCCTGTGGTCAGAGGCGCTGATCACCGGAGAACGATCCATGGCCTTCGGGCTCACCGAGCCGCAGCACGGATCCGATGCGACCTGGCTGGAAACGCACGCCAAACCCGACGGCGACGACTGGGTGATCAACGGCGCCAAGCGATTCAACACCGGCGTCCACCGCGCCACACATGACTTGATCTTCGCCCGCACATCCGGCGAGCCGGGGCAGGCCCGCGGCATCACCGCGTTCCTGGTGCCAACCAGCGCGCCGGGATTCACCGTCCCGTACTACTGGTGGACGTTCAACATGCCCACTGATCACGGCGAAGTCGAGCTCAATGACGTCCGGGTGCCCGCCGACGCGGTACTCGGTGAAGTGGATCGAGGGCTGGAGGTTGCGCAAACGTTCCTGCACGAGAACCGAATTCGGCAAGCGGCCAGCAGCCTGGGCGCGGCGCAATACTGCATCGATCGGGCCGCCGAATACGCCGGCGAACGAACGGTGTTCGGCAAGCCGCTGGCGGTCAACCAGGCCGTGCAGTGGCCGCTGGCCGAGCTGCAGACCGAGGCCCAGATGGTGCGGCTACTGGTGCAGTACGCGGCCTGGCATTTGGACCGCAACCACCACATGGAGGTGTCCGACAAAGTCTCGATGGCCAACTATCGGGCAAACCGACTGGTCTGCGACGCCGCGGACCGTGCCATGCAGATTTTCGGTGGCCTGGGTTACAGCCGTCACGAACCCTTCGAGCACATCTACCGTCACCACCGCCGCTACCGGATCACCGAGGGTGCAGAGGAGATTCAGATTCGCCGGGTGGCGCAACGGTTGTTCAAGTTCGGTAAAAAGTGACCCTGCAAGACAGCTTGCCCGTGGTGTTGCACCCGATACTGGGCCGCGACGTGGCGATCGACAATCTGCGCGCGTTGACCGGCGGTGCCAGCCGAACCACGTGGGCATTCGATGCGGTCACCCCCGATGAACGGCGGTCGCTGATCCTGCGCATCGGCCCCCCTGACGACCTGCACGCCGGAATGGAGCTCGAAGCCCGCGCTCAGGCTGCCGCCGCGGCCGCCGGCGCGCCGGTTCCCCAGATTTTGGTTGCCGACGATTCGCCTGCCGCACTGGGCAATCCGTTTTTGATCTGCGATGAGATCAAAGGCGAGACCATCGTTCGGCGCATAGAACGCCAACTCGACGAAGCGGGTCGGGCCCGGTTGCTGAGTCAGTGCGCGCACGCGCTGGCCGCCATCCATCGGGCCGAACCGCACGACCCGGAGCTTTCGGCCCAGGATCAACTCGCGGAATGGCGCGGCCGACTGGACGCCATCAGCGACACCACCGCCACATTCGAGTGGGCTTTTCGGTGGCTCGCCGCCCACCGGCCCGCGCCGTCACCGTCGCGCCTAGTGCACGGCGACTACCGGATGGGCAACCTCATCATCGACGGATCCCAGCTGGCGGCCGTGCTGGACTGGGAGCTGGTGCACATCGGCGAGGTCTATGAAGACCTGGCCTGGTTCTGCATCCGGGCTTGGCGGTTCGGCGCTCCGGCCGACCGCGCTGCCGGCGGCTTAGGCAGTGTCGAGGATTTTCTTGCCGCCTACGAACAGGCCGGCGGGGCTACGGTCGATCGGGTGGCGTTTCATTGGTGGTTGGTGCTGGCCACGCTGCGCTGGGGTGTCATCTGCCGCTACCAAGCGGAGCGCCACTTGAGCGGGCAGACCCGCTCGGTGGAGCTGGCGGCGATCGGCCGCCGCGTCTGCGAGACCGAGTGGGATCTGCTCACGTTGCTAAATAAGGCTGCGCCAGATGCCCGTTGAGTGCCTAAGATGCCGCTGTGGTCACTCCTGAGCAAGCCATCGACACCATCCGCGAAACTGGCGGGGCACAACCCGGCTACCGGGCGTTGCACGCCAAGGGCAAGCTGTACCGCGGCACCTTCACCGCCACCACCGACGCCGCCCAACTCTCCCGCGCCGCACACCTCAACGGCTCTGACGTGCCCGCGCTGATCCGATTCTCCAGTGGGTCAGGCAATCCGGCGCAGCCAGACAATGCTCCAGGGGTGCGCGGGTTGGCGGTGAAGTTCACACTGCCGGACGGGCGGACCACCGACGTATCCACGCAGACCGCGAAGCTATTTCCGGCCAGCACACCCGACGGCTTCATCGACCTACTCCGTGCGTCGCGCCCTGGGGCGACCGCACCGCTGCGCCTCGCCGGCTACATCGCCACCCACCCCCGTTTCTTGGCCGCGTTACCGGTCGTGCGCGCCGCGAATCGAGTGCCGGTCAGCTACGGCACCGTCGCGTACCACGGGTTGCACGCTTTCCGCTGGGTCGCCGCCGACGGCAGCGCGCGATTCGTTCGTTACCACTTGGTTCCGGCCGCGGGCGAACAGTTCCTGTCCCCGGACGTCGCTAAGACGAAGAGCGCGAACTTCTTGACCGAAGAACTCGACGAGCGCCTCGCGACCGAACCGGTCCGGTTCTCCTACCAAGTCCAGGTCGCGGCGGAGGGCGATTCGACCGTCGATCCATCCAAACCGTGGCACAGCACCCAAACCGTTACCGTCGGCACCCTCGCCATCACGGGCGTCGACACGGAACGCGAGCATGGCGGTGACATCGTCGTATTCGATCCCATGCGCGTCACCGACGGCATCGAGCCCTCGGATGATCCAGTGCTGCGGTTCCGCACCCTCGCTTACTCGGCATCGGTGAAGCTGCGCACGGGTGTGGATCGCGGTCCCGAGGCGCCCGCGCTGTGATGACGTTCCAGGCCGCTTCGTCCAACCCACTGCACGGCCGCCCCACCGCGGCTGAGCTTGTCGGTGCGGTCGCCGAGTTCCTCGAAACGGACGTCCGGGAGTCGACGGCCGGCCAGGTCAATTTCCATGCCCGGGTTGCGGCCAACGTGCTGCGCATCGTCGAACGTGAATTGCTCGTCGACTCGGCCGACGATGTCACCGGTGTGCTGGCCGGCGTCGGGTTTGACGACGAAGCCCAGTTGGCTGCCGCTATTCGTGCTGGGATGCTGGACGAGCGCAGCGGACAAGTGCAATCGGCTCTGCGCGCGTTGGTAAGTCACCGGCTGTCGGTGGCGCATCCCGGTTACCAGAACGAATAGAAAGACACCCAGTGCCCGCTACCGGCCCCGGCCACAGTCAGCACGTCATCGCCGAGGTGGCCGGCCAGCTGTTCGCGGCGATCGAGCGAAGCGATGAGGCGACGCTCAATCGGCTCTTCGATGACGACATCGCGGTATGGCGGGTGGGCGCCCACCGCGACGACGATAAAAAGCGGGCGCTGAAGGTGCTGCACTGGTTCATCGGGGTCACCACGCAACGCCGCTATGAAATCCTCGACCGCCAGCTGTTCCCCGACGGTTTCGTCCAGCAGCACATCCTGCACGCCACCGGCCGCGACGGCGCATTGATCGCCCTGCGGGTCTGCATCGTGATTAAGTTGGGGGTCTCCCCTAGTTCTCAACCCCTGATCAGCCGTATCGATGAGTACTTCGACCCGGCCGAACTCGCCCCGTTGATGAACTAGCCGGCAACGGAGGTGCCGATGACCCGCGCCGACGACGATGCAGCGCGAAGCGATGAGAAGGAGCGGCGCGCATGACCACAGTGGAAATATTGCTGAGCGATCCTGACACCGCGGGGGTATGGAACCTCGTTCCCGACGAATCCACGATCAGCTTCAAGATCAGAAACATGTGGGGCCTGATCACCGTCAAAGGCCGATTCACCGACGTCAACGGCGACGGCCAGATCACCGGCAAGGGGGCCATCTTCGGCCGCCTCGACATCCAGGTGGCGTCGTTGCGAACCGGAATCCGTAAACGCGACCAGCATCTGCTGTCCGACGATTTCTTCGACGCCGAACGCTTCCCGGAGATCAGCGTCGTCGTTACCGCCGTGCAACCGACCACCGGTAACGCCGCAGATTTACGCGCCACCCTCAGCATCAAGGGGGTCACCGCCTCGGTGCCGCTGCCGGTCCGGATCATCCTGCTCGACGACGGCTCGGTGCGGGTCTTGGCGAAAATCGAGGTCGACCGGGCCCAGTTCGGCCTGGGCTGGAACCGGCTCGGCATGATCGCCGAGCGGGCGACAGCGTCGGCCGACGCCTGTTTCGTGCGGGCGCCCCGGTAGACCCCATCAGGCCGCTATGCGGCCGGCATCGTCGCTGGGCAGTACGATCTGCACCGTGTCTGCCACCAGCCCACTGCGGATCCTCGTGTACAGCGACAACGCCAAGACCCGACAGGACGTCATGCTGGCATTGGGCAAACGGGTGCACCCGGATCTGCCCGAGCTGAGCTACGTCGAGGTGGCCACCGGACCGGTAGTCATCCAGCAGGTGGACGCCGGAGGCATCGATCTGGCCATCCTTGACGGCGAGGCGACCCCCACCGGCGGCATGGGCATCGCGAAGCAGCTGAAAGACGAAATTGCGCAGGGACCGCCGGTCGTGGTGCTGACCGGACGGCGCGACGATGCCTGGCTGGCCAACTGGTCGCGCGCTGAGGCCTCGGTCCCGCAGCCGATCGATCCGATCCGGCTCAGCCGGACGGTGCTCGAGCTGCTGCGCCCTCCGGTGCATTAGCTGAACAGCGTCTGCAGAGCGCACCCGAACACCGGCCGCCGATCGCGGCCTGACAGTGCGACGGCCCCGATCCCGCCGTCGCCTTACCAGCCAGCGAAATAGCCTCGTGCCCTTGGCGATTCGTGACCAAAGGATAGCCGTCCGGCCGTCGCGTACTTCGGGCGGCCGACCACCCACCGGGCGGTGGGGAGAGGTCACATCTAGACTGCTGAGCGCGGGACTAGACACGATCGCTAGGCTGTGGTTGCGCTCACAGTGAGTCAGGCCATGGACAACCAGTGAGGGAGCGTCTTCGCAGCATGAATCTGTACCTACCCATCCTGGTGCTTGGGGGGATCGCGGCTGCTTTCGCCCTCGGCTCGGTCGCCATCGCCCAGATCATCGGTCCTTCGCGCTACAACCGGGCGAAGCTGGAGGCCTACGAGTGCGGCATCGAACCCAGCGACCAGCCGGCCAATGCGCCGCACGCCGGCAGCGGGCAGCGGTACCCGGTGAAGTACTACCTGACAGCGATGCTGTTCATCGTCTTTGACATCGAAATCGTGTTTCTCTACCCATGGGCGGTCAGCTACGACAAGCTAGGGGTATTCGCGCTGGTCGAGATGGTCGTGTTCGTGCTCACCGTCTTTGTGGCCTACGCGTACGTGTGGCGCCGCGGCGGCCTGACCTGGGATTGAGGTAAGACGTGGGTCTGGAGGAGAAGCTGCCGAGCGGTCTCTTGCTGACGACCGTCGAAACACTGGCGGGCTACTTCCGCAAGAACTCGTTGTGGCCGGCAACGTTTGGATTGGCGTGCTGCGCGATTGAGATGATGGCCACCGCCGGCCCCCGATTCGACATCGCCCGCTTTGGCATGGAGAGGTTTTCGGCAACACCCCGGCAGGCCGATCTGATGATCGTGGCCGGCCGGGTCAGCCAGAAGATGGCGCCGGTGCTGCGTCAGATCTACGACCAGATGGCCGAGCCCAAATGGGTGCTTTCCATGGGCGTGTGCGCGTCGTCGGGCGGGATGTTCAACAACTACGCGATCGTCCAGGGCGTGGACCATGTTGTGCCGGTGGACATCTACCTGCCCGGCTGTCCGCCCCGTCCGGAGATGCTGTTGTACGCAATCCTCAAGCTGCACGACAAGATTCAGGAGATGCCGTTGGGCGTCAACCGTGAGCAGGCCATCGCCGAAGCCGAACAGGCGGCGCTGGCCGCCAGGCCGACGATCGAGATGCGCGGACTGCTGCGATGAGCTCGCCGGAGCACGACCCGAAGCGGGCAGCCAGCGAGGTGGGCGGAGCTCCCGTTGCCGCCGACCAATCCGGTAAAGAGGTGATCGACGTTCGCCG